>CADEDM010000003.1 GCA_902826065.1 uncultured Acidobacteriota bacterium | reverse complement strand
TCGGTGCCGAAGGCGTTGATCGGCACCATCACGAGCGAGCCCTGCACGCTCATCATCGAGCGGAAGCCGGAGTCGATGCGCTCGACCTCACGCGCCACCAGTCCGTAGCTCACGTAGCCCATGCCGGCGCCGCCGTACTCCTCCGGGATGACGATGCCGAGGAAGTCGAGCGCACCCATCTCGCGGAAGATCGCCGGATCGGGCTTCTCGTGCCGGAACATCTCGAGCACCCGCGGCGCCAGCTTCTCCTGGCAGTACTGCCGGGCGGTGTCGCGCACCAGGCGTTCGTCGTCGGTGAGCTGCTGGTCGAGGAGCAGCGGGTCGTTCCAGTGGAAGCGGGCGGACTTGGCCATGGTCGCGGACGATCATGCCACACGGCCCGCCGGTCGCCGCTACCGCACGGTGACCGTCGCGGTGGCGCTTCGTCCGCGAAGGTCCGTGACGACGACACGATGGGTGCCCGGCGTCAGCGGCCACTCCGCCGAGACGCCATCGGGAGCAGCAACCGGCTGTCCGCCGACGCTCCAGGTCAGGCGACGGGTGCCGCCGCCAGTGGCGCGCAACGGGACGGTCTGGAACTCGCGCCGCAGCGTCGGGTCGATGAGGTAGGTCGCGCCGTCGGGCGGACTGGCGATGACCAGGGCGGTCGTGCCGTCGTCGCGAGTGCTGGGCGGTCGCGCCGGCCGGGTGGCGACCGGAGCCGCGGCGCGTGTCGCCGCGGTCAGCAGTACCGGTGCCGTGCGATCGCCGCCGCGCTGCCAGGCGTCGAAGGCGGCCGGCAGGGCCGTCACGACGTGCCCGTCCTCGAGCCGATGCCACGGGCACACGACGTCGGCGCGTTCGCTCGGCAGCCACTCGTGGCGGCGCCGCGGACACCACGCCCCGGCGGCCGCACCCGAGTCGGCGCACACCTCACGCGACACCACTGTGGGTGGCGGCGGCAGCAGGTCGCCGGTGGTGTCCAGAGACTCCGCGCCGGCGACGCGACGCTCGGCCGCGAGCATCACGGCATGGAAGATCGGCCCGGCGCCGGTGACGCCGCTGGAGTTGCGGAGCGGACGTCGGTCGAAGTTGCCGACCCACACGCCCACGGTGACGTGCCGCGAATAGCCGACGGTCCAGTTGTCGTGGTAGGCCTGCGACGTTCCCGTCTTCACCGCCACCGGGAACGGCAGCTCGAGGCTGCCGCCGCGGCCGAACACGAACTCGCGCGCTTCCGGATCCGAGAGGATGTCGGTGATCCAGAAGGCGGCGCGGTCCGAGACGATGCGCTCCGTCTCCGCCGGCCGGTCGCCCGCACGACGCAGGTACGTCGGCGCGATCCGCTCGCCGCCACGCGCGAAGGCGGCGTAGGCCGCGGTAAGCTCGTCGAGTCGCACCTCCGCGTTGCCGAGCGTCACGCCGAGCCCGTAGTAGGCCGCGGTCCGATCGAACGTACTGAGGCCGGCGCGCCGCAGGAAGCGCAGCAGATCGGGCACGCCGAGGTCGTGCGCGAGCGCGACGGCCGGGATGTTCACCGAGCCGGCCAGCGCCTGGCGCACGAGCAGCGGGCCGCGGTAGCGGCCGTCGTAGTTGCGCGGGCTGTAGACGATGCCGTCCTCGGCCGTGGGGAAACTCGACGGGACGTCGGCCACCAGCGTCGCGGGATCGCGGCCGGCGTCGAAGGCCAGGGCATACGTGAACGGCTTCAGCGCCGACCCCGGCTGCCGGAGCGTGACGGGCCCGTTGATGCGCCCGCCGTGCGCCTCGTCGAAGTAGTCGCCGGAGCCTTCCCACGCCAGCCATTCGCCCGTCGCGTTCTCGAGCACGACCACGGCCGCGTTGTAGGCGCCGTGGGCGCGCAGCGTGTCGCGATGCCGCGCCAGGATGCCGGCGACATCGGCCTGCAGCGCGCTGTCGAGCGTGGTCTCGATGCGCGCCGGCCGCGGCTCGCCGGCCCCGGCGAGCACCATCGCCGCGAAGTGCGGCGCCGCGAACGGCGCCGGCGTGGGCGCGAAGACGAGCCGTTCGTCGAGCGCGTGCGTGAGCGCGGCGTCGTCGAGCGCGCCCTGGGCCGCCATGCGGCGCAGCACCCTGCGCTGCCGGCCGCGGGCGGCGTCGGCATGGCGGAACGGATTGAACGCCGTCGGCCGCTGCGGCAGGCCGGCGAGGAATGCCGCCTGCGCCGGGGTGAGCATCGACGCCGGCACGCCGAAATACGCCTGGCTGGCGCGCTCCGCGCCCGTGAACTGGTTGCCGTAGGCAGCCAGGTTCAGATACAGCGCGAGCACCTCGCGCTTGCCCAGTCGGTGCTCGAGGCGCAACGCGAGCACCGCCTCCTCCACCTTCGCGCGCCATCCACGGACGCGGCCTGGCGTCCGCTGCCCCAGCAGCAGCTTGGCGACCTGCTGGGTGATGGTCGAGCCGCCCTCGACGATTCGCCCTTCGGCGAGGTTCACCTTCATGGCCCGCGCGATGGCGACCGGGTCGAGCCCCGGATGCGCGTAGAAGCGGCGGTCCTCGGCAGCCAGCGTCGCCGCGACCAGCGTCGGTGGCAACTGCGCCGCGTCGAGGAGCACTGCGCGGACGGCGGCCGGCGAGAGCGCCTCGTAGATCGGCGCGCCGTGGCGGTCGACGATCGCCGTCGATGGCGTCGCCGGGGCATCGAGCACGCCGACCGGCAACGGCCCGGCACGTAGCCAGGCCAGGGCCAGCACAACCACCGCGACCGCAATCGCAGCCGGCCGCTGCCAGCGCCGCCGCCGAGGCGCCGCGACGGCGGGGGCCGCCGTGCCCGTGGACGGTGCGTCCGACATGGCCGTTACCGCTTCACCTCGATCACGCTGGTCGACGTGCGGCCGAAGACCTCCGGTGTGTACATCTCCTCGACCCGGGCCGGCGCCGTCCGGAACGTGCCCGCCGTGGTCGCGCGCACGACGTAGCTGAACGTGTGATCGCCTTCGCCGAGGCGCGTGGCGAAGAGCTGCACGCGGTCGTCGTGGCGCTCCACGCGGTCGAAGCCGCTGTAGCGCCACCATGCGCGCCAGTCACCCGCGTCGCCGGCGTCGTTGGCCTGCTGGTCGGTCGCCGCCGCCAGGTCCTGCGCCGTCGTCGCGAACCACGACTCGACGGCCTCGAAACCCGCGGGCAGGGGATCGGTGACGGCCACGAAGCGACGTTCCTTCGTGAGGCGGAACGTCAGGGTCACGCGCACCAGATCGCCGGCCGCGTAGCTCGTGCCCGCCGGACGTCCGCTGCCGTTCTCGGCGTACGGCTCGTAGCGGCGCTCGACCACGAACCCCGAGTCGAGGCCGTTCTGCAGCAGCGCGTCGGCTGCGTAGCGCAGCCGCGTCGCGTAGTAGAGCGTGCCCGTGCCCTCGCGCGTGAAGGTCAGCGGCACCGCGACACCGGGTTTGGCGGTGCTGAGGACCTGCGCCATCGGCAGCGACGACGTCGCGGCCTCGGCAGAGCGCCCACGGAACTCTTCACGCGCCAGCTCGCGCGCGCCGAGCCGGACCACCGCACGGAAGTCGGGCACCGTGGGCTCGTACTTCCGGTAGTACGCCACCAACGCCGTCATGGCATGCGCGTTGTCCTGCGTGTTGCCCCACCGCCCGTTGGTGCGCACGCGCATCAGCCAGCGCACCATCGCCTGCATGGGGGCCTGGTCGACGCTGCCGTTCACCAGCGACTGCAGCACGATGGCGGTCGAGCGCACGTTGGAGTTCCACAGCCACAGCAGGTCCGGATCGTCGAGTTCGCCGACGTGGGCCTCACCGGCCTCCGGCAGGATCGCGTTGAGCATCCGGCGGCGCACGTCGGTCACGCGCTCGCCCGTGGTCTCGCCCTTTGCCAGCAGCGCGTCGTGCAGATAGGCCACGGCGAACACCGGCATCCGGTCGCGATAGCCGTAGAGGCGCGTGAGGTGCGAGTCGACCGTGCGCTTCCCTTCCGCCAGCACCTTCACCGCAAACGCCTGCCACGCGGTGTAGGACGGCCACCACGCCTCGTTCGCCGCCGGGGGCGTGGCGCCCAGGGCGCGCTGCAGGTAGTCGTAGGCACGATCGCGCACGCCGGGATCGACGCCGTAGCCGAGGTCCGTGGCCGTCTTCAGCACATGCAGCACATAGGCCGTCAGGTACGGCGAGACGGTGCGGCAGTCGCCGGGCCAGTAGGCGAAGCCGCCGGTGTCGCACTGGAAGCGCTCCAGCTCGCGGATCGTGGACTGCGACACCGTCTTCATCTCGCCGGGGTTCATGCCCGGCAGTGAGAACGCGTCGCCGAGGTCGGCTGCCAGCGAGAGCGCCAGCGTCGAGGACGCCTTCTGCTCCGCGCAGCCGTAGGGATACTGCACGAGATACCGCGCGCCCTCGCCGAGGCCGACCAGCGCGGTGGACGACACCTCGAGATCGAGCCCGCCGTAACCGGGGACGACGCCGCTGGGAATCGTGAGCGTCTCGCGCGCCACGGTCGTGGCATTGGCCGCGGTGCCGTAGGCCGCAACGGTCTCCGGCGACGCCAGGATCTCCACCGGCAGCACCTCCTGGAACCCGTCGGTCTCGCCGCCGAGGCGCGCCGTCATCTGCAGCCGGGCCCGGCCGACGCTCTTCGCCTGGCCGGTGAAGCGCACCTCCACGGTGGCGCCTGGGGCGACGTCGAGCTTCTGTTCGGCGGCGCCCGTGATCGTCAGCACCGTCGGGTCGAGCGACCGGATCGTGACCGTGGCGGCCCCGCCCGCCTTGAGCTGGCTGCCGATGACGGCGCCGAAATGGGCTTCGTCGCCGACGGCCAGGAACCGCGGGAATGCCGAGGTCAGCGTGACCGGCTTGTTGGTGCGGACTTCGGCGCT
Organism: uncultured Acidobacteriota bacterium; assembly: GCA_902826065.1. Lineage (GTDB taxonomy): Bacteria > Acidobacteriota > Vicinamibacteria > Vicinamibacterales > UBA2999 > CADEFD01. Next base: position 80,135 of record CADEDM010000003.1, on the reverse strand, counting down.
GCCCGAGCCGAAGCGCGAGCGACGGTCGCCGGCCACGGCCATGATGCGGTAGGTGGTGAGCGCCTCGGGCAAGGTGACATCGACACGCGCCTGGCCGTCGGCGCCGGTCACCACCGACCCGAGCCAGAACGCCAGCGGCCGGAAGTCCTTGCGCAGCGCGCCCGCACCGGCGTCGGCGCCGCCACCGCCGCCGTCGGTCTCGCCCTTCGGCGTGAGCACGCGGCGAGCGACGATGCGCTGGCGGTTGTCGGTGGTGAGCACCTGCAGCGCCTTCTGCACGTAGACGTCGCCGGCGACATCGGGGGGCTGGAACCCGGTGAGCGAGAGCACGCCGTAGTCCACCGCCCAGAGCGTCACCTCGCTGGCGGCGCCGGCGCCCGCCATGTCCTTCACAGCCAGGGCCACCGTGGCCTTGGCGGCCGGACGGTACTCCTCACGGTCGGCCGAGACGTCCACGCTGAGCCGCTTCGTGCGGTCCTCGACCTTCAGCGCGGCGTAGCCCAGGCGGAAGGTCGGCTTGCCCGGATCGCTCGTGTCGGCATTGGCGGCCAGCGCCGATGCGGCGGTGGGCGCGGCGTTGGTGCGGCCTTTCACCAGCAGCACCGAGACGAAGACGTTGGGCACGTCGTCCTCGGTGATCGGCACCTCGATGGACTGCTGGGTCGAGGTGAGCGCGATGCGCTTGTACGACCGGACGCCCTCGCGTTCGGTGGTCACGAGCGCCGTGGCCTGCTCCCACGGCGACTGCACCATGAGCCGCGCCGTGTCGCCAGGCTTGTAGGTCTGCTTCTCGGGCGTGAGGTCGATGCGGTTGTGGTCGTAGCGGGCCCACGCGGTGTAACCCTCGCCCACCACGTAGAACGAGGTCCGGGCCACCGACGAGCGGCCATCGTCGCTGCGGCCGCGCATCTCGAGACGGTAGTAGCCGCCGGACGGGAACGGGATCGTGAGCGGCACCGGCGCGGCGGCGGTCGTGACGGTCCACGAGCCAGCGGCGACCTCACGCCGCTGCGAGTCCCACGTGTAGAAGCCGTTGCCCTCGGCGCGGCGAACGCTGGTCCACTGCACCCGCGTGAGGGTGATCTCGACGGGCACACCGGCAACGGCGACACCGTCGAGGCCGGCCGCCACGATCTCGGTCGTGAACCCCGCGCCCGCGGCCTGGAAGTAGTCGGGGCGCCGGAAGCCCACGTACCACGGCGCCGGATGCACGACCAGGCTGGCGCGGTTGGCGATGTGCTGCCGCGAGACGTCTTCCACGTCACCTTCGAGGGAGTAGATCACCGGCACGCCGGCGTCACGTGCGGTCTCGAGGGGCAGCGTCAGCGTGCCGTCGGCCGCGAGCGTCGCCTCGGCGCGACCCAGGTCGCCGGACTGCAGCTCGTCGCCGCTGGCGCCGACGAACACCCAGCGGTCGGGCGCGAAGCGCTCGGAGATCGCGTCGGGCGGCTCGTAGCCCGGCGAGCGCGAGTAGCGCCACGTCACCGGCTTGCCGCCCATGGGTGCGCCGAAGAGATAGCGCGCCGTGACCACGCCGTTCAGGGTCTCGCCGGCAATGCGCGGTGTGCCGGTGAGCGACACGTCGACACGGAACTCGGGGCGCCGGTAGGCCGCCACCAGGAACGAGCCGTGCACCGCCTTCTCCCACGCGACGTACTCGTCCTCGTCGGAACTCGGCTCGACGCCGGGGGCACGCTCCGCCGGCGTCGGACGCGCCGGACGATCGGACGCGAGCACGGCTCGGACGGAATAGGGCCCAAGCGTGCCATCGGCCGGCAGCGGCACCGTCCATTCGGCGCTGCTCCACGGCCCCATGGTCACGGTGCGCTCGTCGACGAGGCGGTTCTGGCCGTCGCGCACGGTCATGACGACGGGCGTGCCGGCGTCGAGCAGCGTGATGCCGGTGGGCGTGTTCTTCCGCAGGATGGCCTTGAACTGTGTCGTCTCGCCGAGGCGATAGACGCCGCGGTCCGTGAACACACTGCCGCGCAGCATCGGCACGCGCTCGCGCAGGTTGAACGGCAGGCCGAACTCGAACGGCAGGATGCCTTCGTGCCAGTCGCTCGCCGTGTACGCGACGTCGCCGTCCTTCTCGGCCATCACCAGGAACGTGATCCGGTCGTCGTACCATTCGTCGCCACGGAGGTCGGTGTCGGGAGCCAGCGCGACGCCATCGGCGTCGGTGGTGCCACGCCACGCCGTCGAGTCGTCGCGGCGCACGATGGTCACGGTGGCGCCGGCCACCGGTGCGCCGGTGTCGAGTCGCGTCACGAAGACGAGGGTGTTCTGCGGGCTGTCCTTCACCGTGACGCCGAGGTTCGTGACCTGCACGATCGACGCCCGCACCTGCTGCGACTCGTCGACCCGGGTCGTGCGGTCCAGAATGCGCCCGTCCTTCACGGCGGCCCACACCAGCCCCGTGCCCGATGTCGACAACGCCGGGCCCAGCGGCAGGCCGTGCGACTGCACACGATCGGGCGTCACGCGCAGCGTGCGGGGCGTGCCGGCGACGGCCGGCGCCTGCCGGAACCCGGGCTGCAGGTTCTGAATCGTCGTCATGAGCTGCGACGGCTCGATCCGGAACGCCCACTGCAGGATGTCGCGGACGTTACGCGCGTAGAACGGCAGCAGCGCGCCGCCGTCCTTCTCCCACACGCCGTGTCCGTCGCCGAAACTGGTGAACGCGGCGTTGTGCCAGTTGTCGACGATGCCGATCCACGGGTAGCCGAGCGACTGGCCGTCGGTGGCCTTCAGCGTCGCCGCGGCCGCGACCACGTACTTGCGGTTGGGCGGCTGCGCGGCGAAGCCGGCGTCCTCGAGCGTCGCGTACTGCGTCGTCTCGTCGACGGGACGGCCGGTGGGCTTGCGCGCCGGCTTGCGCACGGGTTGCGGGGTCGCGGTGCTGATGTCCGTGGCGGTCAGCGCGGCGACGAGGTCCACGACGCGGACATCCGCGGTCAGGCGCAGCGGGTTGTAGGCATCGCCCGGGCAGCGCTCGTTGCAGCGGAAGCCGCGAATGAAGAAGGCGGTCTCGGCTTCGAGGGTGTAGGTCTGCGGCCGGCCAGGGGTGGCGCGTCCAGCCGGCGACGGCACCCGTGCGTCCACCGTGAGACGCAGGTGGGTCTCGGGCTCGACCGGCCCGGTGGTTTCGAACACCACGAGCTCCGGCGTCTCGCGATACCGCACCCGATCCCAGTCGCGGGTGAGCCGCAGCGGCACCGCGCCGCCACCGGCCGCCACCTTGCGCACGGCCTCGACCTTGGCGTCGAAGGCGGCGAGCCCGGCGGCATCCTGGGTGCGGTAGCGGGCGCGTTCCTCGTCCGTGAACGCGGGCGCGTCCCACTCGTGCCGGGCGCGCGTGGCCGTGACGTGCGACGCGACGTCCTCGGGCCGCACCGGCTGGTTGAAGCGCATCAGGATCACGAGCGGACCGGCGACCGTGCCGCCGCGGCGATACCACGACGTCGACTGCAGCCGCACCGCCGGCGTCGTGAACTGGAAGCTCACCGGCGCCGCGAGGGCGCGTCCGCTCACGGCCCGCGCAGTGGTGTCGACGGTGACCGTGTAGGTCGTGGCGTAGGGCAGCGGCTTCGCCTGGTCGGGCGTGTAGATGAGCAGCGACGTGCCCGACCAGCGGAAGGTGCCGGGGATGGCCGGGGCGATCCGGACGAACGGCGCCGTCACGACGTCCGGGATGCGCCCGAGGGTGACCATCGGCTCCGAGAACGTGATCCGGATCTCGTTCGCCGACTGGAGGACCTCGAGCGCGCCGGTTGGTCCGGTGTTGACGACGGCGAGCGATCCCGTCGGCGCCTGCGCGCCAGCGTCCGGCACGCGCAACAACAGCGAAAGGAGCCCCACGGCCACCCACCCACGACGTGTCATGTGCACCCTCGTTCGAAGGCCACGACACGCCGATCGGCGTGGAGGCCGGTCTATGGAGATTAGACACCAGCGGCACGACGGCGTCCGCGCGGCGGGATCCCCACGATGTATCGGCGCCAGCGCGTCAGGACGTCACGGCGCAGCGCCCTTTGTGCAATCGTGGACGGCGCCATGCGTGCCGCCTTCGCCCTGTTCCTCGTCCTGCACGGCGCCATCCACGCGATGGGGTTCGCCAAGGCGTTCGGCTACGCCGAGCTGGCGCAGCTGAGGACGCCCATCAGCCCCGCGATGGGGGTGGTCTGGGCCCTGGCGGCCCTGGCCTTCGGCATCGCCGCGGTGCTGTGCGTGGCCGTTCCGCGGTGGTGGTGGGCGGTGGCCGTCGCAGGCGTCGTGCTGTCGTCGATGGCGATCCTCCCGTCGTGGGGCGATGCCAGGGCCGGCGCCGTGGCCAACGTCGCGGTGCTGGCCGTGGCCGCCGCCGCGTGCTTCGTCGACGGACCGTGGAGCCAGCGTGCGGCCTACGCTCGGGACGTCGCGCGCCTGGCAGTGACGGGTGACCTGCCAGCCGTTCGGGTCGTGACCGACGCCGACCTCGAGCCGCTGCCACCGCCCGTGCAACGGTACCTGCGCCTCACGGGCGTGGTGGGACATCCCCGCGTCGAGTCGTTCCGCGTCCGGATGCACGGCCGCATCCGCAGCGGCCCCGAGGCCGGCTGGATGCCGTTGGTGGCCGAGCAGGTGAACACGGTGACGCCGCCGGCGCGGCTCTTCTACCTCGACGCGCGGATGCTGGGGCTGCCGGTGACCGGCTACCACCGCTTCGCGGACGGCGCGGCGTCGATGCTCGTCAAGGCCGTGGGCCTGGTGCCGGTCGCGACCGACGCCGGCGACGCCATGACCCGCGCCGAGACCGTGACGTTCTTCAACGACCTGTGCGTGTTCGCTCCGGCGACGCTGGTCGACCCGGCCATCGCCTGGACGACGGTGGACAATCGCCGCGCGCGTGCGCACTTCACGGCCGGGTCCCAGACGATCGCCGCCGAGCTGACGTTCGGCGCCGACGGGCGGCTCGCCGACTTCTGGTCCGACGACCGCGGCCACCCCGCCGCCGTCGGCGCCGGCACCGCGGGCCAGCGCTGGTCGACGCCGATCACGGCGTCGCGCCGCTTCGGCGATTTCACGCTCATCGGCCACGGCGAAGCGCGCTGGCATCCGCCGACGGGCCCGTACGCCTACATCGAACTCGACATCGACGACATCACGATGAACGTCGTCGGCCATTGATCGGGAGCCGTCGTCCCGGCGGCGGTCCCTGCGTCGTGCGCCACGGCGTCCGTTCGCAGGCACCTGCGGCGTAGCATCGAGCTGGGGCCGGCATCTCAGGCCCATGAGGTATCGCCGATGCTCTCCGTTCCCGCACTGATCGCGGCGCTCGCCATGTCTCCCCAGGCCGGCACGCCCGCCACGCCGCCAGCCGCCGTCGAGGCCTTGCTCGCCGCCGACCGGGCCGCCGCTGCGCACGCGGCGACCACGACGCTGGTCGACGGCCTCACCGCGATGTTCGCGCCGGACGTGATCGTGCCCGGGCCGCCATCGCGGCTCTATCGCGGACTCGCCGAAGTCACGGCGTTCCTGCGCAGCGCGCCCGACGCCGATGGCCGCGCCACGTGGGCCCCGATTCGCGGCGCCGTGTCGGCCGACGGCCAGCACGGCTTCACGTTCGGGTTCATGACGGTGACGCCTCCGGGCGGCGTGGCGACGCCGCTGAAGTACATGGCGTACTGGGTGAAGGGCGCGCCGGGCTGGCGCGTGGCCGGCTACAAGCGCGCGCGCCGGCCAGAAGGCGAGGCCTCGACGGCGATGATGGCCCCGCATCTGCCGGCAGCGCTGGTCGCACCGCGCACCGATGCCGCCTGGCTCGAGCGCCAGCGCGCGTCGCTCGTCGCCGCCGAGCGGGCGTTCTCGGACGAGGCGCAGCGCGTGGGCCTCGGGCCAGCGTTCACGACCTTCGGCGCGCCGACCGCGGTGAACATGGGCGGCCCGTCGAACCCGTCGTATGTAGTGGGCAACGCCGCGATTGGGACGCTGGTCGGCGCCGGCGCGCCGGCACCGCCGAGTCCCGTCGAGTGGTCGACCGACGTTGCCCTGGTCGCGTCGAGCGGCGACCTCGGCATCTCGTTCGGGTTCATCCGCCCACATGCGAAGGCCGCCGACGGCTCGGCGCAGCCCGGCGCGCCGTTCTTCACGATCTGGGCGCGGTCGGGTCCCGACGCACCCTGGCGCTACGTCGCCGAGTAGCCCTCGTTCCCGTCACGGCCTCGCGCAGACTTGCAACTTGACGGTTGCTCATAGCTGCGGCGCGTGCTACCGTTACATGCAACTAAGAGGTTGCTCATGACCACCGACCGCATCGTCAAGACCACCGTGATCGCCGCGCCACTCGCCCGCGTCTGGGCCGCGGTCAGCGACGCCGCGCGGTTCGGCGCCTGGTTCGGGGCGGAGTTCGACGGCCCGTTCGCGCCAGGCGCCCGGCTCACCGCTCGCATCCGCCCCACCACCGTGGATCCCGAGGTCGCGGCCCTGCAGGCGCCGCACGCCGGGACGCCGTTCGCGGTGGTGGTCGACCGCGTCGAGCCGCCCCATCACTTCGCCTTCCGCTGGCACCCCTACGCCGTCGGCGACATCGACTATTCCGACGAGCCCATGACGCTGGTGACCTTCGAACTCCAGGCCGAAGGCGACGCGACGCGTCTCACCGTCACCGAGTCGGGCTTCGACGCCATCCCGTTGGCCCGCCGCGCCGAGGCCTTCGGCGCCAACGACGGCGGCTGGACGCACCAGCTGAGGCTGGTCACCATGTACGTGACAGCCCAGGACGGCCGATGACGCGCGCCACCGCCGGCCCACGCCCGGGCCGATCCTCTCCGGCCGCGTTCGCCCACGTCGCTCCGGTGTTCACCGCGCTCGGCGACCCGACGCGGCTCCACCTGGTCTCGCGGTTGTGCCACGAGGGTCCGCTGTCGATCGCGCGGCTCACCGACGGCACGCCGTTGACGCGGCAAGCCGTCACCAAGCACCTGCAGGTGCTCGAGGGGGCGGGACTGGCGGCCGCGGTGCGCGAGGGCCGCGAGCAGCGCTGGCGGGTCGATGCCCGACGCATGGCCGAGACGCGGCGGCTGCTGGAGCGCATCTCGGCGCAGTGGGACGGCGCCCTGGCCCGCCTCGCTGCCTTCGTCGAGTCCGGACGCTGACGCCGTGGTGCGGGCGGCGCCGCGCCTGCTAAAGTTGCAGACGCCGTGCAACTTACGTCGTTCACCGACTACTCGCTCCGGGTGCTGGTCTTCGCCGCCGCCCACGACGACCGGCGCTGCCAGACCGCCGAGGTCGCCACGACCTTCGGCATCTCGCGGCACCACGTCGTGAAGGTGGTGAATGCGCTGGCCCACCTCGGCTATCTCGAGACGGTGCGCGGGCGCGACGGCGGGTTCGCGCTGGCGCGGCCGGCGACGGAGATCGGTCTCGGCGAGGTCGTGCGCCGCACCGAAGGCTCGATGACCGTGGTGGAGTGCTTCGCCCCGGCCACCAACACCTGCCCGCTGCTGCCCGCGTGTGGCCTGAGCCAGGTGCTGGGCGATGCGCTGACGGCGTTCCTCAGGGTGCTCGATCGGCACACGCTCGCCGACCTGCTGGCGGAACCGAGGTGGCGCGCGAGAGTGCGGGGGCTCCCGCGAGCGCGGGCCGGCCGACGCCCGGCGGCGACGACGCGCCGACCGACCCTGCGCCCCCGCCCCTGACGTCGGCCCGACGCGACAGCGGCTGGGCGCGTCAGCGCCAGACACGGACGCCCACGGCCACCGCGACGCCGCGATCGCGACGGCCGGCGGCGCGGTGCAGGTCCGCGGTGTCGAAGTAGGCGCGGTGCCATACCAGGCCGACGTACGGCGCGAACTCGCGCCGCACCTCGTAGCGCACGCGCAATCCGGCATCCAGCGTGGCGAGGCCGCGGCCGATCTGTTGTGCCCGATCGGCGCGGCTGTAGATCTCGACTTCGACCAGTGGCTGCAGCACGAGGCGATTCGTGAGCAGCAGGTCGTACTCGGTTTCGAGGCGGACGTGTGACCGGCCGTTCAACTCGGTGAACAGCGATGCCTCGACGTGGAAGAAGTACGGCGCGGTGCCTTCCACGCCCAGGGCGGCCGCCGTGCGCGGCGCCCCGGGCCGGACGTCCTGGCGCACGCCGGCCATCATCTGCCACCACCGCGACATGGCGCGGCCGTAGAGCAGTTGCAGCTGCGCCTGCTCGAACGTGCCCCGGGCGCGGTCGCCCTCGGCGCGGAACCAGAGCCGCTCGACGTCGGTGCCCAGCCACGATGTCGTGTCCCAGCTCATGTCGTTGGTCTTCCCGAAGGCCTGCCACTCGAGCTGATCGAACAGCACCATGGCGCGCACCGCGTTGTCGCCGGTGTGATGACCATGCACGGGAGGGAATGCGGCCGCGCGATCGGCATCGGTGAGCGGCGGGATGAACGGGGGCAGGTCTGCCGGTGCCGGTGCCGGCGGTGGTGCGGCGGGTTGATGTCCCGCGTGCGGGTCGTCCGGTGCGGGCACCGCCGGCGGCGGCGACGGCTGCTGGGCCAGGACCGGCGCCGTCGCGGCGCACAGCACCACCAGGAGGGCGAGGACGCGCCTCACGAGGTCCGCCCTTCGCCGACGTGCACCTCGCGCATCATCCCCGTCTCCATGTGGAACAGCAGATGGCAGTGATAGGCCCAGCGACCGAGCGCGTCGGCCGTGACGCGATAGGTGCGGCGGCTCCCGGGCGGCATGTCGATGGTGTGCTTGCGCACCTGGAACCGGCCGGCGTCGTCCTCGAGATCGCTCCACAGGCCATGCAGATGGATGGGGTGCGTCATCATCGTGTCGTTCACGAGCACGACGCGGACGCGCTCGCCGTAGACGAGGCGGATCGGCTCCGCCGCCGAGAACTTCACGCCGTTGAACGACCACGCGAACCGCTCCATGTGGCCGGTGAGATGCAGTTCGATCGTGCGCGCCGGCTCGCGGCCATCGCGATCGGCGAAGGTGCTCTTCAAGTCGGCATACGTCAGCACGCGCCGGCCGTTGGCGCGCAGGCCGATACCGGGATCGTCGAGCTTCGAGGTCGGCGCCGCAGCCTGCATGTCGACCAGCGGATTGCCGTTCTCGGTGTCGGGATGGCCGACGCCTCCAGTCGGCGCGGCCATCGCGTGCCCGGCGTGCGGGTCTTCAGGCTGCGGTACGGGCATGGCGTGGCCGGCGTGCGGATCGGCAGCGGTGGGTGCCTGCGCCCCGTGATCCATGGCGTGCCCCATGTCGGCCATGCTCAGCACCAGGCGCGGGTCGACCTCCGGCACCGGGGCCTGCAGTCCGTCGCGCACCGCCAGCGTCGCCGCGGCATAGCCGGTCCGATCCATGGCCTGCGCGAAGATCGTGTAGGCCTCGCGCGCGCCGGCGGTGACGACGACGTCGTAGGTCTCGGCCACCGCGATGCGCAGTTCGTCGACGGTCACCGGCTGCACGGGCTGGCCGTCGGCGGCCACCACCGTCATCGGCAAACCGGGGATGCGGACGTCGAAGTAGGTCATCCCCGAGCCGTTGATGAGACGCAGCCGCACACGCTCGCCCGGCGCGACCAGGCCGGTCCAGTTCCCCGCCGGCGGCTGCCCGTTGACGAGGTAGGTGTAGGTGGCGCCGGTGACGTCGGCGAGGTCGGCCGCGCTCATGCGCATCGTGCCCCACCGGTGGCGCTCGGCGAGGGTCGCGGAGAGACCATCGCGGCGGACGTCGGCGAGAAACGTGCCCAGCGTGCGCTGGCGCCAATTGTAGTAGTCCGGCTGCTTCTTCAGCTTGGCGAGGACGCGGGCAGGATCCTCGTCGGTCCAGTCGCTCAGCATCACCACGTGTTCGCGGTCGACCGCGATCGGGTCCGGCTCGCGGGGCGCGATCACGATCGGCCCGGCCACGCCGCGCTGCTCCTGGAAACCCGAGTGGCTGTGGTACCAGTAGGTGCCCGACTGCTTCACCGTGAAGCGGTATTCGTAGGCGCCTCCGGCCGGGATGCCGTCGAAGCTCACGCCCGGCACGCCGTCCATGTTGGCGGGCAGCACCAGGCCGTGCCAGTGGATCGACGTCGGCTCGCGCAACGTGTTGGCGACACGCAGCGTCACGGTGTCGCCCTCGCGCCAGCGCAGCAGCGGACCGGGCAGCGAACCGTCGATCGTCTGCGCCACGCGACCTCGACCGGTCAGGTTCACCGACGTCTCGCCGATGGTCAGATCGAAGCGCGTGCCCGAGAGCTCGCGCTGCGGCCCGCGCAGCGGCGCCGCCCACGCCTCGCGATGGACGAGGCCGGCGCTGGCCAGGACGGTGGTGGCGGCGAGGCCCTTGACGAACCGCCGCCGTGACGGATGCACGGACATGATCGGACTCCCTCGACGGCCCGGCGTCGGCGACGCCGGGGCGAGCCGCCGGTGGACGGCGGCGAATCGGCGCATGGCGCGCCGGGACGCAGGGAATCAGATCCGGAGAACGAGGGCGCGCATGGCCCGGGCAACGGCGGCCGGAGGCGACGCGTCTGCGAATGCCACGCGCGGCGGCTCGGACCGGTCGCGGGCCTCGACCCGCACCGGCTGCAACGGCGGCGCGTGGGACACCAAGGCCTCGACCGACGCGGCCACTCGCACCGTCTCGACGATCGGCACGTCGCAGCACGCACTCGCGGCGGCGACGGATGCCGCAGGGTGGGTCAGCGCCGCGGTCGCGGCATCGGCAGGCTCGCTCGGGCTGGCCGCATCGGCCGTGTGGGTGGCGCCGTCGACTGGCCCGGCCGGGCCCTCGTGGCCGTGCGTCGCCGCACAGGCACGGGCCGCGGCAATCGGGTCCACACTGGCGGAACGGTCGGTGGCGGTGCGCGCGTGCGTCGCCCCTGCCGGGCACCACAGCGCGCAGGCCGATGCGGCCACCGGCGTGCCGGCCAGCACCAGCATCACCATCGAGGCCACGAGACGTCGTGCGCGCCGCGTCACGATCGCAGTATACCGCCGCGGTCGACGCCGCCCGCGCCGCGGCTCAGTTGTGCGTGACGGACATCGAGAAGCCGACGAGCTCCGGCACGGTGCCCGGATCCCACACGCGCACGCACCAGAGGCCCGGATCGGCCGTGATGGTGATCTGCGGCGACGTGCCGCCCGTGGTCGTGGTGACGCTGGTCAACGCGCACACGCCGTCGATCCGAGGCATCCCGACGCCGATGCCGAGCGGCACGTCGGGCGTCACCGAGGTGAGCGTCATGTTCACCGCGCCGCGGCTGACCTGCTCGAACGTACGGGTCACCGAGCCGCGCGCAGTGAACGTGGTGGCGTAGGTGAAGCTGGTCGGCGGCACCGTGGTGGGCCCGACCGGGTTGGCGGTGTCGTTCGAGCAGGCAGCCGCGCCGAGCGTGAGCAGGAGGACGAGGGCGCGCGCCGTCATGGGTGTGTGAACCGCAGTGCGAACTGAATCGGCCCCGGCACGCCGACGGTGTCCGTGATGTCGATGCAGTTCACGCCCGTCGGCGCGATGTGCGCCAGCTGCGTGACGAGACCCGCCTGGACCACGGTGCTTGCGTCCACCGGACACTCGGTGCCCGAGGGCCGGCCGACGCCCACGCGCAGCGGCCGGCCCAACGGCAGGCCGGTGTCGGCGTTGGTGATGCTGGCGAGCGTCACCGTCACCGGACCCGACGTGGTGACGTTGAACGAGTAGAAGCGGGTGCCTCCGGAGTCGATCACCCCCGAGAAATACTCGGTGATGAAAGGCACGCCGGTGGGGCCAGTGGGTGTGGTGCCGTCCGTCTCGTCCCCGCACGCCGCTCCGAGCAGCGCCGTGGCGAGGGCCGCGGCAACTGCCAAGACCTGCGCCTGTTTCATGGATGAGCGATCGTAACCGCGAAGCTGGCCGGAGCGATGAGATTTCCGATGTCGGCGACGCGGGCGCAGTAGATGCCGGGGGCGTAGGTGCCGGTGACCTGCGCACTCGAACCGGATTGGGTGTTCACGGCAGTGGAGGTCGTGCAGTCCTCGGCGTCCGGGACCCCGATGCCCAGCGCCAGCCACATGGTGGAGGGGACATTGGCGCCGCCCACGGATGTGAGGGTCACGTTCACGGTGCCGTTCTCCCCCACCGTGAACGCATAGAATCGCGCGCCGCCCACTGGCACCGTGCCGACGAAATCTTCGGTGATGGTGGGCGACGCCACCGTGTCGGTGGTCGACGTGTCGGTGGGCGACGTCGGACTGTCCTTGCCGCAGGCGGTGAGAGTGACGAGCGCAACGGCCACGGCGAGTGTCCCCAGCCGCGGCCAACGGGTGTCGCTCACAGGCGACGATTGGATCGGGTTCGGCATGCGTCCGGCGCCGACTGCAAGGGCCGATCCCGCGTCGGCCCGCCCGATCTGCCGGGCCGGTCGCGCACCTCGCCGACGCACGACAGATGGCATCGTCGTTGCTGCCTCACGTGGTGGCGCCCGCCTCCGGAGTCTGTCAGTCATGTCACGTGCACGCCTTCTTCGATTCATGGCGGCCGCAGGCGTTTGCGCCGCCGTGCTCACTTCCTGGCCGATCGAGGCCGCGGCGCAACGACGAGGCCGCGTGGCCGTCCGCGGCGGCGTCGTGGTCGCACCGCGGGTCTTCCTCGGCTACGGCTACTACGACCCGTTCTGGTGGGGCGGGTGGGGACCCGCGTGGGGCCCGGGCTGGTACGGCCCGTATGGGCCCGACTACTTCGGTAACGGCGCCGGTTCCGCCCGGCTCCGCGTCACGCCGAAGCAAGCCGAGGTCTACGTCGACGGCTACCTCGCCGGCACCGTCGACGACTTCGACGGCGTCTTCCAACGGCTCGACGTCCCGCCAGGCGAACACGAGCTGACCCTCTATCTCGACGGCTTCGAGACCATCACCCAGACGCTGCTCTTCAGGCCGGGCGCGACGATCGACATCCGGCAGCAGATGCGCGCCCTGGCGAATGGCGAATCGAACGGACCGCGGCCGACCGCGGCGACGTCGCCGCAGTCACCGGGCGCGACGGATCCCGCGATGGGGCCGGGGGGACCCGGGGGACGACGCGCGCCGTTCCCCGACGCGCCACCGCCTCCGCCGGACTCCGCCTTCGGCACGCTGGCCGTCCGCGTACAGCCCGCCAACGCCACGCTGCTCGTCGACGGCGAGGAATGGCACGCGCCCGAAGGCGGCGGCCCGATCCTGATCGACTTGCCCGAAGGTCCCCACGAGATCGAGGTGCGGGTCGAGGGCCGGCCGCCGTATCAGCGCACCGTGCAGGTGCGCGCCGGACGCACGATGCCGCTGAACGTCAGCGTCTCTCGCTGACCTGCGGCGGCGGCTACGACGCCGCGGCCGCCAGCCGACGGGCGTTCATGGTGAGCAGGTCGTACTGCGCCACCGTCTCGCCCGCCTGGTTGAAGACCTCGACGTCCCACCGGACCTCGCCGTACTCGGGCACCTTCGCCGCGCGCTTCTGCTTCACCGTGAGGCGCACGGCGATGGTGTCGCCGGGCGAGACGGGCTTCAGGAAGCGCAGGTGGTCGAGGCCGTAGTTGGCGAGCACCGGCCCGGGGTCGGGTTGCACGAACAGGCCGGCGGCGAACGACAGGATCAGGTAGCCGTGCGCGACGCGGCCCGGGAAGAACGGATTGGCCTTCGCCGCCGCCTCGTTCATGTGCGCGTAGAAGGTGTCGCCGGTGAAGCGCGCGAAGTGCTCGATGTCCTCGAGCGTGATGACGCGCGGCGCCGTCATCACCGTCTCGCCGATCTCGAGCGTGTCGTAGTCGCGCGTGAACGGATGCGCGCCCTCGGCCGGCGCCGGCGCCCCCCTCGCCCACCGCCTGGTGAGCTGCGTGAGACGGCGTGGCGAGCCCTGCAGGGCCGTGCGCTGCATGTAGTGATACACGCCGCGCAGTCCGCCCAGCTCTTCCCCGCCGCCGGCCCGCCCGGGACCGCCGTGCACGAGCATCGGCAGCGGCGAGCCGTGTCCGGTCGACTCCTTCGCGCAGTCCCGGTCGACGACCAGTACTCGCCCGTGGAATGCCGCGAGGCCGAACACCAGTGCGTCGGCAACCGCGTCGTCGTGCGTGAACACCGACGCCACCAGGCTGCCTTCGCCCTTCGCGACCAGCGCCACCGCCTCGTCGAGCGTGTCGTACGGCATCAGCGTCGCCACGGGACCGAAGGCCTCGGTCGTGTGCGCGACCGTCGCGGTCATCGGCGCCGCGCAGCGCAGCAGCACCGGCGCCAGGAAGGCGCCGGCGCGCAACGGCTCGGGCAGGCTGTCGTCGCCGGCGAACGGCGCGCCGTGGACGATCTCGGCGTCCCGCGCGATCTCGCGGATTTTCGCGCGAACGTCGTCGCGCTGGCTGCGGCTCACGAGCGGGCCCATCCGCACGCCATCCTGCCGCGGATCGCCCATCGTCGCGCCGTCGAGCCGTGACGTGAGTGCGGTCGTGACGGCCGCTTCGAGCGCCCGCGGCACGAACACCCGGCGGATCGCGGTGCACTTCTGCCCCGCCTTCACGGTCATCTCGCGGGCCACTTCCTTCACGAACAGGTCGAACTCGGGCGTGCCCTCGACCGCGTCGGTGCCCAGCACCGCGGCGTTGAGCGAATCGCGTTCGGCGATGAAGCGGACGGCGTTGGCCGTGACCACCGGATGGTTGCGCAGCTTCGACGACGTCTCGATCGAGCCGGTGAACGACAGCACGTCCTGGCCGTTGAGGTGATCGAGCAGGTCGCCGGCCGACCCGCAGACCAACTGCAGCGCGCCGGCCGGCAGCAGGCCCGACTCGACGATCAGGCGCACGACCGACTCCGCCACATACGCGGTGGCCGTGGCCGGCTTGGTCATGACGGGCATGCCCGCGAGGATGGCCGGCGCCAGCTTCTCGAGCATGCCCCAGCACGGGAAGTTGAACGCGTTGACGTGGACGGCCACGCCGGCCAGCGGGGTCAGCACGTGGACGCCCGAGAAGGTCCCGCCCTTCGACAGCGGCTCGGTCATGCCGTCCACCACGAAGCGCTCGCTGGGCAGTTCGCGCTTGCCGCGCGACGCGTACGCGAACAGCGTGCCGATGCCGCCGTCGATGTCGATCAGGTTGTCGGTCTTCGTGGCGCCGGTGTCGGCCGACAGCGCATAGAGCGCCGCCTTGCGGTCGGTGAGATACAGCGCGATCGACTTGAGGCGCTCGGCGCGCTCGTGGAACGTCAGGGCGCGCAACGCGGGCGCCCCGACGGTGCGGGCGTGGTGCGCCATCGCGCGGAAGTCCAGCCCGGCGCTGGACACGCGCGCTACTACGCGGCCGTCGATGGCACTCGGCACGTCGGTCAGGCCCGCCGTGGGCGTCATCCACTGATCGAGGGCGTAACTCTGCAGCACGGTCGACACGGGCGTCTCCTTGAATCGGTCAGCGGCGCCAGCCGGCGAACGTGCCGCCGGAGCGGGCGAGGTCGACGAGCAACGGCGCCGGCTCCGAGCCGACGCCGCCAGCGCGATGCGCGGCCTCGACGTCGGCGAGCACGGTGGCCAGGCCGCGCCGATCGGCGGCGTACATCGGCCCGCCGTTCGCGCGCGGGAAGCCGTAGCCGTTGACCAGCGTCACGTCGATGTCCGACGCGCGGAGCGCGATGCCGTCGGCCAGCACCTTCGCGCCCTCGTTGGCGAGCACGGCCAGGATCCGACGCTGGATCTCGTCGGCTGTGAACGTCCGCTGCGTGACGCCGCGGGCGACGCGCTCGGTGGCGACGAGGCCAGCGACGACGGGGTCGGGCGTCTTCCGGCTGTCGGCGTCGTAGGCGTACCAGCCGGCGCCGGTCTTCCGGCCCAGGCGGCCGGCGTCGACCAGCCGGTCGGCAATCGCCACGTAGCGTTCGCCCGGATCGCGCGTGGCATCGCGACGGCGCCGCATCGCGAAACCGATGTCCAGACCCGACAGGTCCGACACGGCGAACGGGCCCATCGCGAACCCGTAGGCTTCGATCGCCGCATCGATGGCCTCGGGAGACGCGCCGTCCTCGAGCAGGTACTCGGCGTGCCGGCGATAGACCGCGAAGATGCGATTGCCGATGAAGCCGTCGCACACGCCGGCGACCACCGGCTGCTTGCCGAGGCGGGCCGCCAGGTCGAGGCCGGTGGCGAGCACGTCGGGCGCGGTCTGCGCCGCGCGCACGATCTCCAGCAGCTTCATGACGTTCGCCGGCGCGAAGAAGTGCAGGCCGAGCACGTCGTCGGGACGCGACGTGGCGGCGGCGATGGCGTCGACGTCGAGATACGAGGTGTTGGTCGCAAGGATGGCGCCGGCCGGGGCGAGCGCGTCGGCGCGTCGGAAGATGTCGGCCTTCACCGCCAGGTCCTCGAACGCGGCCTCGATGACGAGCGACGCGCCGGCCACCACCTGCCAGTCGCCGGTCACGGTCACGCGCGCGAGTCGAGCGGCCAGTGCACTGGCATCGAGTTGCTGGCGCTTCACGTGCCGCGCGTAGACGGCCGCCACGCGATCGCGCGCCGCGGCGGCGGCGTCCTCACGCTCGACGATCGTCACCCCGAGGCCGGCTTCGGCGGCCGACACGGCGATGCCGGCGCCCATCGTGCCGCCGCCGATGATCACGACCCGTTCGAGCGCTCGGGGCGACACGCCGTCCACCCCCGGCACCTCGCGAGCCGCGCCTTCCGCGGCGGCGATGTACGCGAGGGCCCGCGTCTCGTCTGCCGATGGCGCCGGCGTCGTCATACGCGCTCGATCAGGGCGGCCAGGCCCTGCCCCACGCCGATGCACATCGTCGCGATCGCGCGCCGCTGCTGCCGCACCTCGAGGGCGCTCACGGCCGTCATTGCCAGGCGCGCCCCCGACATACCCAGTGGATGTCCGAGCGCGATCGCGCCGCCGTGTGGATTGACGAGGTCGGCGTCGTCGGGCAGGCCCAGCAGCCGCAGCACCGCGAGTCCCTGCGACGCAAACGCCTCGTTCAGCTCGATGACGTCGATGTCGCCGAGCGCGACGCCGGTCTTCCCCAGCAGCCTGGTCACCGCCGGCGCCGGGCCGATGCCCATGATGCGCGGCTCGACGCCCGCGGCGGCGGCACCGACCACGCGCGCCCGCGGCGTGAGCCCGTGCTTCCTTGCGGCCGCCTCCGACGCCAGGATCAGCGCCCCGGCGCCGTCGTTCACGCCCGATGCGTTCCCGGGCGTCACGGTCCCGCCCACCTTCTTGAACGGCGTCTTCAACCTGGCGAGCTGTTCGATCGTGGTGTCAGCGCGGGGATGCTCGTCTACCGACACCGTCTGCGTGCCGCCCTTCACGGGCACGTCGATCGGCGCGATCTCGCGCTCGAAGAAGCCGGTGGCCCGCGCCGCCGCCACGCGCTGCTGCGACCGCAGCGCGAACTGGTCCTGCGACTCACGTGACACCTGGTACTGCTCGGCCACGTTCTCGCCGGTCTCGGGCATCGAGTCGACGCCGTACTGCGCCTTGATCAGCGGGTTCACGAACCGCCAGCCGATGGTCGTATCGAAGACCTCGACCTGGCGCGAGAACGCCTCGGTCGCCTTGCCCTGGACGAACGGCGCTCGCGTCATGCTCTCGACGCCGCCGGCAATCACCAGGTCGGCGTCGCCGCAGCGAATCGCCCGGGCCGCCATCGCCACGGCGTCGAGTCCCGATCCGCAGAGCCGGTTGATGGTCGTGCCCGGCACCGTGACCGGCAGTCCCGAGAGCAGCACCGCCATGCGCGCGACGTTGCGGTTGTCCTCACCGGCCTGGTTCGCGCAGCCGAGAATCACGTCGTCGAGCGCGTCCCAGTCGACGCCGCCGTGACGTCCGCGCAGCACGCGCAGCGGATGCGCCGCCAGGTCGTCGGTGCGCACGTCTTTCAGCGCGCCGCCATAGCGGCCGATGGGGGTGCGGACGAAGTCGCAGATGAAGGCCTCGGTCACGGAGTGCTCCTGCGGGGAGGCCGATGGCGTGATTGACAGCCGCCACCGATCCTCAGAATCATTGAACGTTCGTTCAGTGAATTCAAGCGCGTTGTGACCCAGTGCGCGGTGAGGGCCCTATGGATCCGGTGCTGCTCGTGGATCGGCGTGACGGCTGGGTGAAGCTGACGCTCAACCGGCCGGCGCGCCTGAACGCGTTCGACGACGCGCTGCACACGGCGCTCGCCGCCGCCCTCGACGAGGCGGCGGCCGACGACGCCTGCCGCGCCGTGCTGCTGACTGGCGCCGGCCGCGGCTTCTCGGCCGGGCAGGATCTGGCGGCCGTGCCGTCTTCGGTCGACGGCGCGCCCGATCTGGGCGGCGTGGTCGAGCGTTTCTACAACCCGCTCGTCCTGCGCCTGCACCGCCTCGCCAAGCCGGTGGTGTGCGCCGTGAACGGCGTCGCCGCCGGGGCCGGCGCCAACCTCGCCTTCGCCTGCGACATCGTGCTGGCCGCCCGCTCGGCGAAGTTCCTGCAGGCGTTCGCGGCCATCGGCCTCGTGCCCGACTCCGGCGGCACCTGGGCGCTGCCGCGTCTCGTCGGCGACGCGCGCGCCCGCGCGCTCATGATGCTGGGCGAGCCGATGACCGCCGAGCAGGCGGCCACCTGGGGCGCCATCTGGAAGGTGTGCGACGACGACGCCCTGTTGAGCGAAGCCGAGCGCCTCACGGCGCACCTCGCCACACAGCCGACCTTCGCGCTGGGCCTGACCAAGGAAGCCCTCAATCACTCGAGCACCAGCTCGCTCGAGGCGCAGCTGCATCGCGAGTGCGACTTCCAGCGCCGCTGCGGCCGGACCGACGACTACGCCGAGGGCGTGGCGGCATTCACGGCCAAGCGTCCGCCGGTCTTCACGGGACGGGGCGCGTGAGCGGGCCGCCGCGCGACCCGCAGGCCGTCGCCGAGGCCTCGGCCGCCGCCATGTGGGCCGGCGATCGCGCCAGCCAGCACCTGGGCATGGCCATCGTCACGGTCGCGCCGGGGCGCGCGGTGCTCACCATGACCATCGGCCCGACAATGGTGAACGGCCACGGCATCGCTCACGGCGGCTACATCTTCACCCTGGCTGACAGCGCGTTCGCGTTCGCCTGCAACGGCCACGGCCCGCACGCCGTCGCGGCGCAGTGTCACATCGCCTACGTGACACCCGGGCGCCTCGGCGACGTCCTCACGGCCACCGCCCGGGAAGTGCTGCGCGAGGGCCGCTCGGGGATCTACGACGTGCGTGTCACGCGTGGCGACGAGGTGATCGCCGAGTTCCGCGGCCACTCGCGGCAACTCGCCGGCTCGTGGATCGACAGCACGCAGGCGCCGGCGTGAGTTCCCAGCGCCCGACCGAACCGACCAGCGGACGGGTCAGACCTGGTCGTAGTCCACGACCACGCGCGCCGTGGTCGGGTGCGACTGGCAGGTGAGGACGAAGCCGGCCGCGAGCTCCCACGGCTCCAGCGAATAGTTGACGTCCATCGTCACCGCGCCCTCGACCACCTTGGCGCGGCAGGTCGCGCACATCCCGCCCTTGCACGCAAACGGCAGGTCCATGCCGTTGCGGATCGCCGCGTCGACGATCGCCTCCCCCGCCGCCACCGGCACCTCGCGGCGCTTGCCGTCGAGGATCAGCACGGCGGTGTGCGCCGCCGGCGCGTCGGGGGCCACCGCCACCGGCGCGCGCTTCGGCCGTCCGCCTTCACCCGACACGAAACGCTCGACGTGGATGCGGTCGGACGACAGGCCCAGCTCGCCGAGCGTCGCCACGACGTCGTCGATCATGCTGGCCGGGCCGCAGACGAAGGCGTGGTCGATGGTCGCCGCGGGCACCATCGCCGTCAGCAGCGCCCGCACCTTCGCGCCGTCGAGACGGCCGTTGAGAATCGGCAGGTCCTGCTCTTCGCGCGACAGCACGTGCAGCACCGACAGCCGTTCGAGGTGGCGATCCTTGAGGTCGGTCAGATCCTCGTTGAAGAGGATGTCGTGGCTGGTGCGATTGCCGTAGAACAGGAACACCTGGCTCGAGGGCTCGCGCCGCAACAGCGTCTTCAGGATCGACAGCACCGGCGTGATGCCCGAGCCCGCCGCGAATGCGACGTAGACGCCGCCGGCGGGAGATGACGCGCCGAGGCCGAAGCGCCCGGTCGGCGTCATCACCTCGATCGTGTCGCCGGCCTGGAGCGTGGTGTTCACCCAGGTGGAGAACGCGCCCTGGTCCACCTGCTTCACGGCCACCCGCAGCTCGCCGTCGTCGAGACCGGCGCAGATCGAATACGAGCGCCGCACCTCCTCGCCGTCGAGCGTGGTGCGCAGCGTCAGGTACTGCCCCGGCGCGAAGGCGTAGTCGTCGGCCAGCGCCGGCGGCACGTCGAAGGCGATCGAGACGGCCTGCGCCGTCTCGCGCGCGACATCACGTACGGCCAGGCGGTGGAAACGGGGCGGGGTGACGGCCATCAGTGCGTCTTGAAGACGTCGAACGGCTCGCGGCAGGCCTCGCAGCGCCACAGCGCCTTGCACGCCGTGGATCCGAACGGCGCGATCTCCGTCGTGTCGGTCGAGCCACAACGCGGGCAGATGCCGGGCGCGGTGCGGAAGAACGTGACCGGTGCCGGTCCGGGCAGGGGCGGCGCGATGCCGAAGTCGGCCAGCGCGCGGCGGCCGCGCTCGGTCA
Source organism: uncultured Acidobacteriota bacterium (assembly GCA_902826065.1). Lineage (GTDB taxonomy): Bacteria > Acidobacteriota > Vicinamibacteria > Vicinamibacterales > UBA2999 > CADEFD01. The sequence continues at coordinate 59,538 of CADEDM010000003.1, read as the reverse complement.
TCCAGTCGGTGGTCCACGCCGGGGCGAGCACGGTCTCGACGGTGACCGGCCCGAGCCCGGCGCGATCCACGGCCGCAAGGATCTCGTCGTGAATCATCTGCATCGCGGGACAGCCGGAGTAGGTCGGCGTGATCCGCACGACGATGCCCGCCGGGCCGTCGACGACGTCGCGCAGGACGCCGAGGTCGGCGATGGTGAGCACCGGAATCTCGGGGTCGACGACGGCGGCCGCCACCGCCCGTACTGCGGCCACGCGCGACGATGCCGGCTCGCCCGTGGACGGCCTCACCACGTCGCCCCCGGATGCGAGCGCTGCAGGTGCTGCAATTCGGCGAGCAGATGCCCGAGGTGCTCGCCGTGCCTGCCCTCGCGCCCGCCCCGCTGCATCCAGGTGTCCGCCGGCAGCGTCAGGGTTGCGTCGGCGACCACGCGCGCCACCGTCTCGCGCCAGGCCGCCGCCAGCATCGCCGGATCGATCACGGCGCCCGACGCCACGAGCGCCTGCTCGGCCGTGCTGGGCATGAAGCACTCGCCGGTGAACGGCCACAGGGCGTCGAGCGCCTGCTGTGCGCGAGCGCGGCTCTCGTCGGTGCCGTCGCCGAGACGCATCACCCACTCGCCCGCATGGCGCACGTGATACGCCGATTCCTTCTGCGCCTTGGCGGCGATGGCGGCGAGCGTCGCATCGGTGCTGGACGTCATCGCCTGCCAGTACGGGGTCATGAACGCCGCATAGAGGAACTGCCGCACCATCGTGACCGCGAAGTCGCCATTGGGTTGCTCGACCAGCAGCAGGTTGCCGTAGGCACGTTCGTCACGCAGGTAGGCGTAGTCGTCCTCGGTGCGGCCCGCGCCCTCGACCGCGGCGCCGTAGGTGTAGAGCGCGCGCGCCTGGCCCAGCAGATCGAGACCCATGTTGCTGAGCGCCATGTCCTCTTCCATCATCGGGCCGTGCCCGCACCACTCCGACAGGCGGTGGCCGAGCACGAGGGCGTCGTCGGCGCGTTCGAGGACGTAACGCAGCAGCGGCGCGTCGCCGGTGACGATCGATCCCGAGGGCATGGCGGCGAACCCTACATGTGCCCGACGTCGTCGGGCACGTCGTAGAAGGTGGGATGCCGGTAGACCTTCGACTCGGCCGGCTCGAACAGCATGCCCTTGTCGTCGGGGTCGGACGCGGTGATGGCCTGCGACGGCACCACCCAGATCGACGTCCCCTCGCCGCGGCGGGTGTAGAGGTCGCGCGCCGCCTGCAGCGCCAGGGTCGCGTCGGCCGCGTGCAGCGAGCCGACGTGCTTGTGCGCCAGCCCGTTGCGGCTGCGGATGAACACTTCCCAGAGCGGCGTGGTCGGCGTGGTCATCGCGGTGTCCTACGCCGCGCCCGCCGCGGCGGCGGCGCGCGTCCGCTGCTTGGCGGCGAACGCGAGGGCGGCGTCGCGCACCCAGGTGCCGCGGTCGTGGGCGCTGCGGCGCGCCGTCATGCGATCGCGGTTGCAGGGCCCATGGCCGGCAATCACGCGCTTGAACTCGGCCCAGTCGATCGGGCCGATCGCCCAATGCCCGGTCGCCTCGTCGAGGCGCAGTTCCGGATCGGGAATCGTGAGCCCGAGGAAGTGCGCCTGCGGCACGGTGGCGTCGATGAACTTCTGGCGCAGCGCGTCGTTGGCGAAGCGCTTGATCTTCCAGCGGGTCGAGCTGTCGGTATGCTGGCTCTGCGCGTCGGGCGGGCCGAACATCATCAGGCACGGCCACCACCAGCGGTTGAGCGCGTCCTGCGCCATCGCCTTCTGGGCGTCGGTGCCGCGCGCCAGCGTCAGCATGATCTCGTAGCCCTGCCGCTGGTGGAACGACTCTTCCTTGCAGACGCGGATCATCGCCCGCGCGTACGGGCCGTAGGAGCAGCGGCACAACGGAATCTGGTTCATGATCGCCGCGCCGTCGACCAGCCAGCCGATGGCGCCGATGTCGGCCCACGTGAGCGTCGGGTAGTTGAAGATCGACGAGTACTTCGCTCTGCCGGCGAGCAGGTCGTCGACCATCGTCTCGCGGGCGACGCCGAGCGTCTCGGCGGCGGCGTAGAGATACAGGCCGTGGCCGCACTCGTCCTGCACCTTGGCGAGCAGCGCGGCCTTGCGGCGCAGCGACGGCGCCCGCGTGATCCAGTTGCCCTCGGGCAGCATGCCGATGATCTCGGAATGCGCATGCTGCGAGATCTGGCGTACCAGCGTCTTGCGATACGCCGCCGGCATCCAGTCGTTGGGCTCGATGCGCTGTTCTTCGTCGACGCGCGCCTGGAAGCGGGCCAGGGCGTCCGCGTCCTCGGGGGCGCCGGCGTCGGGGGCCGGCTGGTTCAATGACTGGGCGTACATCGCGGCATCTCCCGTCGATCCGATTCTACCAACCGGTGCGCGTCAGCGCCGCGGGCCCGCGGTGCCCCCGCCGGGCCAGGCTTCGAGGGCCTGCACGAACCGCGTCAGCCAGGCGTTGGTCTGGGCGCCGTCGATCACGCGGTGGTCGATGGTGAGCGTGACGTAGCACATCGGGCGGATGAGCATGGCGTCGGCGCCATGCACCTCGCGCACGACCACGCGCTTCTCCAGCTTGCCGACGCCGAGGATCGCCGACTGCGGCTGGTTGATGACGATCGGCGACGCCGTCAGCGACCCGGAGACGCCGTGGTTCGAGATGGTGAAGGTGCCGCCGTGCACGTCGGCCGGCACCAGCGTGCCAGCGCGGGCGCGCGTGGTCATCTCCTGCAGGCGTGTCGCCACGCCGATCAGCGACAGGGTCTGCGCGCGATGGATGACGGGCACCACCAGCCCGCGGTCTCCGAGGGCGGTGCCGACGCCGATGTTCACCTCGTCGAAGATCTCGATCGCGTCCTCGTGAAAGCGGCTGTTCACCACCGGCACCGCCTTCATCGCCTCGACGGCCGCCATCACCACGTAGGCCGTCAGCGTCAGGTGTACGCCCTGCCGCTCGTAGGCCACCTTGTTGGCCTCGCGATGCGCGAGGATGCCGCCGAGGTCGGCCTCGAACAGCGCCGTGACGTGCGGCGCCGTCGCGACCGACTTGATCATGTGCTCGGCGATCCGCCGGCGCATCGAGTCGAGCGGCACGCGGCGGCCGGTCACGGTCGTGGACGCGGGTGTGGCGGGCGCCTTGGCGGCAGGACGGGGCGCCGGCGCCGGCGCCGCGGGTTGCGCCCGGCGACGCGCGGCCTCGCGCGTGACGTCGGCGGCCGTGAGACGGCCGCCCTTGCCGGTGGCCCGCACCTCGGCGGGATCGAGGTTGGTCTCGATGAGCAGACGGCGGACCGAGGGCGACAGCCGCAGGGCCGGGTCGAAGCTGGCGATGGATCGCGGCTCGGCGGCGCCGATCGTCGCAGCCGCGACCGCGGCGCGCCCGGATGGCTCCGGCGCCGCTTCGTCGATCGAGTCGTCGGGCCCGTCGTCGCCGATGCGCAGCCGCCCGAGCACCGCACCGGTGTCGGCATCCTGCCCGTCGTGGATGAGGATTTCGGCCAGCACGCCCTCGGCGGGCGCCGCCACTTCCATCGCGACCTTGTCGGTCTCGAGTTCGAGCAGCGGTTCGCCCGCCTCGACGCGGTCGCCGACCTGTTTCAGCCAGGTCTTCACCGCGGCCTTGGTGCCTTCCTGTTCGACCGGCGCGATCACGTCCACCAGGGCGTCGGTCATCTCAGAACTCCAGCAGCGCGTCGATCTTCGCGCGGATGCGCGCCACCGACGGCACGACGGCATCGAGCAGCACGGCGTTGTGCGGGCTCGGAATGTCGGGCATGGTGAGGCGCCCCACCGGCGCGTCGAGCGACATGAACGCCTCGTCGGCCACGGTGGCCACCACTTCGGCGCCGAAGCCCGCGGTGCGCAGATCCTCGTGCACCACGAGGCAGCGGCGCGTGCGTGAGACAGAGGTCAGCACCGCCTCCCGGTCCCACGGCATCAGGGTGCGCAGGTCGATGACCTCGACGCTGTGGTGGCCGGCGGCAGCCACCTGCTTCGCGGCGTCTTCGCAGCGTTCGACCATGGCGCCCCAGGTGACGACGGTGAGGTCGCGACCGCGCATCGTCAGTTTGGCGCGGCCAAACGGCAGCAGGTAGTCGTCGCCGGGGTAGGGCCGCCGCGCCCAGGCGGCGTCGAGCATCGCGCGGTGCTCGAGGAACATCACCGGATCGTCACCGCGCAGCGCCGCGCGCAGCAGGCCCACGGCGTCCTCGGCGTTCGACGGCACCGCCACCTTCCAGCCGGGCGCGTGCACGAACTGCACCTCGTTGGTCTGGCTGTGCCACGGGTCGCCGCTCTTGAAGAACCCGATCGGCATGCGCAGCACCATCGGCGCCGCGAAGCGGTTGTGCGTGCGCCAGCGGATCGTGCCGCCGTCGCTGATCTGCTCGGCCGCCGGGTCGGCGTACTTGCGGAACTGGATCTCGGGCACCGGCAACAGCCCGGCCAGCGCCATGCCGACGGCGCGGCCGACGATGCCTTCTTCCGACAGGCTCGTGTCGAACACGCGGTCGGCGCCGTGCTTCTCCTGCAGACCCAGTGTGACCGCGTGCACGCCGCCCTTCGGGCCGATGTCCTCGCCGAACACCACCATGCGCGGGTTGCTCGCCAGCTCGTGGTCGAGCGTGCGGCGGATGGCCGTGACCATGTTGACGCGCGTCCCTTCGGGCCGCGGCGTGTCGTCGCCGGGACGACGCGTCACGCCTTCAGCGCGCAGGCCGCCGCGTTGCTGCGGCTCGGCCTCGGAGAAGACGAAGCGGGTGACGGTGGCGGGATCGGCCGTGGGCCGGGCTTCGGCCGTCGCGCGCGCGGCGGCGACGTCGGCGGTGGCGCGGGCGGCGATGGCCTGCCATTCGCCGGCATCCATGATCGCGGGCACGCAGTAGGCCTCGAGCTTCGGCAGCGGGTCGCGCGCCCATTCCGCGGCGACGATCTCCGGCGACTTGTAGGCCTGCGTGTCCTGGAAGCTGTGGCCCTCGAGCCGCGGCACGCGCAACCGCAGCAGGCACGGCCCGCGGCGGCCGCGCACGTGCGCCAGCGCCTCGTCGATCAGGGTCACGGCCTCCGCGGGGTCGGTGCCGTCGCCGTTCAGCACATGCAGGCCGCTGAAGCTGGCCAGATTCGCCGCGATGTCGCCCCCCGGCGTCTGCATGACCGACGGCACGGAGATGCCGTAGCCGTTGTCCTCGACGTAGAAGAGCATCGGCAGTTGCAGGGTCGTCGCGATCGTCAGCGACGACCAGAAGCCGTTGGTCGCGACCGCGGCATCGCCGCCCAGCACCACGCCGATGGCGTGGGCGTAGGCCGCGTCGCCGAGTTGCCGACGGCGGTACTCGATCGCCTGGGCCCACCCGGCGGTGGGCGTGAACTGCGTGCCGACTCCGCCGCACATCGGCAGTGCCGACGGGCCGTGGGGGTTGGGATAGTTGAAGACGACGCCGATGTCGCGGCCGTCGGAGTAGCCGCCCGCCCGCGCCATCGACGAGCCGAGCGCGTCGTCGAGAGGCACGCCGAGCGTCAGCAACAGCGGGCGTGACCGGTAGTAGCCGAAGACGCCGTCGTGGGCGTCGGTGAGGCCCAGTCCCAGCAGCACCTGCGCCACGTCGTGGCCGCGCGCCGAGAACTGGTAGGTGACCTGCCGGGCCGGCACGAGCACGGTCTCCTCGAGATGATCGAGGGCCCGCGACAGCTGAACGAGATAGGCGACGCGGCGCCAATCACGGGCGGCGACGGCGCCAGCGGCGGCCGGGACGGATTCGGTGAGCGAGACGCCCATGACGTGGTCCTCAGGGCCCCGATGGCCCGAGAGTCCACGATACGCCTCACGCCGAGGGCAATTCTTCCCTATCTTGCCCCAATATCGGCTCTATCACGCAATATTCATCCTGTCTGGCGAGTTTCAGGGGCATGATGTGACCGAGGCTTGCAGCCGTGACCGACCGACCCACACTCGACGCCACCGACCGCGCCCTCGTGACGGCGCTCCAGGAGAACGGCCGCGCCACCGTGCAGGACCTCGCCGCCAGGGTCGGCCTCTCGCCGTCGCCCACGTGGCGCCGGGTGAAGGCCCTCGAGCTGCGCGGCGTCATCAAGGACTACGTCGCGCGCGTCGACGCCGCGGCCCTCGGGTATCACGACACGGTGTTCGCGCACGTCACGCTCAGCAAGCACAACCGCGACGGCATCCAGGCGTTCGAGGCGGCGATGCTGGAACGGCCCGAGGTGCTCGACGTCTACTCGATGACCGGCGACGCCGACTATCTGCTGCGCGTGATCGCGCGCAGCACCCGCGAGTACGAACGCTTCCTCAAGGAGGCGGTGTTCTCGAACGTTGCCGTGCAGCAGATCAAGTCGAACTTCGCGCTGCGCGAGATCAAGAGCACCGTCGCGATCCCCGTCCCCGAGGACTGACGCCCCGGCTCGCGTGGGCCTAGCGCCGCTTCGCCGCGCCGGCCGTCGGCCGGCGGCCGACCAGGCGCCAGAACTGCGCCTCGCTCAGCAGCGCGATGCGCACGCCCTTCTCGCGCAGCCGCTTGAGATCGAGCAGCTTGCGCCCGCCGTCCTTCCCCGCCGCCTGCAGCACGTTCGGACGTCCGCGCACGACGACCGTGACCTTGGCGGAGGGCCCGCCGTGCACGGTGGCGCCGGCCTTCTTCGCCGCGGCCGCCGCATCCTTGCGCGGCACGTCGAGGATGCCGGTGAACGCGACGTGGGCGCCCTTCAGCGACTTCACCGTGCGCGCCTTCATCGCCGGCGGCGGCGTCTCGAGCGCCCGAATCAACTCGTCGGCGCTCTCGTACCGCTTGCGCCGCTCGCCGATGCAGCGGTAGACGATTTCCTTGAGGTGATCGCTGCAGTCGAAGCCGCGCACTTCGGCCGTGCGCACGCGGGCCGACGCATCGCCCTTCACGAGCATGCCGATGAGCTGTCCGACCTGGTAGACGTCGTCGCGGGTCTGCCACTTGGGCGCGGCGCCGTCGAAGATGTCGCTGGGCGCCATGTGCGGATTGAGCGTGCGCGCCGTCACGCCACGATGGTCACTCTGCTGGCGGACGATGCCGAAGTCGCCGAGCTTGAGGCGGTAGTTGTCGCAGACGAAGACGTTGAGCGGCGTGAGGTCGCGATGCAGCAGCTGGCCGCGATGCAGCTTGCGCAGCACGTGCAGGACGCCGGCGATCTCCCGTCGAACGGCGTGCTCGCTGAAACGGCGGATGCCGCGCGACAAGAACGCGCTCAGGTCGCCGTAGGACGCGTATTCCAGGGCGAGACCGTAGAGCACACGGCCGCCGCCGAAGAACGGGAACGCGTCGTAGAGGCGTACCGCACGCGGATGGTCGTGCAGCAACTGGCCGAAGTAGGCCTCGCGCAGCCAGCCGTCCTGGCGCGTGCTCACCTTGATGCAGAGTTCCTCGGGCACCTGGTCGGAGTCGCCGACCCGCGTCGCCCGGTAGACCTGACCGTAGCCGCCCTGGCCGAGCATCCGGCCCACGCGGTACGACAGTCCCGACTCCGGACTCGCAACCACGGCCCCGTGGCCGAGCAGGGCGGGTTCCCGGGGCGTCACCCGCGCCGTGCCGGTGCGGGTGGTGGCGCTCGTGATCGACAGCCGCATGCGGAGGTTCAGCATAGCAGCCCGGTGGCGCCACCGGCGTGCCGCCGCCTGGCGCGGCGTGTCGACTACGACACGACGTGGAGATCGATCGACACCGACTTCACGAGCGCATGGACGGGGGCGCCCACGGTGAGCGCCAGCCGCGAGACCGCGTCGCCGGTGACCTCCGCGAGCAGATGCGTCGCGCCGACCCGCACCTGCACGATCACCTGCGAGGTGCCTGGCAGATAGTGGACTTCGGTCACGACACCGGCGAGCACGTTGTGGAGGCTGAGGCCGGCAGGTGCCTGCGTCGCCAGAATGACCTCGCGCGCCGGCACCCGCACCCGCACCAAGGCGCCCGGCGTGAGCCCCGCCGCCGGCACGACCAGCGCCGGCCCGCCGATGTCGAGCGTGGCCAGCCCGCGCTCGAGATCGACGCCGGCGACCCTGGCGTCGACCACCGCGCCGAGGCCGACGGCGTCGCGCAGCCACGGCAGATCGGCGCGGCGCATCACGTCGGCGATGGGCCCCGACGCCATCACGCGGCCGCGCTCCAGCAGCAGCACGTGGGTCGACAGCCGGACGACGTCGTCGAAATCGTGGGTGACGAGGATGACGGGGACGTCGAGGCGGCGGCGAAGGGCATCGACCTCGTCCTGCAGCCGCCGTCGCACCGGTCGATCGACGGCGGTGAAGGGCTCGTCGAGCAGCAGCACGGCGGGGTCACGGGCGATCGCGCGGGCCAGGGCCACGCGCTGGCGCTCGCCGCCCGACAGCGCATCGGGCCGGCGGTCGCCGAGACCATCCATGTGCACCTGCGCGAGGAGTTCGTCGGCGCGAGCGACCCGTTCGGCCTTCGGTCGATGGCCGAGCGCGGCGAGGACGTTGCCGCGGGCCGTGAGGTGCGGGAACAGCGCGTAGTCCTGGAAGACGAGGCCGACCGCGCGCTGATGCGGGGGCACGTGCACACCGGCGGCCGTGTCGCTCCAGGTGCGATCCCCGGTCCGGACGATGGCGTCCGCGGGCGCGTACAAGCCGGCGATGGCCCGCAGGATCGTCGACTTGCCGCTGCCGGAGGGCCCGAAGATCGCCAGCACATCGCCACGCGCGCAGTCGAAGGCGACGTCGAGCGGGATCGGGCCCGCCTGGCGCAGGCCGACGCGCAACGGCGTGTCAGCCACGGCGCGTGGTCCGGCCGGCCAACGTCGTCGTCAGCATCAACGTGCCCACGGCCACGACCAGCAGCGTCGCCGCCATCACGCCAGCGCCCCGGTCGTCGAAGGCCTGCATGCGGTCGTAGATCGCGATGCTCAGCGTGCGCGTCTCGCCCGGCAGGTTGCCGCCGACCATCAGCACGACGCCGAACTCGCCCAGCGTGTGCGCGAAGGCGAGCATGGCGGCGGTGAGCACTCCGGGCCACGCCAACGGCAGATCGATCTGGAAGAAGCGCTGCCACGGCGACAGCCCGCAACACGCCGCGGCATCGCGCACGCCACTCGGGATCGCCTCGAAGGCGCGCTGGATCGGCTGGACGACGAACGGCAGGTTGGCGATCGCCGACGCCAGCAGCAGGCCCGCGAACGAAAACGGCAGGGCGTGTCCGGCAATCGACGCGAAGGCCTGCCCCAGCGGCGACCGCGCGCCGAACGTCACCAGCAGGTAGAACCCGAGCACGGTGGGCGGCAGCACGAGCGGCACCGTGATCAGCGCCTCGATCAGCGCCTTGCCGGGGAAGGATCGCGTGGCCAGGAGGTGGCCCAGCCACAGGCCGATCGGCAGCAGCACGATCAGCGTGGCCACGCCCAGCCGCAGCGAGACGCCGAGAGCCGTCCAGTCCATCGGCGGCTATTCTGGCACTTCGAAGCCGCTCGACTTCAGGATGGCGCGCGCGGCCGGGGTCTGCAGGTAGGCGTAGAACTCGGCGGCGGCGGCGCCGGCACGCTTCAGCAGCACCATGCGATGACGGATCGGCGGGTGATCGGAGGCGGGGATCACGACGCTGGTGCCGCGGCCCGCCATCGCCGGCGCGACCGCCACCGACCACGCGACCAGACCACCGACGGCGTTGCCGGTCGTCGCGAACTGCGCGGCCTGGGCCACGCTGTCGCCCAGCACGATGCGCGGTCGCATCGCGTCCCACAGCCCGTGGCGGCGCAGCACCGCTTCCGCTGCCTGTCCGTAGGGCGCCACCTCGGGATTGGCGATCGCGAATCGCGTCACGCGACCGTCGCGAACGAGCGACGCGAGGCCGGCCAGTCCGGCGTCGACGGTCAGCGGCGAGCCGGTGGGAGCGAACAGTGCCAACCGGCCGATCGCGTAGACGACACCGGCGTCGCGTGTCAGGCCCGCGCCGGTGAGCTGTTGGGGGAACGTGTCGTCGGCGGCGAGGAAGACCTCGAATGGCGCGCCGTCGCGAATCTGTCGCGTGAGCGCCCCGGAGGCGCCGAAGACCAGGTCGACGTGCCGGCCTCGCGCCTGCTCGAACTGGGCGGCGATGGCCGTGAGCGCGGCGTTCATGCTGGCCGCCGCCGCGACCACCGGCGGCTTCTGGACGCCGGCCGGCGACACGCTGGCCAGCGCCACCAGCGCGACCACGGCGCACCACCGCAGCACCTGAACTTGGAAGGATTGCACCATGAGTCGGCGCCGCGCCGGGTGGATACGGCCCCCGACGCCCGCACCCCAGTGTACGCCGGAGAGTCGATGCAATATGAGCCGTTTCACGTGGCGGTACGGCGCAGATTCATCCCATTGGCGAGGCATGGGCGCACTGGCACCGATGTAATGCCGCGGACCGGAGGGCCGATCCCCAATCCGATTCCGTCCCCGCCGCGTAGTCCCTCGCGAGGAGACGGCCGCACGGGCGGCGGTGGCCGGCGGGGCCGCGCTGCGTTATGGTGGTCGTCCTGATCGCGTGATGCCCCGGAGCACAGGACCGCTCGCTCGTCTTCGCCCCATCGCCGGGCCGCTGCTGCTGGCGCTGTTCATCGCCGCCGCGCAGGTCGTGCCGGCGCTGCACCTGGCGACGCATCGCGACGACCACACCCATGGTCCCGAGGTCGCGGCCGTCGACGATGGCGACGCGCCATCCGCGGCGCACGACGGCGATCACGACGACACCGGGGCCGACCCTCGCGCTGCGGCCTTCGCCGGCCACGGCCGCCCCGCCCGCCCGGCGTCATCCGCACCCGCCGACCACGCTCCGCGCCATCACCACGACGGCCTGCGCTCCGACGCCCTCGACAACGGGCACGGCCACAGCCACGGCGGCGCGGATCACGATGACCGTCGGACCGCCGCGCGCCCCGCCGCGATCGGGGACCGGGACCACCACGCGACGGCACCGCCGTCCGGGCGCGATCACGGGGCGCCGGCCTCAGAGCACGGCCGCGGCAACAGCGCCCACTTCGGTCTTGCGCTGATCGATGGACCGCCGCCGCTGTTCCTTCCGGCGCCGCCCGAGACGCTCGCGCCCGCGCCCGACGTCCACCCCCGCGCCTACCGCCCCGCCCCGCTGCCGCAACCGCCGGCACGCGGCCCTCCCGCCTCCGCCTGAGTCCCGATCGTTCGCGTTCACGGGATCGCGCGGCGCCCCGATGCGTTTGCGCCGCTGCAGGTGAGGTGTGTCATGAGGGGAATGGTGTGCGCGGCCCTGGCCGCGCTGCTGTCGGCGCCACCTGGCGTCGCGGCACAGGGTGGAGCCGCGGGACGGCTCGAAGGCCGCGTCCTCGATACGACCGGGCAGGCGCTGCCCGGTGCGGTCGTGGACGTCGATACCGGCGCCGGCGCGCGGAGCGCGACGACGGATTCGGAGGGCCGCTACGCGGTCGACGCCGTGCCGGCAGGCACGCACATCGTCCGTTTCTCGCTCACGAGTTTCGTGACGCTGCTGCGCCGGAACGTCGTCGTGACGGCCGGCGCGGTCACGACCGCCGACGCGACGCTGTTCGTCGCGGCCTCGGCCTCGGTGGTGGTCACGGGACGCCGCACATTCCGGAACCTGTCGACCGTGGACTCGCAGGACGAGCTCGTCGGCGTCGCCGATTCGGCCAGTACCGGCGTCGTCACCCCGCTCGAGCTGAACGAACGGGCGCGACGGCGTCCGGCCGAAGCGCTGGAGAGCGTCCCGGGCCTGGTCGTCAGCCAGCACAGCGGCGAAGGCAAGGCCAACCAGTACTACCTGCGCGGCTTCAACATCGACCACGGCACCGACTTGGCGTTGTCGGTCGCGGGCATGCCGGTGAACTTGCCCACGCACGGCCACGGGCAGGGCTACGCCGACATGAACTTCCTGATTCCCGAGCTCGTGAGCGGGATTCAGTACCGCAAAGGCACCTACGCGGCCGACGCGGGTGACTTCTCCGCGGCGGGCAGCGTGCGCGTGAGCTACGTGAACGGCCTCGACGCGCCGATCGCGCGTTTCGAGGGCGGCACCTACGGCTACGGCCGCGTGTTCGGCGCGGCGTCGCCGAAGGTCGGACGCGGCACGCTGCTCATCGCCGGCGAGGCCATGGGCAACGACGGGCCCTGGGATCGGCCCGACGTGATGCGCCGCTGGAACGGCGTGGTGCGCTACAGCCAGGGCACGGCCACCAACGGCTTCTCGATCACCGGTCTGGCCTACAACGCCGACTGGAACTCGTCCGACCAGATTCCCCGCCGCGCCGTCGACGAGGGCGCGCTGTCGCGGTTCGGGTTCCTCGATCGCACCAACGGCGGCGAGACCCACCGCATCGGCGGCATGGCCGAGTGGCAACGCACCACGTCGTCGGGGACGACCCACGTCGAGAGCTACGCCTTCGACTACGGGCTCGATCTGTTCTCGAACTTCACCTACTTCCTCGACGACCCCGCCGACGGCGACCAGTTCGAACAGCGCGACGAGCGCGTCGTGACCGGCGGACGCGTCAGCCACACGCGGCCGATTACGCTCGGCGGCCGGCGCGCGCAGGTGACGTTCGGCAGCGAGATCCGGCACGACGACATCGGCGCGGTCGGCCTGTATCGCACCACCAACCGCATCCGGCGAGCCACGGTTCGCGAGGACGCGGTCCAGCAGACGAGCGGCGCGGCCTACGGCGAGCTGCAGACGCAGTGGTCGGACGTGGTGCGCACCACGATCGGCGTCCGCGGCGACCTCTATCGCTGGAACGTCGACGCCGGCGATCCCGTCAACGGCGGGACGCGCACGCAGGGCATCGTGAACCCGAAGCTCAGCGTCGCGCTGGGCCCGTGGGCGCGGACCGAGTTCTACGCCAGCGCCGGCGGCGGCTTCCACAGCAACGACGGCCGCGGCGCGACGATCACGCGCGACCCGGTCAGCGGCGACGCCGTGGACCGCGTCGATCCCCTGGTGCGCGCCCGCGGCGGTGAGGTGGGCGTGCGCACGCTGGCGCTGCCGCGACTGCACGCGACGATGGCCGCCTGGGGCCTGTGGATCGACTCGGAGCTGCTCTTCATCGGCGACGCCGGGACCACCGAGGCGAGCCGTCCGAGCCGGCGCCTCGGGCTCGAGTGGGACGCCGACTTCCGCGCCACGTCGTGGCTCACGCTCGATGCCAGCGTCGCCTACTCGCAGGCGCGCTTCACCGACGGCGCGTCCGACGGCGATCGCATTCCGGGCGCCATCGAGGGCGTGGCCAACGCCGGCCTCACGGTTACGCCGCGCAGCCGCGTCAGCGGCAGCCTGCGCTACCGCTTCTTCGGGCCACGTCCGCTGATCGAGGACGACAGCGTGCGCAGCCGGGCATCGCACCTGGTCAGCGCCGAGACCGGCGTGCAGCTGTCGCGCGTCTGGCGGCTGAAGGCCGATCTGCTCAACCTGCTCGATTCCAGGAGCTCGGACATCGACTACTTCTACACGTCGCGCTTGCCGGGCGAACCGGCGGGCGGCGTCGACGGTCTCCACTTCCACCCCGTGGAGCCCTTCACCCTTCGGTTCGCGCTCGTCGCGACCTTCTGAGGCGCGGCCACGGACCGGTGACGAGGCGTCGTGGTACAACTGCCACGACGCTTCGTCACGCCGAGGATCCGTTCATGCAGCGCGAGACCGCACTCCTTCACGCCGGGTACCGGGCCACCGGCACGCCCGGCAGCTACGGCACCGGGCCCGTCTTCTCGTCCACCTACGTCACGCCCGGCGATCCCGCCGCGCACCCGCTCACCTACGGGCGCTTCCACAATCCGACGTGGACCGCGTGGGAAGCGGCCCTCAGTGAACTCGATGGCGGCGAGACCGTGGCGTTCGCGTCGGGCATGGCGGCGATCTCCGCGGTGCTCGGCACGACGCTGTCGCCCGGCGACGTGGTGGTGCTGCCGGCCGACTGCTACTACACGGTGCGCGTGATTGCCGGCAACTGGCTGGCGAAGATCGGCGTCACCGTGCGGCAGGCGCCCACCGCGGGCAACGCGCAGGCGGAGATGCTCGACGGCGCCCGGCTGCTCTGGCTCGAGACGCCGTCGAACCCGCACCTCGACGTCTGCGACATCCGCGCGCTGACCGAGGCCGCGCAGGCGCGGGGCGTGCTCACGGTCGTCGACAACACCACCGCGACGGCGTGGCTGCAGCAGCCGCTCGCCCTCGGCGCGGACTTCGTGGTCGCCTCGGACACCAAGGCCATCACCGGCCACAGTGACCTCATCCTCGGCCACACGGCGACGAAGAAGGCCGAGGCCGCGGCGGCCCTGCGCACGTGGCGCACGCAGCACGGCGCGATCCCGGGCCCCATGGAGGTGTGGATGGCGCATCGCTCGCTGGCCACCCTGCCGCTGCGGATGGAACGCCAGTGCGGCACGGCGTTGCGGCTGGCCACCGCGCTGGCCGGCCACGCGGCCGTCACGGCCGTGCACTACCCCTGGCTGCCGTCACATCCCGCGCACGCCGTGGCCACGCGCCAGATGATCGCGGGCGGCACGGTCGTCAGCTTCGATCTCGGCACGCGTGCCAAAGCGGAGGCCTTCCTAGGCGCCCTCACGCTGGTGCGCGAAGCCACGAGCTTCGGCGGCGTCCACTCGTCGGCTGAGCGGCGGGCGCGATGGGGCGGCGACGCGGTGAGCGAGGGCTTCATCCGCTTCTCGGTCGGCTGCGAGGCGCCCGACGACCTCGTCGACGACGTGACGCGCGCGCTCGGCGCGTAGACTGGAGCCGACATGGCACTCGTCACCGTGCGGGCCGCGGCCGAACGCGTCGGCGTCGGCTACTCGACCTTCAAACGCTGGGTGCACCAGGGACTGGTGCGCACGACACGCACCGAGGGCGGCCATCACCGGGTGGCCGACGCCGAGATCGAGCGGCTGCTGGCGAAACAGCAACCCGAGGCGCCGGGGCGGCGACGCCCCCCCGCCGACGAGGAGGCGCTCGGCGGCCTCAGCGCCCGCAATCGTCTTCATGGCTACATCGAGGAAGTCCGCGTCGATGGCCTGCTCGCGCAGGTGCGCCTGCGCGTGGGCACGCAGTCGCTGACCGCGGTCATCACCGCCGATGCCGTGCGTACGCTCAGGCTGAAGCGCGGCGACGACGCCATCGCGATCGTCAAGTCGACCGAGGTGATGATCGCCAAGGCGCCCGCGGACGCGATCCGCGCGACGCCGAAGGCGCGGACCCGGAGCTAGGGCGAGCCGCCTCGCGGCCTACTCCACCGGCGCGCCGATGCGCCGCAGCAGGCGCGACACGACGTCGTCGCCGAAGCCGAGGGCGCGCGCGATCTCCGTCGTGTGTTCGCCCAACGCCGGCGGCGGCAGCCGATAGGCCGGCGGCGACGCGGGCCTGTTCAGCGGACTGCCGATCGACGCCACGCTCCCCAGCGCGTCGTGGGCCTGGTGCACCAGCATGCCGCGCGCCTGCACCTGCGGATCGGCCAGCGCCTCGACGATGGTCCGCACGCGCCCGCATGGCACCCCCTGCGCGTCGAGGCGGGCCACGAAGTCTGCCGCCGTCCACGCGCGGCACTGTGTGTCGATCGTCGCCACGAGGTCGTCGCGATGCGCCAGGCGGCTGTCGTTGTCGAGGAAGCGCGGATCGTCCAGCAGCTCCGGCCGATCGATGGCGGCGCAGAACCGTCGCCACAGGTTCGGATTGCCGGCGCAGACCATCACCAGGCCGTCCTTCACGCGGAACGTCTCGTAGGGCGCAATCGACGGATGCTGGTTGCCCATGCGCGGGGGCGCCGCCCCGGTCGCGAACGCGATGCCGGCCGGCAGGGTCATCGTCGCGAGGATGGCATCGAACAGCGCGATGTCGACCTGCTGGCCCCGCCCCGTGCGCTCGCGGTCCCGCAGCGCCAGCAGGATGCCCGAGAACATGAAATGCGCGGCCATGAAATCGGTCATCGCCACGCCGACGCGCATCGGGTCGCCGTCGGGCGTGCCGGTGACCTCCATGAGCCCGGCCTCGGCCTGCAGCACCGGGTCGTAGCCGGCCTCGCTGCGGCGCGGCCCGGTGTGGCCGTAGCCCGAGACCGACGCCACGATCAGCCGCGGATTGAGGGCGGAGACCTGCGCGTAGCCGAAGCCCAGCCGGTCGAGCACGCCCGGCCGCAGGTTCTCGACCAGCACGTCGGCGTCCTGCACCAGCCGCGTGAACACGGCCCGGCCGTCGTCGCTTTTCAGGTCGAGTGCGAGACTCCGCTTGTTGCGATTGACGCCGAGGAAGTAGCTGCTCCACCCGCCGATGAACGGGGCCCAGCCGCGGGTGTCGTCGCCGCGCTCGGGCTCCTCGATCTTGATGACGTCGGCGCCCTGGTCGCCGAGCAGCATGGTGCAGAACGGACCCGCGAGCACACGGGTCAGGTCGACGACTTTCACTCCTTCGAGCGACGGCATGGCGGTGGCGTAGTATCGCTCACCGCATGGTCCCGATGAGTCGGGCGGTCGTCATGCGTCCGCGCCCACGAGTTGAAGTAGGCTGAGCGCGACCGATGCTGCGCACGAATCCCACGCGATCGTCGCTCGCCCCGTGGGCCGCCATCGCGACCCTGCTGGTCGCCATGCCCGCGGTGCTGCCGGGGCAGGTCGCGTCGCGCACGGCGCCTCCGGATCTCGAGGGCATCTGGAACTCGGGCACGGCGACACCGCTCGAACGGCCGGCCGAACTGAAGGACAAGCCGTTCTTCACGCCGGAGGAGGCGGCACGCTACGAGCAGCAGATCGCCGAGCGCAACGCCGAACCGGCACCCGGCACTGCGCAGCGCGGCACCGGCACCTACAACACGTTCTACCGCGAGTTCGGCACCGACGTGGTGAAGACGCGCCGCACTTCGATCGTGACGGATCCGCCGGATGGACGCATCCCGCCGCTGACGCCCGCCGCCGCCGAGATCCGGCGCCAGACGCAGGAGCGCCAGCGCCTCGGCGAGAACCCCGAGGACCTCGGCCTGCAGGATCAGTGCGTGACCTTCCTGACCGTCGGGCCGCCGATGCTGCCCTACACCTACAACAGCAACTACCAGATCGTGCAGACGCGCGACGCCGTCGTCATCCACGCCGAGATGATCCACGACGCGCGGATCGTGCACCTCGACGGCCGCCCGCACCTGCCGGCCAGCATCCGCAGTTGGGCCGGCGACTCCATCGGCCGCTGGGAGGGCGCGACGCTGGTCATCGACACGACCAATTTCGTCGACGGCAGCGGCTTCTACGGCGACGCCGGCGGCAACTTCGGCTGGGACCGCAATCTCCACGTCGTCGAGCGCCTCAGCCTGCTCGACAAGGACACGCTGCTCTATCGGTTCGAGATCGACAATCCCACCGCTTACACGCGGCCGTGGAAGGGCGAGCTGACGATGACCCGCAACGACGGCGACGGGCTCATCTACGAGTTCGCCTGCCACGAGGCCAACTACTCGCTGACCAACATGCTGCGCGGGTATCGCGCGACCGAGCCCAAGGGGGGACCGCGACGATGAATCGCCGCTTCCGATCCGTCGCGGCCGTGCTGACCCTGGTGGCTACCGCAGTGGCCAGCGCCCTGATCGGACGCGCTCAGGCGCCGCCGCTCGATCCGTTCGCCCGCCTCGCGCCCCTTCTCGGCCGCTGGGAGGGCACGTCGGAGGGCGAACCTGGCAACGGCACGGTACGCCGTGAGTACGTGAAGGCGCTGAACGACCGGTTCATCCGCGTCCGCAATCGCAGCGCGTACCCGATCCAGGAGAAGAACCCCAAGGGCGAGGTGCACGAGGACGAGGGCTTCATCAGCCACGATCGCGCGAGAAAGGCGCTGGTCTTCCGCCAGTTCCACGTCGAAGGGTTCGTCAACACCTACGTCGAGGTGACGGGATCGACGGCGACACGGATCGTGTTCGAGTCGGAGGCCATCGAGAACATCCCGGCCGGTTTCCGCGCCCGCGAAACCTACGTCGTCAGCGGGCCCGACGCGTTCGAGGAGATCTTCGAGCTGGCCGAGCCGGGCAAGGACTTTCAGCTCTACTCACGCACCACGCTGCGGCGCGTGAAATAGGGCCCGTCCTCACACCGCCGCGCGGCGCAGCCGCAAGGCGTTGGCGATCACGGACACCGAGCTGAACGTCATCGCGGCGCTCGCCAGCATCGGGCTCAGCACCAGCCCGGACACGGGATACAGCACGCCGGCGGCGATCGGCACGCCGACGACGTTGTAGACGAACGCGAAGAACAGGTTCTGGCGGATGTTCCGCATCGTGGCGCGGCTGAGGCGCCGGGCGCGGACGATCCCGCGCAGGTCGCCCTGCACCAGCGTCACGCCGGCGCTCTCGATCGCGACGTCGGTGCCCGTGCCCATGGCGATGCCGACGTCGGCGCGCGCCAGGGCCGGGGCGTCGTTGATGCCGTCGCCGGCCATGGCTACCCGGCGGCCCTCGGCCTGGAGACGCTGGATGATCTGCGCCTTCTGCTCGGGCAGCACCTCGGCTTCGACGGCATCGATGCCGACGACCCGGGCCACCGCCTCCGCGGTGACGCGATTGTCGCCGGTCAGCATCACGACGCGCAGGCCTTCGGCATGCAGCGCCGCGACGGCTTCGGCGGCCGTGGACTTCACGCGATCGGCGACGCCGATGAGCCCGGCCATGCGGTGGTCGACCGCCACGAACATCAGCGTCTCGCCCTGTTGTCGCAACCTGTCAGCGTGCGCGGCCAGGGCGTCGTCGCGGATGCCCAGTTCGTGGAGCCACGCCGCCGTGCCCACCGCGACCGTGTGCCCCTCGATCGTGCCGCTGACGCCCTTGCCCGCCACCGCCTCGAAGTCCACGACGTCGATGGTGGCGACGCCACGGGCCGCCGCACCCTGCACGATCGCCGCGGCCAGCGGATGCTCGCTGACACGCTCGAGGCTGCCGGCGAGGCGCAGCAGGCTCGCCTCGTCGAACGGCGCCAGGGGCGCGACGGTCGTCAAGGCCGGGCGGCCCTCGGTGAGCGTGCCGGTCTTGTCGACGACGATGGTGTCGACGCGCTCGAGCAGTTCGAGCGCCTCGGCGTTCCTGAGCAGCACGCCGACGCCGGCGCCACGGCCGGTGCCGACCATGACCGACATCGGCGTGGCCAGGCCGAGGGCGCATGGACAGGCGATGATGAGCACGGCCACGGCGTTGACCAGCGCATGCGAGAGCCGGGGCTCCGGCCCCAGCCAGGCCCACGCCGCGAAGGTCAGCAGCGCGGTCAGGATCACCGCGGGCACGAACCACGCCGAGATCGTGTCCGCGAGGCGCTGAATCGGCGCCCGCGATCGCTGCGCCTCGCCGACGAGCTGGACGATGCGGGCCAGCAACGTGTCGGCGCCAACCCTGCGCGCCTCCATCACGAACGTGCCGGTGCCGTTCATCGTGCCGCCGGTCACGCCAGCCCCGGCCGCTTTGGCGACCGGCAGCGGCTCGCCGGTGACCATCGACTCGTCGACCTCGCTGCGCCCCTCGACGACCATGCCGTCGACCGGCACACGGCCCCCGGGACGCACGCGCAGCCGATCACCGGCCTGCACCGCCTCGAGCGGCACCTCGCGCTCCTCACCAGACGTCTCGAGGCGCCGCGCCGTCGCCGGCGCCAGGCCGAGCAGCGCGCGGATGGCCGCGCCGGTGCGGCCGCGGGCGCGCAGTTCGAGCACCTGTCCGAGGAGCACGAGGACGACGATGGCCGCCGCCGGCTCGAAGTAGACCCCCACCTCGCCGCCATGCCCGCGGAACGACGCCGGAAAGAGCCCGGGCGCGATCGTCGCGACGACACTGAAGCCGTAGGCGGCGCCGACGCCGAGGGCGATCAGCGTGAACATGTTCAAGGCGCGGTGCACGATCGACGCCCACCCGCGCTGGAAGAACGGCCAGCCGCCCCACAGCACGACCGGCGTCGCGAGCGCGAACTGCGTCCACGCCATCCGGCCGGCCAGGGCGTGCTGCAGCGGCTGTCCAGGCAGCGCTTCCGACACCATGAACGCGAGAATCGGCGCGGTCAGCCCCACGGACCACCAGAACCGCCGCGTCATGTCGTCGAGCTCGGGGTTCCGATCCTCGCGCGTCACCGTGCGCGGCTCGAGCGCCATGCCGCAGACCGGGCAGGCGCCAGGGCCGACCTGCCGCACTTCCGGGTGCATCGGGCAGGTGTACTCGCGGGTGTCGCCGGACGCCGGAGCCGGCGGCGCCGGCGCGTGATGCCCGTGGTGGCTGTGGCTGTGAAGTTCGGGGTGTCCGCCCTGGACCATCGGTGCGGCCGGCGCCCGGGCGCGGCGCAGATACGTCTCCGGCGAGGCGTCGAACCGCGACTTGCAGCCCTTGCTGCAGAAGTAATACGTGGTGCCCTGGTAGTCGCTGGCGCCGGCGGCGCCCGCCGGGTCGACCTGCATGCCGCAGACCGGGTCGGTCATCGTGTCCTCCTGTCTCTTCGACGCAGGAGGGTGTCGCGCATTACACCTCGGGCGGCGGCTGCTGGCAGGAACAGTCGAGACAGCCGTGGTCGGCGCAGCTGCCGCACGAGGCGGCGACCTGTTTTCGGAGCGCCGCGCGGGCACGGAAGAGCCGGACGCCTGCGTTCGACGTCGTGAGCCCGTGTTGCTGCGCGAAGTCCTTCACCGGCGTCCCGTGGACATCGACGGCCGCCAGGGCCGCGCTGTATTCCGGCTTCAGCGTGCCGGCCAGGCGGCCGATGCAGGCGCAGATCTCGCCGCGCACCTCCTCGGGTGCGGCGTCCGCGAGGTCGAGCTCGCGCGCGAACGCCGCGAGTGCCCGATCCTCGGCCCCGCGCCGCCGGAACCGGTCGACGACGGCGTTGCGCAGCACCCGGTAGAACCAGGGGACGAGCGCGTCGTCGGGGACGTCCGCGGTGTGGCCGGCGCTGCGGACGAACGCCTCCTGCAGCACGTCCTCGGCGGCTTCGCGGCTGCCGAGACGGCGTTCGAGATAGGCGAGGAACGCGCGATGGTTCGCCACCAGCGCGTCCGCCACGCGCGGCTCGACCGCCGGCGGGTCGACGCGTTCAGGGGCGTCCATCCCCGCAGTATAGGCACGGCGTCGCGCCGGCCGGACGTCACGCGCCGCCGGCGCCACTAGTCCTCGCGCAGGACGATGAGCGGATCCGCCGCCACCGCGCGCCACGCCGGCATCACGCAGGCCAGTACCGCTGCGCCGAGCAGGATCCCGGCGGCAATCGCGAACGCTGCGGGGTCGGTCGACGCGACCCCGAACAGGAACGCTGCCAGCGCCCGAGACCCCGCGAGCGCGGCCACCAGTCCGATGCTCACTCCGAGCGCCGTCAGTCCGAGCCCCGAGCGCACGACCTCGCCGAGGATCGTCGACGACGTGGCGCCCAGCGCGCGCCGCACGGCGGTCTCCTTCCGCCGCTGGCTGACCTGGTAGGCGAGCACGCCGTAGAGTCCGGTCAGCGCCAGCGACACCGCCACGGCCGCGAGGGCGGTGAACAGGCGCATGCGGAAGCGCGGACGTGCCGCCGACGCCGACAGCCGTTCCGCCATCGTCGCGACATCGCGCAACGGCACACGCGGATCAGCGGCGTGGAGCGCGGCCGCGAGCCCGGCCGACGCGCCGTCGAGATCGCGGGTGCGCAGCGTCATGAACTGCCAGCGCGAGCCGCCGGTCTGAGCGAGCGGCAGGTAGAGGGTCGGCGCCAGTCCGCCCCACGCGCCTTGCTCGTACGGCATGTCGCCCACCACGCCAACAATCGTGAGCCAGGGCGCCGCCGCGTCCCAGTCGCCCGTCTTCAGCTGCCCCCCAATCGCGGTGCGCCCGGGAAAGTGTCGCTGCGCGAAGGCGCGGCTCACGACCGCCACGCGCGGGGACGACGCGCCGTCGCCATCCGAGAACGCGCGGCCCTCGATCAGCGGCACGCCGAGCGTCGCGAAGAACTCGGGGCTGACCACGTTCCACTGCGCGACGCCCGATCCCTGACTGGTGCGGCCGGGCGATCCGGGCTCTTCGCCTTGCAGTGTGTAGTTGTTCGACTGCTGCAGCCGATCGGGCGGGAGCGATTCCGACAGGGCGACGTGGGTCACGCCGGGCAGCGCGCGCAGCCGCGCGTCGAGGTCGCGGAGGTAGGCGTAGAGCCTGACCTCGTCGTCGTACGGGTCGGGCGGCGCCGCCACGCGCAGGCTCAGCACGCCGGCGGCCGCGAATCCGGGCGGCTCGTCGTCGACGCGTCGCATCGTCTTCACGAGCAGCGTCGTCGCGACCAGCACGCACACGGCCAGCGCCACCTCCGCCACCACGAGCCCGCGACGGACACGTCCCTCCACCGGGCCGCCGGTGGTCATGCGGCCGCCAGACCGTGTGGCCTGACCCAGGTGCCGGCCGGTGAGCCACAACGCCGGTGCGATGCCGGTCAGCAGCGCGGTGCCGAGGCCGACGACCACGGCGAGACCGGCGGTGGCCGTATCCAGCCGCACGTCGGCAACCCGCGGGATCAGCGGCTCGGCCTGCGCCACGATCACGCGAAGCAGGGCCGCCGCGCCGGCGAGTCCGATGACGGCGCTGCCGCCACCGATCAGCATCGACTCGGCGAGGAGTTGCCGCACCAGCCGTTCGCGCCGGGCACCCAGCGACGCGCGCAATGCCAGCTCACGCGTGCGCGAGGCGCCGCGGGCCAGCACCAGACTGGCGACGTTCACAGTGGCGATCGCCAGCACCAGCGTCACCGCTGCAAGGAACAGCCACAGCGTCCGACGCGTCTCGCCGACCACCACGTCCTTGGCCGGCGTGGTGAGGTAGCGCCACGTCGGCTCTGCGGCGTAGCGCGCCTCGAGCACCGGCAGGACCGCGGCAGTGAGTCCGGCCGCCGCCTGCCCCGGCCCCACCCCGGGCCGCAGGCGCAGCACGACGTGCAGGAAGAACGGACCGCGGCGCTCGGGCTCGTCGAGCGGCGCGGCGATCCAGATCTCGCCGCGGCTCTGCCCGGGCACGTCGTAGCCGGGTGGCATCACGCCCACGATCGTGTAGACGCCACGGTCGAGGGTCAGCGGCCGGCCGAGGACGTCTGCGGCGCCGCCGAAGAGCCGTCGCCACAGCGCGTCGCCAATGAGGACTTCGCGGGCGTCGCGCTGCTCGGACAGCCATCGGCCCAACGCCGGCTGGACACCGAGCACCCGCGGCAGCTCGAGGGTCACGGCAGCGCCACTCACCACCTGCGGCTCGCCATGGCCCAGCAGCGTGTAGCCCTCGGCGCCGAAGCGGTAGGCGGCGACATCGGCAAGGCCGCTGCTCGCCTCCTGCAGGCGCAGCAGATCCGCGGCCGACAGCGGCGCTGAGAACGCGTTCCAGGCGACGCGCACGAGATGCAGGCGATCAGCGTCCGGGTACGGCAGCGGTCGCACGATCACCACGTGCACGACGCTGCCGATGGCGGTGACGCCGGCCACGCCGAGCGCCAGGGACAGCGCCGCGGTCGCGGTGAAGCCGGGCGACCGGGCCAGCCCGCGGGCGCCGACGCGCAGGTCGCCGATCGCGTCGAGAAGCAGACGGCCCCCGCGCTCGTCGCGCACGTCCTCCGCGATCGCGTCGGCGCCGCCGACGCGCAAGCGGGCGCGACGCCGCGCCTCGTCCAGAGTGAGGCCCCTGTCCTGCTGGCGCTCGACCTCCCGCTCGAAGTGGTCGTCCAGTTCGCGCTGGAGTTCGTCGTCGACCGTGCCGCGCCGCACCACGACCCGCAGGCGCTGGACCAGGCTTCGCAGCAGCGACATGGCCACTCTCGCTCACGACAGCGCGTCGATCACGCGGTTGACGGCCAGACTCACGCGTTTCCACGACGCCCGCTCCGCCGCGAGGCGCCGCCTCCCGGCGGCAGTCAGGCGATAGAACCGCGCCTGGCGGTTGTTGGCGCTGGCGCGCCATTCCGCGGCGATGAGCCCCCGCTTCAGCAGCCGGTGCAGGGCCGGATAGACGGTGCCGGTCTGCAGCAGGAACACCGCGTTCGAGTGCGTCTCGATGCTCTCGGCGATGCCCCAGCCGTGCATCGGCTCGCGGTCGAGGGCCTGCAGGATCAGCAGATCGAGGGTGCCCTTGACGAGGTCGGTGCGCGTGGCGTCCATGGCGTATGACGCCTACCGTAGATCACCTACGGTAGAAACACAACATCGGCACGCACACCGCGCGCAGGAATGGCCGCCTACGGACAGCGCACGCCGGCGGCGGTCAGCGACATCTGGTAGAGATCGCCGGGCGGCCGCACCCCCTCGGGCTGTGCGGCGACGACGCCGGGCCGTTCGGACGTGAACGTGAGGGTGGTCTCGGCGGCGTCGACCGACGGCGCGAAGTCGGCGAACGGCGTGTTGATCGCCGTCAGGGCCCGCGGCTCGCTCCACCCGCCGGTGGTGCGACACGACACGAACAGGTCCGGGGTGCCGCCCGCGGGAACGCGCACGACGACCAGGAAACGGCCGCTCGGCGCGATCGCGGGATTGCCGCCATCGACGGTCGTGCCCAGGGTGATCGGTGTCGGGGCGTCCCAACGCCCGCCGCGATCGCGGGTCGCGTAGATCCGGGAGGCGCCGCCGCGGCTCGACGTGAAGACGGCCTCGCCGTCGCGCGCCACCGTGAAGAAGACGTCGCCGGCCTCGGAGTTCAACGGCGGACCGGGGTCGACGGGCGCGCTCCAGCCGGCGCCGCTCCGCTCGACGTACCAGGTCGCGAACGTCCTCGGGCCGCCCGGCCGGCGCGGCCGATCCGACGTGAAATACAGCCGCCGGCCGTCCGGAGTGACGAATGGGTCGACGTCGCGGAACGTGCCCGAGAACGCCACGACCTCCGGCGCGGACCACACGCCCGCCGCGTCGCGGCGCGCCCACATGATCTGCAGCGTGGCCCGGTCGGCGGAGGCGCGGTTGAAATAGACCTCGCGCCCGTCGGGCATGAAGGAGGTCGCGAACTCCGGGGCGTCGGTGGACACCACCCCACGGCCGAGCATCGCCGGCGACTCCTGGGCCAGCGGACCCGCCGCTTCGACGAGCGCGATACCGGCGAGGGCGATCGCCGAGCGCCAAGTCCGCCGTCGTGTGCCTGGGTGTCTCATGCGGCCTCCGGTGGCTACAGCCTCCGTCGTCGGGCCCGCACACTGCAAGCCCCGTGGGACCGGTGGCATCCGCGCCGGGACGAATCGACACCGGGATCCGCGCCGCCGTCGCCGCGGGTGGCCGCCTCCGTTGACGATTCCTGACGATTGACGGCGATTCCTGACGGCATCGCGCCCGCCACCATGCTGGAATCATCGAGAATACGGAGGCGGACCGCGGCCAGTGGCCGCGGCTCGCGCACCGGTCATGCCAGCCCGCCTGTTGCTCATCGACGACGACGTCGAGCTGACTCGCCTGCTCGCGGAGCTCCTCACGCCCGAGGGGTTCGAGATCGACACGCTGGCCACGGGCGCCGGCGCGGCCGACCGCGCGATCGCCGGGAGCTACGACCTCGTCGTGCTCGACGTCATGCTGCCGGTGATGAGCGGGCTCGAGATCCTGAGGGACATCCGGCGCCGCTCGGCGCTGCCGGTCATCCTGCTGACGGCGCGCGGCGAGGACATCGACCGCATCGTCGGCCTCGAGGTGGGCGCCGACGACTACCTGCCCAAGCCGTTCAACACCCGTGAGCTCACCGCCCGCATCCGGGCGGTGCTGCGTCGCGCGGAGCCTCGCACGGCGCCGGGCAGCCGGCGGGTCGTGCGCGTCGACGACGTCGTGTTCGATCAGGCCGCGCGTCATGTCGAACGCGGCGGCGCCGCCGTGGACCTGACGAGCGTGGAGTTCGACATCCTGGGCGCCCTGCTCGACTCGGCCGGCGAGCCGGTGCCGCGCGAGCGCATCGTCGAGACCATTCTCGGCCGCCGCTACGACCCCTTCGACCGCAGCGTCGACATGCACGTCAGCAACCTGCGGAAGAAGCTGGGCCCCGGCCCGGCGGGTGACGACCGCATCCGCAGCGTCCGCGGCGTCGGCTACGTCTACGTCCGCACGCCGGCCGCGGGGTGACGTCATGCGTGGCCTCGCCCTCAAGATCTTCCTGAGCTTCTGGCTGATCTTCTGGCTGATGATCGGCACGCTGGCGCTGCTGCCCGACGACGGGCCGGGACCGCGGCTGCTCGATCACGTCGCCCAGAACGGCCGCATCGCGACCACCCTGCTCGAGACCCACGGCGCCGCGCGCTGCCGCGAGTTCGCGACGGCCGTCCTCGGCGACACGCGGCTGTTCGTCATCCTGCGCGACGCGACCGGCGCCGAGGTGTGCGGTCCCGACGGCCTGTCGCTCGAGGCGGCGCGCGTGTCGACCGACGGCAGCCGCCTGCGCGAGGTCGTCGAGACGTCGGTGTCGAGTGCCGCGGGCCCCGCCGTCACCGTCGTCGGCATCCCGCAACGCGGGTTCCGCGCGCTGGCGGTGCAGCCGCGCTTCCCGACCGGCACGATGCTGATCGCGCTGCTCGTCTCCGGTCTCGCGTGTTTCGTGCTGGCAGCGCGCCTGGCGCGGCCGCTGTCGCAGGTGCGCGATGCCAGCCGGCGCCTCGCTGCGGGGGACCTCGCCGCCAGAGCCGGCCCACAGGTCGGACGTCGGCGTGACGAGATCGGCGACCTGGTCCGCGACTTCGACGCGATGGCCGGCCGCCTCGGCGCGCTCGTGCACGCGCAGACGCAACTGCTGTCGGACATCTCGCACGAACTGCGGTCGCCGCTGGCGCGGCTGAACGTGGCGCTCGAACTCGCCCGCCGCAAGGCCGGCCCGGAGGCCGGAGACGACCTCGACCGCATCGAGCGCGAGGCCGGGCGCATGAACGACCTGGTCGGCCGCCTGCTCACCCTCGCCCGGGCCGAGAGCGGCGTCATCCCGATCGAGATGGTACCGGTGTCGGTACGCGAGGTGGTCGAGCGCGTCGCCGAGGACGCCAGCTACGAAGCGCAGCGGCAGCACAAGCAGGTGCGCATCGTCCGCGCCGACGACGTCACCGTGCCGGGCGACGCGCGGCTGCTGGCCAGCGCCATCGACAACGTGGTGCGCAACGGCGTCCGCCACACGGCGGCGTCGACCGACGTCGAGATCGCCGTCATCGCCGGCCGCGACGACGTCGAGATCCACGTGCGCGATCACGGCCCCGGCGTGCCGGCCGACGAGCTCGAGCGCATCTTCACGCCATTCCACCGCGTGGAGCGCGGGCGCGAGCGCGATCGCGGCGGCGTCGGCCTGGGCCTGGCCATCGCCCGGCGCGCCATCGCGGTGCATCGCGGCGCCATCACCGCCGAGAATGCGCCCGACGGCGGCCTGCTCGTCGTGCTGCGCGTGTCCCGACACCTGCCGATACCTGCGCCTGACGTTTCTTTACCCGTTTCCGACCAGTCTTGACGGGAGGTGACGCGCCGCCGTCGTCCAATCAATCAGGAGACGACGATGACGCGGTGGTCCCGAGCCCTGCCTGTGATCGCGAGCCTGACACTGCTGTCAGGGTGCGCGATCTCCCGCGCGCCGACGCTGACGGCGCAGCCAGTGCAGCCGGTGGCGTGGACGTCGAGCGCCGGCGGCGCGTCCGTCGCCACTCGCGCCGATCTCACCCGGTGGTGGGAGCGACTCCACGACGCGACGCTGACGTCGCTCGTCGAACGCACGCTCGCGGCCAATCCCGATCTGCACGTCGCGCAAGCCCGTCTGCGCCAGGCGCGGGCGCAGCACGCCCAGGCGGCGGCCGCGCTGTGGCCGACCGTGAGCGTTTCCGCGTCGGGAACGGGGCGGCGGAGCGGCCAGCGGGCCGTGGGCCTGGATGGCCAGACGAGCATCGTCGACGTCACGAGCGGCTCCTACGGCGGCACGCTCGACGCGAGTTGGGAACCCGACATCTTCGGTGGGCTGCGTGCCGGACGTGACGCGGCCACCGCCGACCTCGCGGCCACCGCCGCCGACCTCGACGGCGTCTACGTGTCGCTGGCGGCCGAGGTCGCGACCTCGTATCTCGAGCTGCGCACGCTGCAGGCGCGGCTCGACATCGCGCAGAAGAACGCCGCGAGTCAGCAGGAGACACTCACGCTCACGAGCTTCCGAGCCCAGGCCGGCCTCGTCAGCACGCTCGACGTCGAGCAGGCGCGCGCCAACCTCGAACAGACGCGGGCCTCGATTCCGACGCTCGAGGCCAGCATCAGCCAGGCGATGTTCCGGCTCGCGACGCTGGGTGGCGACGCGCCGGGCGCGCTGGTCGACACGTTGCGCATCCCGGCGCCGCTGCCCGCGGTGCCGGAGTCGCTCGCCATCGGCATTCCGGCGGACACCCTGCGCCAGCGGCCCGACGGGCGCGCCGCCGAGCGACGGGTGGCGGCCGAGGCCTCGCGCGTGGCCGAGGCCGACGCGCGTCGCTTCCCCTCGCTCACGCTGTCCGGGTCGATCGGCGCCGAGGTGCTGAAGGGCGCGGGCAGCGCCGGCACGTCGGTGGCGACGTCGCTCGCGGGCGCGCTGTCGCGCACGCTGTTCGACCGCGGCCGCACTCGCAACGCCATCGCCGCGCAGAGCGCGGTGGCGGCGCAGGCCGTGGCCGGCTACGAAGGCGCGGTGCTGACGGCGCTCGAGGATGTCGAGCGCGCGCTGGTCGCCTTCGAGGGCAACCGGCAACGGCTCGTGTCGCTGCAGGCGGCGCGCGCCGCGGCCGACACCGCGGCGACGCTGGCGCGGACGCAGTACGCGGCGGGCCTCGCGGATTTCCAGACGGTGCTGAACACCGAGCGCACGGTGCTGTCCGCGCAGGAGAGCGTGGCGGTGACCGAAGGCGACCGGGTGGCAGCGCTGGTGCAGCTCTACAAGGCGCTCGGAGGCGGCTGGTCGCCGGCCACGGGTGCGGAGGCGACCGGATCATGACGACCAACGTGCAGACCCACACCCAGGACGATCTCGCGCGCCTGCTGGCCGACGATGGCGCCGCCGGATGGCGCCGCCGGATGGCGGTCTGGGCCGCGGTGGCCGCGGCCATCCTCGGCGTCGGGCTCAGTGTGCGCTACCTCACGGCGGTGTCGCCGGCCTCGGCCGGACCCGCCTACGTCACCGAGCCGGTCGCGCGCGGCAGCCTGCACGTGCGGGTCGCCGCCACCGGCACGCTGAGGCCCACGAACACCGTCGATGTCGGCTCGGAGCTCTCTGGCCTGGTCGACGCCGTGTTCGTCGACGACAACTCGCACGTGAAGAAAGGGCAGCTCCTGGCGCAGCTCGACACGTCGAAGCTGCAGGACCAGATTCGCCGCTCCGAGGCGTCGCTGACCGCCGCGGAGGCGCAGCTCGCGGTGACCGAGGCGACGGTGAAGGAAGCCACGGCGTCGCTCGAACGCCTGCGCGAGGTGTTCGCGTTGTCGGACGGCAAGGTCCCTTCGAAAGCCGAGATGGACACCGGCGAGGCGACGTTCGCACGTGCCGACGCCGGCCGGCAGAACGCCGCGGCGGCGGTGACCGAGGCTCGCGCCACGCTCAGCACCGATCGCACGAACCTCGCCAAGGCCTCGATCCGCTCGCCCATCGACGGCATCGTGCTGAAGCGGACGGTCGAACCCGGCCAGACCGTGGCGGCGTCGTTGCAAGTGGCCACGCTGTTCCAGATTGCGGAGGACCTCAAGCAGATGGAGCTCGAGGTCGACGTCGACGAGGCCGACGTGGGCCGTGTCCGCGACGGGCAGTCGGCGACGTTCACCGTCGACGCCTGGCCCGGACGGGACTACTCCGCCAACGTGACGCGCGTGGCCTACGGCGCCACCACCACGGCCGACGTCGTGTCCTACGCGACCGTGCTGGTGGTCGACAACGACGATCTCAGCCTGCGCCCGGGCATGACCGCGTCGGCGGACATCGCCACCGCCTCGGTCGACGACGCGCTGCTCGTGCCGAACGGGGCGCTGCGCTTCACGCCGGCGGCCGCGACCACGACGCGCAGCCGCGGCTTCGTCGGCAGCCTGCTGCCCGGTCCGTCGCGCGGCCAGGCGGCGAAGCCCGCCGAGGCCGCGGCCACCGATGGCTCGCGCAAGCTCTGGGTGCTCCGCGATGGCACGCCCCACGCGGTGCCGGTCACCACCGGCGTCACCGACGGCCGCCAGACGGTCATTCTCAGCGGCGACCTGAAACCGGGCGATGCGGTGATCACCGATGCCGGCACGGGAGCCGCGTCATGAGTGCCGTCGCCCTCGCGACCGCGCCCGATCCCGCCGCCGCGGCGGCGTCCGACCGCGACGTGATCATCCAGCTGTCGGGCGTCACCAAGGTCTACGGCGACGGCTCCGCGGCATTCCAGGCGCTGCGTGGAGTGGACGTCGCCATCCGCCACGGCGAGTTCGTGTCGATCACCGGCCCGAGCGGCTCGGGCAAGTCGACGCTGATGAACATCCTCGGCTGCCTCGACGTGCCGACCACCGGACACTATTTCTTCAAGGGCGTGGCGG
This sequence comes from uncultured Acidobacteriota bacterium, assembly GCA_902826065.1. Taxonomy (GTDB): domain Bacteria; phylum Acidobacteriota; class Vicinamibacteria; order Vicinamibacterales; family UBA2999; genus CADEFD01. The sequence goes on along the minus strand of CADEDM010000003.1, from coordinate 29,084 downwards.
TAGAACGGCTGTCGCGCAACCAGCGCGCGCTGCTGCGCCGCCACTATCTCGGCTTCGTGTTCCAGGGGTTCAACCTGCTGAAGCGCACGACCGCGCTCGAGAACGTGGAGCTGCCGCTGCTCTACCGCGGTGTCGGCGGCCGGGCCCGTCGCGACGCCGCCCGCGCGGCCCTCGCCCTGGTGGGCCTCGAACGGTGGGCCACGCACGCGCCGTCGGAACTCTCGGGCGGCCAGCAGCAGCGCGTGGCCATCGCCCGCGCCCTCGTCACCGAGCCCGAGGTGCTGCTCGCCGACGAGCCCACCGGCAACCTCGACACCGAACGGGGCCGCGAGATCCTCGACCTCATCGCCGGCCTGAACCGCGACCGCGGGCTCACAGTGCTGATGGTCACGCACGAGCCGACGATCGCCGCGCGCGCCGCCCGCACCGTGCAGGTCGTCGACGGGCTCGTTGCCCACGACGTGAGGAAGGAGCCGGTGCGCTGATGCTCGTCAACACGATGGTGCTGGCGCTGAAGGGCCTCGGGCGCAACGCCATGCGGTCGGTGCTCACCATGCTGGGGATCGTCATCGGCGTCTCGGCGGTGGTGACGATGGTCACGCTGGGCAACGGGACGACGCAGTCGGTGTCGGCGCAGATCGCGAGCCTGGGCAGCAACCTGCTGATCGTGATGCCCGGGCAACGCGGTGGCCCGGGATCGGCCGGCGCCAGCGCGCCTCGCTTCAAGGTGGCAGACGCCGAGGCCATCGCGACGCAGATCGGCGGCCTCGCGGGCGTGGCGCCCAGCGCCGGCCAGAGCGTGACGGTCGTGGCGCAGGCGAAGAACTGGACCACCACGGTCACCGGCACGACCTCGGCATGGTTTCACCTCGGCAACTGGACGCTGGCCTCGGGCCGCGTCTTCACCGACGCCGAAGAGCGCGGCGGGTCGGCCGTGTGCGTGATGGGCGAGACGGTCCGCCAGCGCCTCTTCGGCACCGCCAACCCTGTCGGAAGCACCATCCGCGTGAAGCAGTTCTCGTGTGAGGTCGTCGGGCTCCTCCGCTCGAAGGGCCAGGCCTCGATGGGTCGCGATCAGGACGACGCGGTCATCATTCCGCTGCGAACCCTGCAACGCCGCGTGACCGGCTCGCAGGACGTCGGCCAGATTCAGCTGTCGGTGCGCAGTGGCGCGGCGGTGGACCGCGTCAGGACCTCGGTCGAGCAGCTGATGCGCGAGCGCCGGCATCTCGCAGATGGCACCACCGACAACTTCACCGTGCTCGACACCCAGGAGATCGCCCGTGCCATGACCGGCACGACGGAGTTGCTGACCATGCTGCTCGGCGCGGTGGCGGCGGTGAGTCTGCTCGTGGGCGGCATCGGCATCATGAACATCATGCTGGTGTCGATCACGGAGCGCACGCGCGAGATCGGCACGCGGCTCGCCATCGGCGCGCTCGAGCGCGAGGTGCTGCTGCAGTTCCTGGTCGAGGCCGTGACGCTGTCGTCGCTGGGCGGGGCCATCGGCCTGGCCCTTGCGGCCGGCGCGTCGATGGGCCTCGCCCGCCTGATGCAGGTGCCATTCGCCTTCGACCCGCGGATCAACCTGGTGGCGTTCCTCTTCTCGGCGGGGATGGGCGTGCTCTTCGGCTACCTGCCGGCACGGCGGGCCGCGCACCTCGACCCGATAGACGCGTTGCGCCACGAGTAGGGCCACGGTCGCGGGCCGCGGCCAGATTCCTGTGGACATGCCACAGGGGCCTCGGGTAGTACTGTGGCCGTCCCACAGGAAACGCCCGTGACGCGCACCCTGCCTCGAGCCCTCGCATGACGGCCGCCCTGCGCCGCGCCTGGCGGCGTCTGCGTGCCGCGCTGCATGGAGACCTCCTCGACCGCGAGTTCGATGCCGAGGCCGCCGCACACCTGGACCTGGCCGTCGATGACCTCGAACAGCAGGGCGTGCCGAGGGCCGAAGCGCACCGGCGCGCGCGACTGGCGTTCGGGCCGATGACCACGGCGCGTGACGCGCACCGGGACGCCGGCGGCCTCGCGTGGGTCGACGCCTGCCTCCACGATCTGCGGCTGGCGGTGCGGGGCCTTCGCCGCGACTGGCGCTACGCGCTGGCGTCGGTGGCGATGTTGACGCTGGCCCTGGCGCTCAACACCACGGTCTACGCGGTGATGGACGCGATGCTGCTCCGCGGCGCCCCGCAGGTGCCGCGCGGTCACGAGATCGTCTACCTGCAGGAGCACGATGCGCTCGGGCGCTGCTGCCTCTCGTATGCCGATGTCGGCGAGTGGCAGGCCCGGGCGCGGTCGTTCCAGGGCATTGCAGCGATTGGCGGCGGCCCGGTGGCGGTACGCGACGACCACGGCCGGGCCCTTGATCTCGGCGCCGCCGCCGTCGGCACGAACCTGTTCGGGCTGCTCGGCGTGCCGCCGGCGCACGGGCGCGATTTCACGGCCGCCGATGCCGTGCCCGGGGCGCGGCCGGTGCTGCTGCTCAGCGACCGCATCTGGCGCACGCGCTTCGGCGCGCGCGACGACGTCGTCGGCGCCGCGGTACTGGTCAACGGCCAGCCGGGCCAGATCGTGGGCGTGATGCCGCCCGGCTTCGAGTTCCCGATCGCGGCGAGCGGCGGCGTGTGGATGCCCCTCGTGCCCACGGCGGACACTGCGCGCCGCGGGCTCACGCCCGGCGCGTTCACGGCGGTTGGCCGGTTGCGCAAGGGCGTGTCGCTCGCCCAGGCCCGGGCGGAACTGGAGGCGATCAACCTCGCTCTCGCCGCGGCGTATCCCGACACGAACCGCGGGCTGGTGCCGTCGGCGGTGGATCACGCGCAGTTCTCGAGCGGCGCCGACGCGCGCGTGATCTGGGGATCGACCTGGATCGCGGGGTGCCTCGTGCTGCTCGTCGCGTGCGCCAACGTCGCGAACCTCACGCTGGTGCGCACGGTGGGCCGGTGGCGCGAGTTCGCCACGTGCCTCGCGCTCGGCGCCGGCCGCGCCAGGATGGTGCGCGGACTGCTCGTTGAAAGCACCATCCTCGTCGCCGCTGCCGCGATGCCGGCCGGCGTGCTCATGCAGTGGGGCGTGACGCGCTGGGCGGCGATGGCCGCCTCGCAGTACCAGGCCGTGGATTACACCCTCACCGCCGGCACGTGGCTGTATCTCGCCGCTGCGTCGGTGGCAGCGGGAGCGCTGATCTCGCTGGCGCCGGTCGTGCGCATCCTGCAGCTCGGCGCAACCGGCACGCTGCGCGACGAGGGCCGCGGTGTCACGCAGACGCGGCAGACGCGGCGCGTCGTCACCGCGCTCGTCGCCGGCCAGATGACGCTCGCCGTGGTGCTGCTCGCCGGTGCGGGCGTGCTGGCGCGCAGCCTCGCCAACATCCTCAACGCCGAGACCGGCGTCCGACATCCGGAGGCGGTGCTGGTCGGCATGCTGCGCCTGCCCTCGGAGCGGTATCCGTCGCCCGAGGCGCGCTTGCTCGGTTTCGACCGCATCGCCGATCGGTTGCGGTCGCTCGGCGGCGTCGAGCGTGTGGCGCTGTCGAACACCGTGCCGGTGAAGTTCGGCAGTGGCACGCGCCGGGTGGAAGTCGAGGGGCAGCCGCTGGCGGCGGACGACCGGCGCAGTGCCACGTCCGTGGCGACGGCGTCGCCCGGCTACTTCGACGTGATCGGCGCCCGGATCCTCGACGGCCGCGACTTCACCCAGCAGGACGTCGGCGCGTCGGCGCCGGTGGCCGTCGTCAACGAGCGCTTCGCGGCGCTGTGGTGGCCGGGCGAGCCGGCCGTGGGCAAGCGTCTCCGCGCGCTCGGACGCGACGGGCCCGGACCGTGGGTGCAGGTGGTCGGCCTGGTCACCAACGTCATGCACAGCGACGCACTCCGGCAGCAGTTCAAGCCCCACGTGTACGTGCCGCTCGCGCAGGATCCGCCGACGCGACGGGCGTTCTTCCTGCTGCGCACGGCCGGTCCGGCGGATCGACTCGCGGCCGCAGTCCGCGCCGAGATTCAAGCCGTCGACGGTGACGTCGAGCTCGACTACGTCGACACGTTGCAGGGCACCTTCCGCTACGACCGCGACTACATGGACGCCGAGCACAGCGAACTGGGCAAGTACGCCACGCTGGCGCCGGTCTTCGCGGGCCTGGCGCTGCTGCTCGCCGGCACGGGCCTCGTGGCCGTCATCGCCCATGCCGTGGCGCAGCGAACGCGCGAGATCGGCGTGCGCATGGCCGTCGGCGCCGGCGCACGCGACATCCGCCGCCTGGTGCTGGCGGAAGGGCTGCGCCCGGTGGCCGTGGGTCTCGCAGCCGGAATGCTCGGGGCGCTGGCCGTCAACCGCCTGCTTCGGTCGCAGCTGGTCGGCGTGTCGCCGTTCGACCCGCTGGTGCTGGTGGCGACATCCGTCGTCCTGGTGGCCGTCGCGATCGGGGCGTGCCGCCTTCCGGTGCGCCGCGCCCTCGCCGTCGACCCGGCCGTCGTCCTGCGTCACGACTGAATTCGGAGCGTCATCCGCATGCCGACCAAACTCGATCTGATGCAGGGCACCCTCGACCTGCTGGTGCTGCAGACCCTGGCCACGATGGGGCCGCAGCACGGCTACGGCCTGGCGCGGCGCATCGAACGGCGCAGCGGCGACGAAGTGCTGCTGAACCAGGGCACGATCTACGCGTCCCTCGTGCGGCTCCAGCAACGCGGCTGGATCGCGGCGGAATGGGGCACGTCTGAGGCGAATCGCCGCGCCAAGTTCTACGCCATCACCAAGGCGGGCAGGACGCAGCTGCAGGCAGAGCGCAGCTACTGGGACCGGCTCACCGCGGTCGTCGGCCGCGTACTCGCGCCGTCGACGGGACACGACGCGTGAGTGGGCGCTGGCGCGAACGCTGGCTGCGCCTGGCGGCGTCGCTGCGCCGGGCCCGGCCGCCGGCCGATCTCGACGACGAACTGCAGGCGCATCTGGACCTCGCCGCGGATGACCTCGAGCGGGATGGCGTGCCGCGCGCCGACGCACGCCGGCGCGCCGCCGTGCAGTTCGGCAGCGTGGTGGCGGCGCGAGAACGCGTCCACGATCAGCGCGGCGTGCCGTGGATCGAGCATCTCGCCGGCGATGTCCGCGACGCGCTGCGCGGCCTGCGGCGCACGCCCGGATTCGCCACCGCCTCCATCGCCGTGCTGGGCGCGGGCATCGCCGTGAATCTCGCCGTGTTCACGGTCACCAACGCGACGTTGTTCAAGGGCTTCCGCGGCGTCCCCGATCAGGACGCCCTCGTCTACGTCACGGCCGGACGCGGCTGCTGTCTCTCGTATCTCGATCTCCTCGACTGGCGCGGCGCCACGACCAGCTTCACCGGCCTCGAAGCGGTGGCCGACCTGCGCGTGTCGATCGACACCGGCCGCAGCGTCGAGACGGCGACTGCCACCGAGGTGACCGCCGGCCTGTTCGGCCTCCTGCGCGTGGCGCCGGCCATGGGCCGTGACTTCACGTCCGACGACGATCGGCCCGGTGCGCCGCGCGTCGCCCTCCTGCACGCCGACTTCTGGCGCACGCGGTTCGCCGCGGATCCGGCAGCCGTGGGCACGACCATCGCCGTCAACGGCGAGCCGGTGACCATCGTCGGTGTGATGCCGCCCGGCTTCTTCTTCCCGCAGCGCCAGGATCTGTGGATGCCGATGGGTCCGCGCGTGGCGGCGCAACCGCGCAACGGCCGCGGTCTGTGGGTCGCCGTCGCGCGGCTGCAGCAGGGGACGACGCTCGCGCAGGCACGTGCCGAGATGCAGGCGGTCGGCACGCAGGTGGCGGCCCTGTACCCCGCCACCAATACCGGCGTCGCCCCCGCGGTCTACACCTTCCCGGAGTTCTTCATCGCGCCCGATGCGGCGACGACCTACGGCGCGCTCTGGGTCGGCGTCGGCGTGCTGCTCCTGATCGCCTGCGCCAACCTCGTGACCCTGCTCCTCGCCCGCGCCGCCGGACGCACGCGGGAAGTCGCAGTGCGCCTCGCCCTGGGCGCCGGCCGGCTGCGCGTGGCGCGGCTGCACCTGGTCGAGAGCCTGCTGCTCGCCGCCGCCGGCGGCGCAGTGGCGTGGGGCGTCAGTCCGCTGCTGGTGCGCGCCTATGCCGCGGTGGCGATCGCGCCGACGCAGCCGTGGGCGTCGCAGCTCCTCGACTTCGCGATCGACGGACGGGTGCTCGCCTACCTGGTCGGTATCGTCACCGTCACGGCCGTCGTCACCGGCCTGGTCCCGGCGCTGCGCGCCACACAGGTCGACGTGCACGGTGCGCTGCGCGACGGCACGCGCGGCGCGGTCGGTCATGCGGCACGACGCGGGGTGATGCACGCCATCGTGGCGGCGCAGGTGGGCCTGGCCGTCGTGCTCCTGTCGGCCGCGGGTGTGCTCGTCCACAGCTTCCTCAAGGTGCACCTGCGCCCGCTCGGCTACGACCCGAGCCGCGTGGTGGTCGCGCTCTCCACCTTGCCGCGGTCGATCTATCCCGATCCGGTGTCGCAGTCCCGCTTCTTCGAACGCACGGCGGGCGCGTTGCGGGCATTGCCGGGCATCGAGTCGGTGGCCATGGCCGACGGGGTGGCCGGGCAACGCACCGCGGCCCTCCAGATCGAGATCGAGGGGCGGATTCCGACACCGGACGATCAGGCGGTGCCGGTCCGGCAATCGACGATCAGCGAGGGCTACTTCGCCACGCTGGGCACGTCGCTCGTCGCCGGTCGCGACTTCGACGCCCGGGATGACGAAGCGGCGGTCCCGGTGGCCATCGTGAACCGCCGCTTCGCCGCGCTCCACTGGGGGACCGAGGACGTCCTCGGCCGCCGGCTGCGGACGCGCAGCGGCACCACCATCGGACCGTGGCTGCGCGTCGTGGGCGTGGCGCCCGACCTGCAGCAGGGCGATCGCGCACGCACCGAGGTCGAGCCGTCGGTCTACCGGGCCATGCGGCAGCGTCCCGGTGGCGGTACCTGGTGGCTGGTGCGGACGGCGGCGGGCGTGCCGCCCCGCACGCTCATTGCGCCGGTGCGCCGCGCCATCCAGGCGTCGGATCCCGCGGTGCCGGTGTGGCTGGGGCCGTACACCCTCGAGGAGTGGAACGCCGGCACCTACTGGAAGCGCGGCCTCAGCGGCGGCCTGTTCCTCGGCTTCGCGGCCATCGCGCTCGGCCTCGCCGCGCTGGGCGTGCTCGCGGTGATGCTGGCCGGGGTCGCGGCACGCCGCCAGGAGATCAGCGTCCGCATCGCGCTGGGGGCGAGCGGCGCCGCGATCGTGCGCCTGGTCGCCAGCCAGGGCGTGCTGTCCGTGCTCACCGGCCTCGGCGCCGGGCTGCTCGTCTCGCTGGCGACCAACCGCCTGCTCGCCAGCCAGCTCGTGGACGTCGACGTCTGGGACCCGGCAGCGTTCATCGCCGTCGTCGCCGCCATGCTGGCGGCGGCGGCGCTCGGCGGTCTCGTGCCGGCCTGGCAGGCCACGCGGGTGGATCCGCTGCAGGCGATGCGCGGGGACTAGTGGACGGCGTCGCAGCCGGGCATGGATACTCGTGCCCGATGCTCTCGTTGCCTGCTCTCCGTCGCCTTCGTTCCGGATGCGTCGTCGCGGTGGCCGTCGCGACGCTGTCGGCCGCCGACGCCTCGGCACAGACGCGTGGCGCGACGCGGTTCGCGCGCTCGCCCGACGGCACCCGCCTGGCGTTCGACGTCATCGGCTCCGGGCCGCCGATCCTGCTGCTGCACGGCGGCGGCCAGACGCGGCGCGCCTGGCACGACGCCGGCTACGTCGCCCGCCTGGCGCCGATGTTCCGCGTCATCACGATGGACTTCCGCGGCAGCGGCGAGAGCGACGCGCCCACGACGAAGGAGGCCTACGCGATCGAGAAGCTGATCGCCGACGTCCTCGCCGTCGCCGACGCCGCCCAGGCGCCGCGGTTCTCGCTGTGGGGCTTCTCCTACGGCGCCAACATCGGCCGCTACGTCGCCAGGCGATCGCCGCGCGTCTCGTCGATGCTCTACATCGGCATCCCGTTCGGCCCTGCGGCCGACCCGATGTTCCGCGACGTGATTCTCGAGCGCCTGCGGGACAGCAGCACGCCCCCGGTCGAGGCGGCGTGGATGTCGGCGCTGCTCGATTACCCGCCGGTGGAACCCGCCGACCTGCGTTGTCCGACGTTGTGGCTGGTGGGCACGCGCAACGCCGGCGCGATGGCCAGCGTGGTGCGCTACGAATCGCGGCTGCCGGGGACGCGCGTGCGCCTGCAGCGCCTCGACGGCCTGACCCACGCGGACGAGCTCCGGAAGATCGACGTCACGTTCCCCCAGGCGCTGATGTTCATGCGCACCACGCCGCCGTAGCGGCCCGCCGGCCGCGGGACGGGCGCGGGGACGGCCGCGAGCAAGCGCGCGATAGCCGCACGCGGCGCCGGCATCGCAGAGTGTGACGATGCGGCTCACCGTCGTCTTCGGCGCCCTGCTCGCCCTCACGCAACCGGCCACACCTCCCACGGCCCCGACGGTCGCCGCGGCCCGGGCGCTGCTCGCGCGTGGCGACACGGCCGCGGCGAAGGCTGCGCTCGAGGCCGTCACGCGCGCGACGCCTTCCGATGGCACGGCCTGGACGTTGCTCACGCGCACCTGCCGCACGCTGCGCGACGGCCCATGCGCCCTGGTCGCGGCGACGAAGGCACACGGGCTCGCGCCCGATGACCCACGCGTGTGGCTGGACCTCGGCCTCGCGCACGCCGTGGGCAGCGCGAACGACGACGCCTTCCGATGGCTGCTCGCGGCACGCCTGACCGGGCGGGTCGACATGCGCCAGCTCGACGTCGAGCCCTCGGTCGAACGGCTGCGGACCGAGCCCCGCTTTGCGGACCTCGTGCCGACGGCGGCCGACTTCGCCGACCCGTTCGTCGAGCCGACGACGGTGCTCGGCGAGTTCGTCGGCGAGGCCGCCAACGACCAGTTCGGATGGATCGCGCGCAGCCTCGGCGACGTCGACGGCGACGGCGTGCACGACTTCGTCACGTCGGCGCCCACACGCGCCGGCGCGGGGGCCAACGCCGGGCGGGTCTACGTCTACTCGACGAGGTCACGGGTCCGCCTGTGGACCGCCGATGGCGCCCCCGGGGACCAGCTCGGCACGGGCCTGGAAGCGGCCGGTGACGTGGATCGCGACGGCATCGTCGACGTGATCGCCGCGGCGCCCGGCGGCGGCGTCGCCCGGGTCTATGGCGGCCGGAGCGGCGGGGTGATTCGCACGTTCCGCGGGCCGCTGGCCGACCAGGACTTCGGACGTCACGTCGCCGGCGTGGGGGACGTGGACGGCGACGGCGTGCCAGACGTGATCATCGGCGCGCCCGGATCACAGGCACGCCCCGACGCCACCACCGGACACGCCTACGTGTTCTCGGGGAGCGATGGCCGTGTGCTGCTCACGCTGACCGGCGAGCGCCACGGCGACCAGTTCGGCGCGGCGGTCTCGGGCGCGACGCGGAACGGCCACCCGTTGTTGGTGGTCGGCGCGCCCGCTGCGGGTCCGGCGCAGACGGGTCGCGTGTACGTCTACACGGCGCTCCGCGATCGCCCGGCCTTCGTCGTCGACGCCGACGTGACCGACCGGGCGTTGGGCGCGATGTTCGTCGGCGTGCCCGGCGACGTCGATCGCGATGGCCACGTCGACGTCTACATCTCGGACTGGTCCAACGCCGCCAAGGGGGCCTCGACCGGCCGCATCTACCTCCACTCGGGGCGCAGCGGCGCCCGGCTGCTCTCGTTGACGGGAGAAACGGCCGGCGAGGGGTTCGGCAGCAGCCAGTCGAGGGCCGGTGACGTGGACGGCGACGGCGTCCCGGATCTCATCGTCGGCGCGTGGCAGTACGCGGGGGCGGCCGCGAGCGGCGGCCGGGCCTATCTCTACTCGGGCACGGGCCGCCTGCTGCGCACCTTCACCTCGAAAGTGCCCGGCGACACGTTCGGGTTCGACGCTGTCGATCTGGGCGACGTGAACGGCGACGCCGTCGTAGACTTCCTCATCACGGCCGGCTGGTCCGGCCGGGCCGGGTATCACGCCGGCCGGGTGTTCGTCGTATCGAGCGGCATGACGGCGCGCCGCCCCTGAGCCGCCGTCATCGCCGACGCCGAGTGAACCATGCGCACACGCCTCACTGCCGCCGTTCTCGCCTCCGTCACCGTCGCCGCGCCGCTGGCCGCGCCCGGCGACGTGCCGCCCTATTGCGCCGTCGCCACGCCTGGCGCCGCGGTGGAAATCGTGCGCCCGGCGAAGGGCGAGCCGCCGCTCGACGACGTCAACTGGTTCGCGCGTCCAGTGCCGAACGCGGCCGGCCGCAGGCTGGTGGCCGTCGCGAGTCACGACCTGAACTATCTCTACGACCTGACGACGGGCACGCGCGTGCGCATCCCCGACAAGTCGGACGCCGTCGCCACGCCTGATGGCCGCTACATCACGGTGCCGTCGCACTACACGAAGGCCAACACGATCGCCTTCTACGACGCCGCGGCGCTCATCACGCGGCTCGACGCGGGCCAGGACGCCGCCGACGTCGCACCGGCCTACGAGCACCGGCACGACGACGTGTTCGACGTCTACTACCAGTCGGTGGGAATCGTCTCGTCGACAGGCTCGGCGAGCGACGGCACCACCGTCTACCGCATGATGTTCTCGGGCTCGACCAAGCCGGCGATGCCCGGCTTCCGTCTCGTCGACTACACGTTCGTCCGCAAGGCCGGCGCCCTCACCGTCACCGCCACGACGCCGATGCGCCTGTGCCCGCAGATCACCCGTGACCTCGCCACACCCTTCATCTCGAAAGACGGCCGCTACGTCGCCGCGCACGACGACGGCAAGCCGGGCCAGGCCGCCTCGCTCAAGATCTTCGAGATCCTGGGCACGGATCCGGCGGCGCAGGCCTCGACCTGCGCCGAGCGCGTCGACTTCGGCTTCGCCGCCGGCAAGGCAGACTTCAGCGCCGACGGCTCGCAGCTCGTCTTCCACATCAGCAAGCACGACTACCTGACGCCGTTCGTGAGCGGCGGGCTCAAGTCGCCGGCGATCACCGACGTCGTGCTGGTGGATCTCGTCAAGAACGCGTCGGGCGCCATCACCGGCGCCGGCCGCATGACGCGCCTCACGACGTCTGACAGCGAGGGCGTGGGCCACTACTTCCCCGCCTTCTTCCCCGACGGCAAGGTGTTCTATCTCGCCAACCTCGTGCCCAAGGAGAGCACGCAGCCGAAGCGCTTCGAGCTGCGGGTCGTCGACCCGTCGGCCGCCCGTCGCATGCAGAGCGTGTTCGCGGCGCCGGCGCGGCGCGACGCCGCCGACGCCATCGGCGAGCTGTGGCGACAGACCTGCGCACCGGCGCTCACGCAGTTCCGTCCGCAGGAAGCCGCCTGGGCGTTCACGAGCCTGAGCGCGGCGCAGTGCCGCCAGCTCGTCGAGGATCGCTGGCTGCCCGCCACCGACGCGCGCAAGGCGGCGCTGATCGCGGCGTGCGAGGCCCAGTAGCCGCGGCATGAGCCGGGCCGGCGTCGTCTCCGCGTGGAGCGCCGCGCTCGCCGTGCTTGCCGCAGGCGCCCAGTCGCCGACGGCGCGCGCCGTCCAGCCGGCGACCGCCTGTCACGCGGCCGTGGCGCAGCAACTGCGTGACTGGGGTGGGACCGCGCCGGCGCGCCCGCAGCCGCCCGGCGCCGATGGCGCCGTCGTCCGCCACTGGCCGACGCACACGCTCGGCGTCTGGATCGTCGAGGCGGTGCGCGACGACGCGACGCGCCTGACACGCGTCTCGCCGGCGACGGTGACCGACATCACCTGGTCCGGGCGCTGCACGCCGTCGGCGCAGGACCGCGCGCGGCCAGCCGCCCTCGCGCCCCGCTTCACCGACGCCGACCTCGCGTCGCTGCTCGCGACGCATCCTCGAGGCGTGGTCTACGTCTGGTCGCCGCACATGCCGCTCTCACTCGACGCCGTCGACGCCGTGCGCCACGCCGCCGCGGCGCGGGACACGCACGTCACGGTGCTGCTGGCGCCGGATGCGGACCGGCGATTCGCGCACACGACCCTGGCGGGCCGCGATGCCGGGCCGGACGCGCTGCGCGTGGTCGACGCCGTCGAGCTGGTGTTTCGCGACGTGCTCGTGCACGCGCCGGCGGTAATCGCCTATGCCCGGGGACGGCTGCGCGGCAGCCCATGGCCGGGCGCGCACTCCCGTGAGGAGTACGCGGCCTACCTCGATCGCGTGCTGGCCGCGCCGTGAGTCCCGGGCGCGACGTGCCGCACGTCAGGCCCGGCGGCCCGTGATCGGATCGACGCCGGCGAGATGCCGGAGATCCGCGTGGAGCCCGGTCCGCCACGCCGACGGCGTGAGCCCGAACGCCGCGTGGAACGCCCGCGTGAAATGACTGTGGCTCGAGTAGCCCAGCGCCACGGCGACGTCGAGCACGTCGCGGCCATCCTCGGCGAGCAGCGCGAGCGACCGGCGCAGCCGCAGCTGGCTGCGATAGCGCTGGATGGTGCCGCCGGTGTGGGCCCGGAACACGCGGCACAGGTGAAAGGGCGACACCGCCATCGCGCGCGCCAGGGCCCCGAGGCTGAGCGGACGATCGACCGACTGCGCCACCAGGGCGCGCGTGTCCTCGGCCAGCCGGCGATGACGCGGCGCCCGGTGCGGCGTGTCGAAGCTGCGGCCATAGGCGAGCTCGAGCACGCGCGCCAGCAGCGCCACGCCTCGCTCCTCGACATAGAGCGCATCGGCGTCGCCGCGCCGCACGCGGCAGAACACCTGGCGCTGCTCCAGGTAGATCGACGCAGTCGACGGTGCACACGGGCGGGTGAACAGCAGCGGATTCGAGTCGCCCACGCCGGTATCGAGCGCGGTCACCATCTCGCGCAGCAGTTCGGGCGCCACCGCGAACCAGTCGGTGTGATCGGCCTGGCCGCCGATGGCCCAGCGCCGGTACGGGCGCGTCGGGTTGTAGAGCGGCACGACGTTGGCGTCGGCCACGAAGCGGTCCTGGCCGTCGTGGGCGATCCAGACCGCGTGGCGGGGGAACACGAAGCAGTAGCCGCGGGTCGGGGCGTGCGCGTGGAACACCGGGTGCGACGCCGGGCAGCGGAAGGCCCCGAGCTCGATCAGCGGGGTCACGAACTCGGTGCTGTCGGGGGCGGCGATCGGCACGGCGGCGGCGGAACCACTCACGGGGCGACCAATTCAAGGTCGGCCCGCGACCTACGGTGACGCTAGCACGATCTTGCTCGGCCGCGGTCCGCTGCGCGGTGCGATGATGGCCGGGCTGCCGGGCTCGCACGCTCGCGACACCGGCGATGGGAGGCGACGTGCGGCACGAATCGGGCGGGGCACTGAGCGGACGCGGCCTCCGGCTCGCCGCGTGCGGCTGGCTGACCGCCTTCGCCGCCGTTGCAATCGTCGACGGCGCTGGCGCGCCGGCCACTGCCGCCGGCCGCGCCCAGGACGGCGCCGCCATCACGCCCTTCACGATCCAGGTACCCGACGCCGTGCTGGCGGACCTCAAGGCCCGCCTGGCGCTGGCGCGGATCCCCGAGCCGCTGCAGGGCTCCGGCTGGCAGCTCGGCACCGACACCGCCTACCTGCGCGAGCTGGTCACTTACTGGCGCGACCGCTTCGACTGGCGCGCGCAGGAGCGCCGGTTGAACGCGATGGAGCAGTTCACCACGACCATCGACGGCCTGCGCGTCCACTTCGTCCATCGCCGCTCGAGTCAGCCCGGCGCGCTGCCGCTGCTGATGACGCACGGCTGGCCGGGCTCGGTCGCCGAATTCACCAAGGTCATCGGCCCGCTGACCGAGCCGGCTGCGCACGGCGGTGCCGCGGCCGACGCGTTCCACGTCGTGATGCCCTCGATCCCCGGCTTCGGCTTCTCGGAGGCGCCACGCACGGCCGGGTTCGATCCGGCGCGGATCGCGCAGGTCGAGGCGGCGTTGATGGCGCGCCTGGGCTACACCCGCTACGGCGTGCAGGGCGGTGACTGGGGCTCGATCATCAGCACGCAGATTGCCGCGCGCGACACCGCGCATGTCGCGGGCCTGCACATCAACATGTGCATCGGCGGCGCGCCGTTGCCTGACGCGACGGCAGGACTCACAGACGCGGAGCGCGCCCGTGTGAAGCTGCGCGATCAGTTCCAGGCCGAGGAGACCGGCTATCAGCAGATCCAGGGCACGAAGCCGCAGACCATCGGCATCGCCCTCAACGACTCGCCGGTGGCGCTGGCGGCGTGGATCGTCGAGAAGTTCCGCACCTGGTGCGATTGCGACGGCAACCCCGAGTCGGTTTTCACGAAGGACGAACTGCTCACCAACATCACGCTCTATTGGGTGACGCAGACGGCCGCGTCGTCGGCGCGCATCTACTACGAGAGCCGGCACCCGACGAGCGCGCCGGTGCCGGGCAGGATCGACGTGCCGATGGCGTGCGCCGACTTCCCGAAGGAAGTCATCTGGTCGCCGCGCGCCTGGCTCGAGCCGCGCTACGACATCCGGCGCTGGACGCTGATGCCCAAGGGCGGCCACTTCGCGGCGATGGAACAGCCGCAGTTGCTGGTCGACGACGTCCGCGCGTTCTTCCGCGCGCTGCGCTGAGGGCGCACCCTCATTCCGCCCGGAGCGCGGTCACCGGGTCGGTGCGGCCCGCCCGAACGCCCGGCACCAGCGCCGCGAGCAGCCCCGCGCCGAGCAGCACCGCGGCCGCGATGGCCAGACTCGCCGGGTCGGTCGCCTCCACGCCGTAGAGGAACCGCCGCACCGTCGATCCGAAGGCGAGGGCGCCACCGATACCGGCAATCACGCCCAGGGCGACCGGCGTCAGTCCCGACCTCAGCACGTCGGACAGAATCCGCTCTGGCGCGGCACCCAGGGCGAGGCGCACGCCGAACTCGGCGCGCCGCCGTGTCACTGAGTACGACACGACGCTGTAGATGCCGACGGCGCCGATGGCCAGCGCCAGCCCGCCCAGCAGCGAGAGGAAGAACCGCAACCGCAGCGGCTCGGCGACCGCGGCCGCAACCACGGCGTCGAGGGTCGACACCTGCACCGTCGCGACCCGCGTGTCGAGTTCGCGCACCAGCGCGCGCACGTCGGCCAGCGGCGGCGGCGCGCCGTTTCCCTTGACCACGATCACCGGTCCCTCGGGCGCGGTCGACTGTGCCAGCGGCACGTACAGCACGTTGGGGTTGTCGCCGGTGAGCCGTGTCATGCGGGTCTCCTCCGCCACGCCGACGACGGTGACCGTCTCGCCGTCGCCGAATCGATGGCGGATGCGCCGCCCGACCGGATCCTGGCCCGGCCACATGCGCTCGGCGAACGCCGCGCTGACCATCGCCACGGCCGGCGTGCCGGCGCCGTCCGCTGCGGTGAAGGCGCGGCCCTTCAGCGCCGCGACGCCCATCGCCGGGAAATAGCCCGGCGACACGATGCGGAACAGGGCGTTTGGTTCGCGACCACCCGTCAGGTCGGGCCGATCCTCGATCGTCACCGTGCCCTGCCAGCCGCCGTCGCGCAGCGGCAGCCGCGTGATGAGCCCCGCCGCCGCGACCCCGGGCAGCCCCTGCGCGCGTTCGAGCAGACGGTCGAAGAAGTCGGCCCGCGCGGGGGCCGCCATCTGCTGGCTCGGCGCGACGACGTTCAAGACGGCGACGTTGGTGGCGTCGAAGCCGGTGTCGATGGCGTAGAGGCGCGCCACCGAGCGCGTGAACATGGTGCCGCCGGCGACGAGCAGCACCGCCAGCGCGACCTCGATCGCGACCAGCGCCGCATGCATGCGCCGCGGTCCAGCCGCGGCCAGGCTGCCGGTGCCGCGCAGGCGTCCGGGCCCGCGCAGCTCGCCACGCACCAACGCTCGCACGGGCGCGAGCGACACCAGCAGGCCGACGCCAATCGAGAGAGCGCAGGCCACCGCGAAGAGCGTCCAGTCGACGGCCAGCGTCTGGTCGAGCCCATCGCCGAGCGGCAGACGGGCGACCAGGGCCTGGAACCCGGCGACGGCGACGACGGCGCCGAGCAGTCCGCCGAGGCTTGACAGCGCCAGCGACTCGACGACGATCTGCCGCACCAGTCGGCCGCGCCCGGCGCCGAGCGCGGCGCGCAGGGACAACTCCTCCGCCCGATCGGTAGTGCGCGCCAGCACCAGCGCCGCGACGTTCGCGCAGACGATCGCCAGCACCACGAGTACGGCCACCTGCAGCAGCAGCACGGCCGGCCGCACGGCGCCGCGCGTGTAGTCGCGCAGCGGCGTCACCGACGGGTTCCTGGCCTTGTCCCACGCCTGCGGGTACTTGAAGCGCTCGCCCAGTGCCCGCGCGAGCGACTGGATGTCGGCGTCGCGTTCGCCGGGCGTCAGGCCCGGCCGCTCGCGGCCGACCAGCACCAGCCAGCCGTTGCCCTTGTACTGATCGCTGCTTGGATCGAGATCGAGCGGGCGCCAGATTCGGAACGTCGGCGACGGAAAGTAGAACCCGCGCGGCATCACGCCGACGATCTCGACGGGGTCGCCGCCGATCTCGATGCGGCGGCCGAGCACGGCCGGATCGCCGCCCAGCTCCTGCTGCCAGAAGCCGTAGCTCACGACCGTGATCGCGGCCGCGCCCGGACGGTCGTCACCCTTCTGGAACGTGCGGCCCAGCAGGGGGCGCGCCCCCAGCACGTCGAAGAGCTCCGCCGAGGCGACGGTGGCGACAACCGCGGTGCTCTGCTCGTTCACCCGCAGCGTGTAGCCCTCGTTCGAGAACGCCGCCAGGTTCGAGAACGCGCGCTGGCGGTCTTTGACGAAGTCGAACTCGATGCCGGTCCAGTTGAAGTCGCTCCAGAACACCTGCAGGCGCGCCTCATCGGCCACCGGCAGCGGCCGGACGAGCACGCCGAGCGCGACGCTCGACAACGCGACGGCCGCACCGACACCGAGCCCCAGCGTGCCCACGCCCAACACCGTGAAACCGGGCCGGCGGGCCAACTGTCGCAGCGCGACGCGGGCGTCGCCCACGGCGTCGAGCACGGCGCCGAGGCCCCAGCTGTCGCGGGCGCGGCGCGTCTCCTGTGGCACGTGCCCGAAGCGGCGGCGCGCCTCGGCCGCAGCCGCGTCGGGCGACCAGCCCCGGTCGACGAGCTGCCGCTCGTCCATCGCGAGGTGGAAGCCAACCTCGTCGTCGAGGTCGCGCTCCGCGCGGCGACGGGTCACGAGGGTGCGAACGCGATAGAGAAAATCGGTGACTCGCGACATGCGTGTTCCCTGGGCTTGGTCCCCGGCCCTGCTACGCGTTCACGATTCGGGCGACGCCTTGCGAGAGGCGCGTCCAGTGCCCGATCTCGGCGTCGAGTTGCTGCCGTCCCGCCGCGGTCAGCGTGTAGAACCGCGCTCGCCGGCCCAGGTCGGTGTCGCGCCAGTCGGACGCGATCCAGCCCTCGCGGGTCAGGCGATGCAGGGAGGCGTACAGCGAGCCCTGCTGCACGAGCAGCGTGTCGCCCGACATGCCCTGGATGCGCTGCGCGATCCCCCAGCCGTGCATGGGCTCCAGCGAGACCACCTTGAGGATGAGCAGGTCGAGGGTGCCCTTGATGAGCGCGCTATCTGTTCCCATCGATTTTCCTAGGTAATCGTGACTTCTCTCGGTATTCGAGGCATTAGACGAGCGCCGCCGCCGAAAGGTTGTGTCCGCTGGGGACGGGTGGTGGTGCGGGCCCGTCAACCCGGATGCGGCCACGGCCGTCCAACCGCCCATGACGAGCCCCTTCTCGCCTCTCGTGCAGGGCTTCCGGTTGCTGCGGCGCTCGCCGGGGATGGCGTGGACGGTGGTCGTGACGCTGGGGCTCGGCATCGCGGCGTCGACGGCGCTCTTCACCGTGGTGCAGGCCGTGGTGCTGGCGCCGTTGCCGTTCGCCGACTCGAGCCGCCTGGTCCAGATCTGGCGTAGCGAGCTGCCCGCCCTCACCTACGGATCGGCCTCGTATGGCCGCCACCTCGATTGGCGCGCCGGCCAGCGTGCGTTCACCGATGTGGGCGTCTGGGCGCCGCGCGGCGTGACGCTTGTGGCAGGCGACGGCGCCGAACGCGTCAACGGCGCGCTGATCTCGGCGTCGTTCTTCCAGGTGCTGGGCGTGACGCCGGTCGCCGGCCGGCTGCTGACCGGCGACGACGATCGACGCGGCGCAGCGCGCGTGGCGCTGCTGAGCGAGGGCCTGTGGCGCCGCCGCTTCGGCGCCTCGCCGGCCGCGATCGGCCGCGGCGTGCAGATCGACGGCGAGCCCTACACGATCATCGGCGTCGTGCCCGCCAGCGTCGCGGAGGTGTGGCGCTTCGAGGCGTGGATCCCGGTGGCGCCGTCGGCCGATCCGCTCAACCGCGGCAGCAACTACCTCTCCACGGTGGCCCGGCTGCGCCCGGGCATGACGCTGGGCGCGGCCCGATCCGCCATGGCGGACCTCGCGGTGCAACTTTCACGCGAGCACGCCGACGACCGCTACACGTTCACGGTGCGGCCGCTGCACGAGGTCGTGACCGAGGGCGCGACCCGCGGACTGTGGGTGTTGCTGGGCGCCACCGTCCTGCTGCTCGTCATCGCGTGCACCAACGTCGCGAACCTGCTGCTGGCACGGGCCGTGACGCGGGAACGCGACCTCGCCATCCGCGCGTCGCTCGGGGCCGGCCGGGCGCAGATGGTCGGCCTGGTGGTCGGCGAGACGGTGGCGCTCGGGCTGATCGGCAGCGTGCTCGGCGCGGCGCTCGCGTCGGCGTTGCTGGGCACGTTCGTGCGGCTGGCGCCACCCAACTTCCCGCGCCTCGCCGCCATCGGCCTCGACCTCGGCGTGCTCGCCATGGCCATCGTCATCGCGGTCGCCGCCGCCGTGGCTGCGGCACTGGTGCCCGCCCTCCATGTCGTGCGAGGTGACGTGAACGCGAGCGTACGCGCCGGCGCCAGCCGTGGCGCCACGGCCGGCCGGGCGCGGGCACTCGGCCGGGTGCTCGTCGCCGCGGAGATCGCGCTCGCGCTGGCCCTCATCACGACCGCCGGCGTGCTCGTCAAGAGCCTGCTGCGGCTGCAGGCCACCGACCTCGGCATGACGCGCGCGCCGGTGTTGACGTTCTCGGTCGGCCTGCCGCCGTTCGTCGCCGACGGCGATGCCGCGGTGCTGCGCTTCCACGACGAGTTCGTCCGGCGGGTGCGCGCGCTGCCGGGCATCACCCACGCGTCGGCGATCAACATGCTGCCGATCGCCAACACCGGCAACAACGGGCCGGTGCGCCGGACGGACCAGACCGGCGAGCGCGACGGCGTGCCCGTCACCGAGGTGCGCGTCGTCATGGACGGCTACGCGGAGACGATGGGCCTGCGGATGCTCGCGGGCCGCGCCATCGACGATCGCGACGGGCCGCAGTCGGCGCCGGTGGCGGTCGTGAACCAGACGCTCGCGTCGCGGTTGTGGCCGGCATTGGCGCCCGCCGACGTGGTCGGCCAGCGGCTGCGCGTCGAGTACTTCGGCGACGCTCCGCCGCGGGAAGTCGTCGGCGTGGTGGCCGACGTCCGGTCGCGACGCCCCGACGCGCCTTCCGATCCCGAGGTGCACGCGCCGTTTCGGCAGGTGCCCTTCGCAGGCCTCAGCTACGTCGTGCGGAGCGAGGGCGATCCCACCGCCCTGACCGGCGCGATCCGCCAGGAACTGGCCAGCATGACGCCGCACGTCGCCATCGGCGCCGTGCGCACGTTCGACGACGTCGTCGAGACGGCGACGCGGACGTCGGGCCTGTTGTCGTGGCTCAGCGTGCTGTTCGGCGGGCTCGCCCTGGCGCTGGCGGCGGTCGGCATCTACGGGCTGCTGTCCTACTCGGTGGCGCAACGCGAACGCGAACTCGCCGTGCGCGCGGCCGTCGGCGCGTCGCGCCGGGCGCTCATGGGCCTCGTGCTCGGCGAAGGCGCGCGGCTCACCGTCATCGGACTGGCCGCCGGCCTGGCGATGGCGTGGGCTGCCTCCAGTGTCGTCGCCGGGCTGCTGTATGAAGTCAGCGCCACCGACGGGGCGGTGTTCCTGGCGGCGCCGGTGGCCCTGGCGCTGGTGGCGTTTCTCGGCTACGCGGTGCCGGCCATTCGCGCCTCACGCGTCGAACCGGTGGCCTCGCTGAGGGCCGAGTAGATAATGTGAGGAGGAATCGCCCTCCGGAGCCCCGATGTCCACGCCCGACGACGCCGCCATCATCGCCGCCCTGCGCGGCGTCACCACCGCCACGCTCACGACGGTGCTGCTGAAGAAGGGGCTGCGCAACGTCTGGATCCGCGGCGCGTTCCCGTTGCGCCAGGGCAGCTCACGCGTGGCGGGACGCGCGTTCACCGTGCGCTTCATCCCGGCGCGCGAGGATCTGGCGACGCCGGCGTCGTGGAGCTCGCCGACATCGACGCGCGCCGCCATCGAGGACATGCCGGCCGGCTGCATCGCGGTCGTCGACGCGAACGGCGTGAAGGACGCCGGCTTCTGGGGCGACATCCTGTGCGCACGCATGGCGACACGTGGCGTCGCGGCGCTGGTCAGCGACGGCGTCGTGCGCGACGTCGCCGGCGTGCTCGCAACCGGATTGGCGATCTGGGCCGCCGGCGTGGCGGCGCCGCCGTCGGTCGCCGGCCTGACGTTCGTCGACTGGCAGCAGCCGATTGGCTGCGGCGGCGTCGCGATCTTCCCGGACGACGTGATCGTGGCCGATCAGGATGGCGCGGTGGTGATCCCGGCCGCGCTCGTCGCCGAGGTCACCGCGCTCGCCGTCGATCAGGAGCGGCTCGAAGAGTGGATCATGGGCGAGGTGCAGGCCGGCGTGCCGCTGCCCGGCCTGTATCCCCCGAACTCCGAGCACAAGGCCCGCTTCGACGCCGCGCAGAAGACGCGCCCGGACTGAGCGCTACTTCTTCTTCAGCGTCGTCTCGAACAGCTTCAGGATGCGGCGGTACTCGTCGGCCCAGCTCGTGGGCTCGAGGAAGCCGTGGTTCTCGACCGGGTAGACGGCCAGCTCCCAGTTGTCCTTGCGCAGCTCGATGAGGCGCTGCGCCAGCCGCACCGAGTCCTGGAAGTGCACGTTGGTGTCGACCATGCCGTGGGCGATGAGCAGCGCGCCCTTGAGGCCGTCGGCGAAGTAGATCGGCGAGCTCTTGCGGTACGACTCGGCGTCGGTCTGCGGCTCGTTGAGGATGTTCGACGTGTAGCCGTGGTTGTAGTGCGCCCAGTCGGTCACCGGACGCAGCGCGGCGCCGGCCGCGAACGCGTCGGGCGCGGTGAACATCGCCATCAGCGTGATGAAGCCGCCGTAGCTGCCGCCGTAGACGCCGATGCGCTTCGCGTCGACCTTGTGCGACGACGCGAGGTACCTGGCGCCGTCCACGACGTCGTTCAGGTCGTGGCCGCCCATCCAGCGATAGATCGCCGTGCGCCAGTCGCGTCCGTGGCCGGCGCTGCCGCGGTAGTCGGGGTCGAGCACGACGTAGCCGCGTGACGCCAGCAGGTGGTGGAACATGTACTCGTTCTGGTAGCTCGACCAGTAACGGTGCGCGTTCTGCAGGTAGCCGGCGCCGTGCACGAACACCACCGCGGGCGCCGTCGGATGCCGCTTCGCGCCCACCATCTCCGGCGTGTAGAGCCGCGCGTAGACGTCGGCACCGTCGCGCGCCTTGTAGGTGACGAGCTGCGGCTCGACCCACTTGTGGCTGGTCCACTCGGGGACGTAGCTCGTCGTCACGGCCGTCGCCGTCGCGCCGGCCTTGTTCGGCATCACGAACACCTCGGGCGGGCGGGTGGCGGTTGACGAGACGACGCCGATGGTGGCGTCGTCGGGCGCGACCGTGCCGTCGTGCGCGCCGGTCGTCGTGGTGAGCCTGGTGCGGGCGCCGCCGTCGACGCTCACGCTGTAGAGATGACGCTCACCCGGATGCTGTTCGGTGGACTGCACGTAGAAGCGGTCGCCCTTCGGGCCCACCTGCACGCTGTCGATCTCGAAGCGGCCGGACGTGATGGCCGTGACCGACGGCGCGGCCGCCGTCGCGTCCACGGTGTAGAGCTGCATCCAGCCGTCGCGTTCGGCGAGGAACCAGACGCGGCGGTTGTCGGGCAGCCAGCCCAGGCCGCCCTCGACGTTCGACTGCGCGCCGATCTCGCGCACCCACGCCTCGTCGTGCAGGTGATCGAGCACCGCGCCGGCGCCGGTGGCCGGGTCGACCCGCACCAGCCAGCGATCGGTGTTGTCGTCCGACCGTACCGACGCGACGGCCCGCGCGCCGTCGGGCGAGAGCAGCAGCCCGCCCCAGCGCACCTCACGACCGGCCTTCTTCCCGGCCTTCGCTCCAGCGCCTTCGCCGTCGTCCTTCGTGTCCTTCTTGGGCGCGTCCGGATCCGGCGGTGTGACCTTCGGGATGGCGATGGGCTCGACCACGGCGCCGACGCCGGCCCATGCCCCCTCGCCGGTCTCCAGGTTCAGCACCGCCAGACGACGGCCGTCCTGGTCGTCGCCCACGTTGTTCCGGGGCGACACCAGCTCCGTGTACGCCGACTCGGTCACGAACTTCGGCACGTCGGCCGAGCGGTTGCGCGCCCGGTCGGTCACCATCAGGTACGCGGTCCTGCCGTCGCCCGAGAGCGCGGCGTCGGTCACCGACTGACGCTCCGCCAGCTCGAACCGCGGCAGCGCCCGCGCCCGATCGCGAGCCTCGCGACGCTGTCGCCGGGCCTTCTCGGCCTCGACCCACTGCAGCAGATCCGCTTCTTCGTGGCGCAGCGCGCGCTGGCTGTCGGTGAGCGCAGGCTCGGTGCGACGGGCCTGCACGTCGGTGACCTGCGTCAGGCCGGTGCCCGCGTTCCCGCCGAGCGGCGCCACGTACAGGTTGTTCTCGCGGACGAACGAGACCGCGGTTTCGCCCTTCGTCCAGCGCGGACTCGACTCCGCCGCCGTGGTCCGCGTGACCTCGAGGCGCGTGCGCGCGACGGTGTCGATGATGACGACGTCGCCGCGATCGATGCCCAGCACGCGACGGCGGTCGGCGCTCCACTGCCCGTTGACGAGCGGCACCGTCAGTCTGTCCGCGTCGCTGAGCCGTCGCGGCGCCCCGCCTTCCCTCCCCACCACCCACGTCGCCGCCTCGTCCTCGCCGGGCCGCCGCCACTCGAAATACAGCTCGGTCGAGTCGCCGGACCACCGCAGGCCGCTGGGCGGATAGCCCACCAGTTCCGGCCCCCGCATGATGTTGTCGACGGTGAGGGCGAACGGCGTCGCGGGCTGCTGCGCCGACGGGGCGGCGGCACCGATCACGATCGCCAGAGCGAACACGGCTGCAAATCGCATGCGCACACTGTAGGAAATGGCGTCGGCCGGCGTCCAGTGTGGTGCACACTCTTCCGTCGGGGGACGGCTGCGACATGCCCACACGAATGCTGGCGGGAGTGTTGACCGTTGCGATCGCGTCCAGCGGTCTGGCCGCGCCGGCCGCCGCTGACCCCCTGCGAAGGTCGGCCTCGCCCGGACACGCCGGACCCGCCGCGGCGGTCACCGCGTGGGGCGTCCAAGCCCCGTCGCCGCCACGGCGCGACCCGCTGTGGAATGGCCTGCTCATCGGCGCGGCGCTCGGCCTGCTCGCTATCGTCACGACCGCGGCGGAGGCGCCGTCGTCGGGCAAGGTGACGACGGTCGTCATGCTGGCCGGCACCGGCGCCTTCATCGACTGGCGGATGTCGATCGCGCACGGGCTGCCGACGCCGGCACAGGGCCGGCGCAATCCGCGACTCGTCGTCCGCCGCGCGCTGCGCTTCTGACCTCGCCGCCGTAGACTGACCTCACGCCCTCAGATGTCCGACTCCACGCCCGCCGTCCCTACGGCCATCCGTCGCGCGGCCACGACCGACCTGCCCACACTCGGCCGTTTGGCGGCCGGACTCGTCGACGTCCACCACCGGTTCGACCCGCAGCGGTTCTTTGCCGCCGGTCCCGACACGGCCTCCGGCTACGCGTCGTTCCTCGGCCGTCAGCTGACGGCGCGCGACGCCGTCGTCCTGGTGGCGGAGGCCGAGGGCATCGTGGTCGGATACGTCTATGCCGGCGTGGAAGGCCACGACTACATGTCCTTACGAGGACCGGCCGGTGTCGTCCACGATCTGTTCGTCGACGAGCGGTTTCGAGGCCGCGGCATCGCGCGGGCGCTGCTGGAACACGTCCTCGCCGAGTTGCACGCACGCGGCGTGCCTCGCGTCGTGCTCTCGACCGCGGATCGCAACCTCAAGGCGCAGCGGCTGTTCGCTGGCCTGGGCTTCCGCCGCACGATGGTCGAGATGACGCGCGAGCGGGACGATGCATGAACTCGAGCAGCTGCTCGGGCTGTTCGTCGCGGCCGTGGCGCTGGCAGCGGGCGCCCGGCGGCTGAGTGCGCCGTATCCGGTGTTCCTGGCCATCGGCGGCGCCGCACTGGCGCTCGGGCCGTTCGCCTCGACGTTCACGCTGCCCCCCGAACTGGCATTGGCGCTGTTCGTCGCGCCGGTGCTGCTCGACGCCGCGTTCGACGCGTCGCTCCGCGATCTCAAGGAGAACTGGATTCCGGTCACCGGCCTCGTCGTCGTGGCGGTGGGCCTGACGACGGCCGCCGTCGCGCTGGTCGCGCGCGCCCTCGAGCCGGGGCTGTCGTGGCCGGCGGCGATCGCCCTCGGCGCCGTCGTCGCCCCACCCGACGCGGTGGCCGCCTCGGCGGTGCTGCGGCCGATGCGTCCGCCGCATCGCATCCTCACCATCCTCGAAGGCGAGAGCCTGCTGAACGACGCCAGCGCCCTCCTGATCTTCCGGCTCGCGGTCGGGGCGGCGGCCACCGGCACGTTCTCCGCCGCCACGGTCGCGCCGGCGTTCCTGCTCGCGGTCGTCGGCAGCGTGGTGGCCGGGCCGGCGCTGGGCTGGCTGGCGCTGCGGATGCTGGGCAGCATCGCCCACGTACCGACGGCGATCATCATGCAGTTCGTCAGCACCCTCGGCGTCTGGCTGCTGGCGGAACGCCTCGGCCTCTCGGGCGTGCTGACGATGGTGTCCTACGCCATCACCGTCGCCCAGACGGCGCCGGCGCGCACACCGGCGCGGGTCCGCATTCCCACCTACGCGGTGTGGGAGACGGTGGTGTTCGCGCTGAACATCTTGGCGTTCATCTTCATCGGCCTGCAGGTGGCGCCGATTCTCGGCAGTCTCGAGCCGGCGGTCCGCGGCCGCTATCTGGGCGTCGCTGCCGCCGTCGTGGTCACGGTGATCGTCGTGCGCCTGGCCTGGCAGTTCACCTTCAGCGCGGTGGCGCAGGCGTGGTACCGCCGCACCGGCTACACGCCGCCGGGACGGCTGCTGCGGCCGTCGTTCCGGGGCGCGCTCGTGATCGGCTGGGCCGGGATGCGCGGCATCGTGTCGCTGGCGGCCGCGATGGCGCTGCCGGCCGGCTTCCCCTTCCGCGATCTCATCGTGCTCACGGCGTTCACGGTGGTGCTGGTCACGCTGGTGATCCAGGGACTGACGCTCGAGCCGCTGATGCGCGCCCTCGATCTGCGCGACGACGACCCGGTGGGTCGCGAGACGGCGGCGGCGCGCGAGCGGGCGCTGGAGGCCGGACTGGCGAGCCTCGCCGGCGACCGCAGTCCGGACGCGGACGCCGCCCGGCACGTCGTGCTGGCCCACCTGTCGGGCCGCCCCGCCATCGACGGACGCGCGTCTCAGGGGCCGCCCGTGCACGTCCTGTCGCGCCGCGCCGCCGCGGCCGCCCGGCAGACGGTGCTGGACATGCGCTCCAGCCGCGAGATTGGCGACGACGCGTTCCATCGCGTCGAGGAAGAGCTCGACTGGCTCGACATGGCCAGCCGGTTGGGCGAATAGGCGCTCAGCGCGCGTAGCGCGGCAGCAGATCCTGCACCGTGCCGGTACGCAGGTCTTTCGCGATGAGCCGGCGCGGCGCCGTGAACGAGCCCATGTCGTGGTCGCCGTTGATCAGGACGGCGCCCGACAGGATGACGTACCGGGCCCGGTAGCTCGTGCGCGACGCCAGCAGGTCGATGCGCTCCGTGATCGCCTCGCCGATGACCTCGGTGGCCTCCATCAGCGGATGCGCGGCGCCGGTGATTCGCGCGCCCTGCCGCCACAGGATCTGCTCGAGCGTGTGCTGCTGGTAGTCGAGCTCGTCGATGACGCCGGGCTGAATCTGTCCCGCCTGCAGCTTGGCCAGCGCGGCCCGGCAGGCGCCGCAGCAGCCGCTGGGGGCGTGCTGGCCGACGCGGAGGATCGTGCCCACCGTGCCGTCCTTGCCGATGCCGATGTGCGGCGCGTGATAGACGAACACGGCGCCGTCGTCGGGCACGTGTGCAGCGAAGGCGGCCATGCCGGTCAGGCCCGCGAACGGGAAGCCGTCGAGGCCGCCGAGCTTGAAGGGGCCCGGCATCTCGAAGGCGCGCTTCGGATACTCGATGCTGTTCACATCGTCGGCGCAGATGCTGTCGGCGAGCAGCACGTCCTCGGTGCGCAATCCGAAGCACGCGTGGAAGAGATCGAGGTGGCGCTCCACCGACTCGGTCGTGGAGTGCGCGTCGGGGTAGTGACGGCGGACGGCGGCGAGATGGCGGTCGGCGTCGGTCATGGTCACATCAGGATGCCGTTGACGGGCGGAAGCGGCGGCGGGATGTCGGTGTCACCCAGCATCTCGCGCAGGTCGATCTCGACGGTGCGGCTGAGGGCCGTGATCGGCACGTCGTTGGCGCCGCCTTCGAACGGGTTCTCCGACGCCTGTCCGACGCCCTCGAGCGCGCTGAAGACCCAGCCCACGAACACGCTGAAGGGGACCGTGAGCCACACGGCCACCGGCCCGAGCCGGGCGAACTCACCGAGCAGCCCGAACGGCAGCAACGAGGTGAAGAGGCGGACGAAGAACAGGTTGATCGAGGCGAACTGCCGCGGATACGGGAAGTTCTTGATCCGCTCGCAGCCGCCCTGGCCGGCGAGCAGCGTCGCCAGCACCTGTTCCAGCGCGACGTGCGCGTTCGGCTCGAGGGCGCCGAGCGTGCGCAGGCGGCTCAGGTCGTCGCCCTGCAGCGCCAGCAGCCGCGCGGCGCGGTTCGTCGACGCCACGACCGGCGCGTGCTCCCCGGCCGGAAGCCACGGCCGGATGGCCGCGGCCACGTCGCCGCTGTGTTCCTCGACGGCGTAGTACTTCTCGCGGTACTCGAGGTTGGGCGTCGCCTGCATCGATTCCCAGGGCCGCGGCTGTCGCAACTGGTAGCGCAGGGCGGTGAGCCAGGCGAGATGACGGCGGACGAGGCGCGCGTGCGCGGCGGTGGCGTCGGCCTCGCTGCACTGCCCGCCCGGCCGCACCAGGTCGCGCGTCATCAGGCCCCACGTGCGGCTGGCGGTGACGATGGTGCCGTAGAGTTGACGGGCCTCCCACAACCGCGCGTAGGTGGCGTTGTTGCGGAAGCCGGCGGTGAACGCCGCCGACGTGCCGATCAGCGCGATCGGCACCCACGGCATCGCCAGCCAGTGCCAGCCGGCCAGCGCGTAGAGCGCCGTCGGCACGAGGGCGATGCCGAACAGCCAGTAGACGTGGCGGCGCGTCCAGACCAGGAACTGCGACAGCGGATAGTGTTCGAGCGTGTACATCGGCGTCAGCCGTTGAGGCGCGCTTCCTCGAGATCGAGCGTGCTCTCGACCTTCCGCACCACCTCGTCGTCGTAGGCCGAGGCTTCACGGATGTGGCCCAGGGTCTCGCGCTGCACGCCGATCAGCGTGCGTTGGAAGTCGCGGCCCTCGGCGTGCGTGGCGTGTTCGGCCGCGCGCAACTCGTCGAGCGCGGCCTTCGTCCGCGCGGCCACGCGGGTGTAGTGCGCATGGGCGCGATTGACGCGCGGGCTGCCGGCGGCCGGATGCGCCGTGAGATGCGCCAGCACCGCGCCGGCCAGGTCGGCCCGCAGTGACAGCTCCTGCTCTTCCTCCGCCAGGCGGTGGTCGACGTCCTCGATCTTCAGCGTGCGGACCAGCCACGGCAGCGTCAGGCCCTGGCCGACCAGGGTCACCAGGATGACGACGAACGTGATCACCAGCAGCGTGCCGCGCTGCGGAAATGGCGCGCCGCCAGGCAACGACTGCGGAATCGACAGCGCCGCCGCCAGCGACACCACGCCCCGCATGCCGGCCCAGGCCACCATGGTGGGCATGCGGAAGCCGGGACTCGGCTCGCGCAGGCCGATCGACGGGAACAGCAGGCGCGGCAGGTGCGCCGCCGGATACATCCAGACGAAGCGGATGGCGATGACCAGGACGCTCACGAACAGGCCGTGGCCGACGGCGCGCGGGAACTCGCCCGGATCGAGCAGGCCGCGGACGTGGGTCAGCTCGAGGCCGATCAGGATGAACACCAGGCCGTTCAGCACGAAGCTGAGCGTCGACCACACGCTGTAGGCCTGCATCCGCGACTTGTAGTCGAGGAACGAGTGCGAGCGGCGCGACAGGAACAGGCCGCCGCACACGACGCTCATCACGCCTGAGCAATGCAGCTCCTCGGCGGCGATGTACATGACGTACGGCGACATCACCGTGAGCGCCGTGTCGATGGCGGGCGTGGTCGTGAGCGCTCGGTGCAGGTGGTAGATCAGCGCCGCCAGCACTACGCCCACCACGACGCCGCCGAACGTGACGACGACGAACTGCTGCGCCGCGTCCATGGCCGAGAAATGGCCGGTCACCACGGCAGCCAGGGCGAACCGGAACACGATCAGGCTCGAGGCGTCGTTGACCAGGCTCTCGCCTTCGAGGATGGTGGTGGCCCGCTTGGGGATGCGCAGCCCCTTCAGCACCGACGTCGCGGCCACCGCATCGGGCGGGCTGACGATGCCGCCGAGCAGGAAGCCCATGGCCAGCGTGACGCCGGGAATCACCGACGACGTCACGTAGGCGACGATCACCGAGGTGAAGAGCACCAGGCCGAACGCCAGCATCAGGATGCTGCGCTTCCAGCGCCAGAACTCCTTCCACGACGTGAACCACGCCGCTTCGTAGAGCAGCGGCGGCAGGAAGATCAGGAACAC
>CADEDM010000002.1:103592-105006 GCA_902826065.1 uncultured Acidobacteriota bacterium | reverse complement strand
GACGCGCGAGGAGCTCGACGGGAACTGACGCGCTCACGCGGCAGCCCTATTCGTCGTCGTCCTTCTCGTCTTCGTCCTCGTCCTCCTCGTCCTCGTCGAAGTCCTCGGGCTCGTCCCAGCGGGCGGCGTCGTCATCTTCGTCTTCGTCGTCCTCGTCGTCCTCGTCGTCCTCGTCGTCTTCGTCGTCGTCCGACTCCTCCTCGTCGTCTACGGCGTCTTCGTCGTCTTCCTCGCCCTCGTCGTCTTCGTCGTCCTCGTCGTCCGTCGGTTCCTCGTCGTCGGGTGCGGCCAGCCGCGGTGACGGCTCATCGGACGACGCCGCTTCGGCGGCGAACGCCGCGTGGGGGAGCAGACGGTCGGCATCGTCGCGCAGATCGTCGACTCGCGTCTGGTGCAGGCATCTCGTCTCGGCCATGGGACTCTCCTTCGGCGGTCGTGGTCGGTCGCGGCGGTCCGCCTGGTCGGCGAGTGGCCAGATGTCAGGTTGAGGGTTTGACAGCGTCATGACTTCGCTCGTGACGCACGCGCGCCGCGCGCCGTCTTCCTCCGCGCGCCAGCGGCTTTCGTGGTCGCGCCGGCGCTGCCAGTGGACTTCGCGCGGGCGCCCCCGGACGGCGTCGTGCCAAGGGCGCGCTTCGCCGCGCCCGTGACGGCTTTCACCGCGCTCGCCGTGGCGCGCGTGGCGCCGATGACAGTGCGGGCGGCCGCCGCCGTGAGCCGCTTCGGTGCGGCGATGGTGGCGACCTTCACCGCCGGCGGCGTCGTCTCCCATGCCGGTCGCGTGGCCTTGGCTCCGCCTGGCGCCTTTGCCGCCGATCGCTGACGCCGGCGCTCGCTGCCCAGTTCATCGGGATCGAGCCGGCCGGCTCGGGTGTAGTGCGCGGGGTTGACCTTGTTCTGACGGCTCATCGGGTGCTCCAGGAGTCAGAGGCGGAAGCGCAGCGCGGCGGCGACGCCGCCGTGATCGGCCAGCAGTGCCGTGTCTTCGATGATGCGGACCGAGGCACCGGTCTGCGCCGCGCGGGTCACGAGTTCATCGGCGAGGTGCCTGGGCGGGCGTGACGACGGCGTCCGACGTCGACGTCGTCGTGCGACTGCACCGGCATCTCTTCCCCCGTCGGGCCGACGATGTCGGGCGCGCCGCGATCCCCGGACGTCTCCCTGCCGTCCCGATCGGCGTGCCCGGCCTGATCGCGAGGCGGCGCGGCGCGTTCGTCTTCGGGGTCGCGATCGATGGGGCCACCCGGTGGCAGGGGCGCGTGATGAGTGTCGGGCATCGGACGTCCTCGATGAGATGTCATCGCGGCGGGTGCAAGACGAACGCCACCGCTCACGAGTCGCCCCAGCGAGGCGACGGTCGGCGCGACGTCCCAACAGTGGCGCCCGACTGCTCACTCTGGGGACTGCGTTCCAC
>CADEDM010000002.1:102131-103492 GCA_902826065.1 uncultured Acidobacteriota bacterium | reverse complement strand
TACGCCCGACGTCTGATCGTCGCGCCTCCTCCCCCATCCACGCGGCTGGCGCCTCCCACGATCATCATCGCGCCGACGAAAATCGCCGCCACGGCGAACACATGGGCCACGGCGAACGGGCCGACCAGCGGCTGATGCAGGCGCAGGAACTCGATGGCGAACCGCCCGAGTCCGGTGGCCAATAGATAGGCGCCCAGGACGAACCGGTCCGATCGCCCCTGCCGCCGCCAGCGGTGGAGTTGCCAGGCGATGGGCAGGAGCAGCACGGCTTCGTAGAGCTGCGTCGGATGCACGCGCTGCTCGGTAGGCGGCAGGCCCTCTGGAAACGCCACCGCCCATGGCAGATCGCTCGGCACGCCGTAGTCGTCGCCGACCAGGAAGCAGCCGACGCGGCCGATGGCGTGGGCCACGGCCAGCGCCGGCGTGGCGGCGGCGAGCACGGCGGTGATCGACACGCCGCGCCAGCGCAGGACGGCAACGCCAGTGGCGAGACCGCCGACGAACCCACCGAACCAGCTCAGCCCGCCGCGCGACAGCAGGAGTTCGAGAAAGGGCCCTTCGCGACCGACGTGTTCGATGGCCCACACCAGCTTGGCACCGGCGAGGCCGCCGAAGACCCCCGCCATGCCGGCGTCGGCCACGGCATCCGGCAGACCCGTGCGGCGCCGCTCGCGGTCGAGCATCCAGAGTCCGACGACGGCCGCGATGGCCACGAGCAGGCCGAAGCTGGTGATCTCGTAGTCGCCGATACGGAACAGAACCGGGTAGATGGCGCGCCTCCTGCCCCACCAGTATCACCCGGCGATGAGCACGCCTCGCGAAGGCCGCGGACCAGCGCGTCCTATAATCGCGCGCATCAGAGGGCCCTCATGCGACGACCCGCGTTCGGACGCGCGCCCGCAGCCGCGCGACTCGCCTCGGCGCTCCTCGCCGGCCTGACGTTCGCGCTGGCGATCCTGCCGCCGCCGGCACTCGACGCGCAGCCGGCCACGGCCGGGCGGCGCTACATCCTGGCGGCCGGACGGCGCATCCCCTACGTCTACGCCGTCTCGCTCGACGCCGCGCTCGACCCGGCGAACGACGGCACGGCGAAAGCGATCGTCGGGCGTGCCAAGGTCGCCGCCGACGCGCTGGACGGGCGTCTGCTGGGCGACCCCGCCAACCTCGTCGTGAGCGAGGACGCCCGCACGCTCTACGTCGTGAACCATCACGGCGCCATCGACAACGCCGCCTTCCGCCAGCACGGCGGCCGCGGGCAGATCGCGGTGCTCGACATCGACGACCTGCTGGCGCCGACGAACGACGGCACGACGACGGCCCTGCGGCGCCACATGGACTCGGGAGGATTCGGCGCGCTCGGC
>CADEDM010000002.1:69254-102121 GCA_902826065.1 uncultured Acidobacteriota bacterium | reverse complement strand
GCTGCCGGACACGCTCGTCGTCTCGAATGCCGAGAGTCACCTGACGGAGGACGGCGGCAACCGGATCACCTTCCTCGATCGGCGCACCGGCAGCCTGCGCGGCTTGGTGGAGCTCAGGCTCGGCACGCCCGGACGGCCGTGCCCCAACTACCCGGTCCCCTTCGCGTCGCCGCATGGTCCGCCGCGCGACCTGGCCTTCCGCGCACCCGATCCGAGCTGGGGCTGCTTCCCCGATCCGAACGGCCTGGCGATGGGCCGCGCCGGCGACGGGAGGGCCTACGTCTTCTCCGCCAACGGCGGCACGAACGACGTCTCGGTGGTCGATCTCGATCGCGCGCTCCGCGGCGATGCGACGGCGGAAGTCGCCCGCATCCCGCTGCAGGTCGGCCCCTGGGGCATCACGGCCACGCCCGATCGCCGCCACGTGATCGTC
The DNA here is from genome assembly GCA_902826065.1 of uncultured Acidobacteriota bacterium. Taxonomy (GTDB): domain Bacteria; phylum Acidobacteriota; class Vicinamibacteria; order Vicinamibacterales; family UBA2999; genus CADEFD01. The sequence continues at coordinate 101,688 of CADEDM010000002.1, read as the reverse complement.
GCCAATGGCGGCAGCCAGCGCGATGCGTCCGCCGGCAACACGTTGTCGTTCCTCGATGTCGATCGGGCGCGCAACGGCGCCCCGGGCGCGGAGGTCGCACGCGTGCTCGTCGGAACCGACGACCCGCAGGTGCAGACGCATCCGCTGATCCCGTCGGTCACGCCGGACGGGCGTGTCGTGGTCGTGCCGAATGTGCGCGTCAACAACGTCTCGATCGTGGACGTCGCGGCGGCGCTGGCCCGCAGGCCGGGCGCGGAAGTGGCGCGGATCCCGCTGACGCGGCCGGACGGGAGCCCGGCACGGCCGCGGGGGTCGGCCGTCACCGCCGATGGCCGCTATGCGGTGATCAGCGGCGGCCCGGCCGAACCGCCGTTCGCGCAGGCCACGGGTTACCTCTACGTCATCGACATCGCCGCGCGCCATGTGGTCGCGACCGTCACGGGTGTCGGCCACGAGCCGTACGGCGTCGCCATCGTGGAACGGTAGCGACGGCTCCATAATGAATCTCCGCTCCAGGAGGAGTATGCCGATGACGTCCTCACCACTGCGTCGCTTCGTTGCCAGCGTGGCGCTGCTCGCCTGCTCGGCCGTGCCGGTGCTCGCGCAGACGCGTTCGATCACCGAACAGGACCTGTTCGCCTTCGTCTGGGTCGCCGATCCGCAGATGTCGCCCGACGGCTCGCAGGTGGTCTTCGTCCGCGTCTCGGTGGACAAGGACAAAGACACCTACGACACCAGCGTGTGGCTCGCCCGCACCGATGGCGCGGACGCGCCGCGGCGACTGACCAGTGGCACGCGCGACACCACACCGCGCTGGGCGCCCGACGGCACACGGATCGCCTTCGTGCGCCCCGCCGAGAAGGACGGCAAGCCGCTGGGCGCACAGATCCACGTGCTCGCCCTCGACGGCGGCGAAGCGTGGGCGCTGACGTCGATGCCGCGTGGCGCCGGCAACCCCGTGTGGTCGCCCGACGGCCGCACGATCGCGTTCTCGTCCAGCGCGCGCGCCGAGGAGCTGACCACCGGTGCAAAGCCGGCCGCGGCGCGCGAGAGCGACGTCCGCGTGGTCACCAGCGCCGTCTATCGCGCCAACGGCGTCGCGGACTTCGGCTACGTCGATCCCGATCGGCCGTCGCACATCTGGACGGTCGCCGCGGGTGACGCGCCGGCGACGCCGATGCCGGTGACGTCGGGCGAGTTCGCCGAGGGCAACGTGCAGTGGTCCGCCGACGGCACGCGGCTCATGTTCGTCTCGACCCGGGTCAAGGAGCCGTACTACAGCGCGCCGGACAGCGACCTCTACTCGGTGCCGGTGGCCGGCGGCGAGGCGACGCGGCTCGCGAGCATCGAAGGCACGATCGGCGACTACGCGGTGTCGCCGGACGGCGCGAAGCTGGCGTTCGTGGGCACGCTGGCGGGGACGCCGGTGCGGTCGTACAGCCAGTCCGACTTGTGGGTCATGGATCTGCCATCGGGCGCGCCGCGCAACCTCACGGCGACCTACGACTTCGACGTCGACGGCGGCCTCGGCGGCGATCAACGCGCGCCCAGGGGCGCCATGCCGTCGGGCCCGGTGTGGAGCCGCGACGGCCGCAGCATCCTGGTCAAGGTCGGCGAACAGGGCGATGCCAACCTCAAGCGCGTCGATGCGGCGAGCGGCAAGGTCGACGCGATCACCAGCGGGCACCGCGACGTCATGGGCTACACCGCGGACAGCCGGGCCCAGGCGTTCGCTGCCGTGCTCTCGACGCAGACGGTCGTCGGCGATCTCCACGTCGTGGACGCCTCCGCCGGCACCACGCGCAAGCTCACGACGTTCAACGACGCGCTGTTCGGCCAGCTGTCGATCTCGGAGCCGGAAGAGTTCTGGTACACCAGCTTCGACGGCAAGAAGATCCAGGGCTGGATCCTGAAGCCGCCGTCGTTCGACGCGTCGCGACGCTATCCGCTGATCCTGGAGATTCACGGCGGGCCGCACTCGGCCTACGGCAACACCTTCACCCACGAGTTCCACTGGCTCGCGGCGAAGGGCTACGTGGTGGTTTACACCAACCCGCGCGGCAGCTCGAACTACGGCCAGGACTTCGGGAACATCATCCAGTTCCGCTATCCCGGCGACGACTACAAGGATCTGATGACCGGCGTCGACGAGGTGCTGAAGAAGGGCTACGTCGACGAGGCGCGCATGGGCGTCACCGGCGGCAGCGGCGGCGGCCTGCTCACCAACTGGGTGGTCACGCAGACGAACCGCTTCAAGGCCGCCGTGTCGCTGCGCGACATCTCGGACTGGACGACGTTCTGGTACACCTCGGACTTCTGGCTCTACAACCCGACCTGGTTCCGCAAGGCGCCGTTCGAGGACCCGGCCGATTTCGCGCAGCGCTCGCCGATCACGCACGTGAAGAACATCCAGACACCGATGATGTTCATCCTCGGCGACGAGGACTGGCGCACGCCGCCATCGGCCGGCGGCGAGCAGCTCTTCCGCGCGCTGAAGTACCTGAAGCGCCCGACGGTGATGGTGCGCTTCCCCGACGAGAACCACGAGCTGTCGCGCTCGGGCAAGCCGTGGCACCGCGTGGAGCGCCTGCAGCACATCGCCGGCTACATGGACCGCTATCTCATGGGCAAGGCGGGCAGCACCTACGAACCCTGACGCGGCGCCCGACGGTCGGAGGGACGCACGCGTAGTCGCTGATGACGATGGATGTAGACGTGGTGATCGTGGGCGGCGGGCCCGCGGGCCTCAGCGCCGCCCTGGTGCTGGCCCGCGCCTGCCGCTCGGTACGGCTGATCGACGCGGGGCATCCGCGCAACTCGGTGACGGGGGCGGTGCACGGCTTCCTGAGCCGCGATGGCATCGCCCCTACGGAGCTCCGCCGCCTTGGCCGTGCGGACCTCGCGCCATTCCCGAACGTCGCCATCGACGACGACACGGTCGTGCGGGCCGCTCGACATCCTGACGGCGGCTTCCACGTCGAGACCGTCGGCGGCGCGTCGTGGCGGAGCCGGCGGCTCGTGCTCGCGACCGGCGTCGTCGACAACCTGCCGGACGTGCCGGGGTTCGACCAGTTCTACGGCACCGGCATCTTCCACTGTCCGTTCTGTGACGGCTATCCCTTTCGCGATCAGCGGCTGGCCGTCTACGGGCGGGCGGGCCGCGGCGCTGGGCTTGCCCTCGAGCTCCTCGGGTGGTCGAAGGACATCGTCGTGTGCTCCGACGGCCCGTGCGGCATCGGCCACGACGACCGCGAGGACCTGGCGCGCAACGGGATCACCGTGATCGAAGAACCCGTCGCGGCGTTCCGCGGCGAGGGGGATCGGCTGCAGGCGGTCGCGTTCACCGGCCGTGCCGATCTCGAGTGCGCCGCCGTGTTCTTCACGCTGGGGCAGCATCAGGCGTCACCGCTGGTGAAGGCGCTCGGCTGCCGCATCAGCGACAAGGGCACCGTCGACACGGCGCGCCACGAGAGCACGAACGTGCCCGGCGTGTTCGTCGTCGGCGACGCCTCGCGGAACCTCCAGTGGGTCGCGCTCGCCGCCGCCGAGGGCGCCGAGGCCGCGTTCGCCATCGCCACGGCGCTCATCGCCGAGGACCGGCGCTGACCGCCATGGCCCTTCCCGACTGGCTCGAGCCGATGGCGGCGACCCTGACGGCGGAGCGCTTCGAGGATCCCGGTTGGACCTTCGAGCGCAAGCTCGATGGCATTCGCGTCCTGGCGTTCAAGCGCGGCCGCCGCGTGGAGCTGTGGTCGCGCAACCGACTATCGCTCACCGAGCGCTACCCCGCCGTGGTCGAGGCACTCGCGGCGCTGCCGATGCGCGAGGCGATCCTCGACGGCGAGGCCACCGGCGCGTGGGGCCGTCAAGGGCGCGCGGACTATCACGTCTTCGACGTGCTGTGGCTCGATGGCCGCTCGGTGACCGGCGCGTCGCTGGTGGAGCGGCGACGTCTGCTCGATCGGTTCGACTTCGCCCTCCCGGTGGCGCGGCTGCGGCCGCTCACCGGCGCCGAGCCCTGGCTGCAGGCGTGCCGCAAGGGCTGGGAAGGCGTGATCGCGAAGCGGCTCGACGCCCCCTACGAACACCGGCGTTCGAAGCACTGGCTGAAGATGAAGTGCGAGGCGTCGCAGGAGCTGGTGGTCGGCGGCTTCACCGATCCGCAGGGCGGACGCGTCGGCTTCGGCGCCCTGATCGTCGGCCATTTCGACGGCCGCGACTTCGTCTCCGCCGGCAAGGTGGGCACGGGCTTCGACACGGCGCTCCTGCGGAGCCTGCACGCGCGCCTCCGCGCACTCGAGCAACCGGCGTCGCCGTTCGCGCGTGGCGGGAAGACGCCGAAGGGCGTGCACTGGGTGAAGCCGGAAATCGTCGTGCAGGTCGCGTTCACGGAGTGGACGGCCGCCGGCATGCTGCGTCACCCACGGCTGCTCGGCGTGCGCGACGACAAGCGGGCTGCCGACGTGGTGCGCGAGCGCGCCTGACGGTCGCGCCTGGGCAATCGGCTGCCCAATTCGGGGCGAACGTTACAGCGAATCGCCGGCGGCGCGGTCGGATGCCTACGGCACCCATCCCTCGACCGACGTGTCGACGAGCCTCGACCACCGGCCAGTCGGACCGTCGTAGCGCCAGCCGGTCGCGTCGATCTGGTCGGCCGTCATCGTCTCGTGCGTCACCGGGCACGTGCCCGCGCAGGTGGCGGTCAGCTGAAACCACGGCGGCACGGCGTCCCAGCCCTCAGCGGAGATCTCGAGTGTGGCGGCCGCCCCGCACGCGCACTGTCCCTGTCGTTTCAAGGTCATCGGCGTCCTCACACCCTTCCCTAGCAAGGGTCTCGCCAGGTGCGGCGGAACGGCTCGCGCCTCGTCGGCTCTCAGCGGAGGCGCTTCACCAGGATCTTCGAGTTGCGTCCCGAACGCTCGTAGCTTTCGCGTCGCGCCGGCGCCAGGTCGTCCGGCGTGCCCTCGACGAAGCCGGCCTTCGACTTGAAGTAGGCGAACGCCTGGGTCGACAGCGCCAGCACGCGGTCGAGATCGAGCTGCCGGGCGCGGTTCTCGACGTACTGAATGAGCTTGCGGCCGATGCCCTGGTGTTCGTGGGCGGGATTCACGTAGAGGCAGGCCAGCTCGCCCTGGTTCCGCTCGCGGTCCACGTGCAGCGCCACGCAGCCCACCGGGTTCTTGTCGATCTCGAAGATGGCATAGTCGGCGAGCTGCTTCTCGATGGTGCCGCGGCTGCGGTTGACGAGCTCGTCGGCCTCGACGCCCTGCCGAATCAACTGCTGGATGGCGCGGATGTCGCGGCGCGCCGCCGGACGGATGTTCTCGTACTCGTTGGCGTGGATGAGCGTGCCGAACCCGTGGTTCGAGAACACCTCGCCCAGCAGCCCCTCGTCGAGGGTGCCGTCGATGACGTGCACGCGCGGGACGCCGGCCTGGCACGCCCGCAACGCGTGCTCGGCCTTGGAGAGGTGCTCGCCGCCGAATCCGGCCCGATCTTTCTGCAGCAGCTCGGCGAGTTCCGACACCATCATCTGGCGGATCGCCTCGCCGCGGTGCACCAGGCCAGGCGCCGCCGTGACGTAGATCAGCTTCACCGCCCGCAGTTGCGCGGCCACCGCGACGGCCATGCCGTCGGAGTTGACGCGGTAGGTGCGGCCGGCGCCGTCGAAGCCGAGCGGCGGCACGACTGGGATCACGCCTTGCGCGAGCAGCGAGTGCATCAGGGCGGCGTCGACGCGTTCGACCTTGCCGGTGAAGCCCTGGTCGATGCCCTGGATGACGCCCACCGGGTGCGCCACGATGCCGTTGGTGCACACCGCCTTGAGGTCGTTGACGGCCAGGCCTTCGAGGATCTCGTGGGTGAGACGCGTCGAGGCCGTCACGGCGAGGTCGAGCGTGGCGGCGTCGGTCGGGCCCGTGCCGTCGTCGTTCGAGAGCACCGTGCCCTGCCCACGTCCGAGTCGCCGCAGCTCTTCGGCGATGCCGTGCACGAGCACCACGCGGATGTTCAGTGACCACAGCACCGCGATGTCGACGAGCAGCGTCGCGAAGCGTTCGTCGGTGACGATCTCCCCGTCGATCGCCAGGATGAAGGTCTTCTCCCGGAATTGCGGAATGTAGTGGAGGATGCCGCGCAGGTCGGTCAGCTTCACGGTGTCGCCTTTGCCTCTCAGTGTAGTCGGGCCGGCGGGATCGCGGTTGACAGCGGCGCGGGCGTGGCGAAGACTCGCCGCGTTGGTGTTTCGACGAGGGCACTCATGACGCGCCTGCGGCTCGCCGATCTCGGACAGGACCTCGGTCACGACCTGCGCGACATCGGCCGCGGCGTCCGGAGGCAGCGGCACCTCGTCGCGGCGGTCGTGATGCTCGGCATCGGCATCGGCAGTGTCGTCGCCGTGTTCAGCGTCGTCCACGCCGTGCTGCTCAGGCCGCTGCCGTATCCGCACGCCGAACAGCTCGTGCGCATCGTGCACCGCATCGGCGGCGTCGAGCAGCCGTACTTCTCCGACGCCGTGTATCTCGCATACGCGGACGAGGCGCAGGCCTTCGTGACCGCCGGGGCGTGGCTGCCCGGGGACACGGCGACGGTGACCGGGCTCGGCAATCCGGAGGAGGTACGGTCGCTGACCGCGAGCCACGGCGTGCTCACCACCCTCGGCGTCGCGCCGGCGATCGGCCGCTGGTTCTCGGCCGGCGACGACGCGCCGGGCGCCCGCGACGTGGTGATGCTGTCGGGCGGCTACTGGCGGCGCCGCTTCGCCGCCGATCCCGACGTCCTGCAGCGGACGCTGACGGTGAACGGCCGGCCGCACCAGGTGGTCGGCGTCATGCCGTCCGGGTTCGAGTTCGGGGGCGAGGCCGACATCGTCCGCCCGTTGCGCGTCGATCGCGGCGCCCCCACGCCGGAGTTCCGCCTGCTCGGGGTGGCCCGGATGCGGCCCGACGTGACGCTCGCGCAGGCGGACGCCGACGTCACGCGCCTGATTCCACGCTGGGTCAGGAATCCCGCCAACCGCTCGCGGTGGGCGCCCGCCCTGACGCCGCTGATGCAGGACGTCGTGGGCGACGTGGGCCGCACGTTGTGGGTGTTGCTCGGCGCCGTAGGCGTCGTGCTGCTGATGGCCTGCGCCAATGTGGCCGTGTTGATGCTGGCCCGCTTGCCGGGACGCCGGCGGGAGATCGCCGTGCGCGCGGCACTAGGCGCCAGCCCGCTGCGGATCGCGCGGCTGCTGGCCGCCGAAAGCGGCATCATCGCGCTGACGAGCGGACTCGTGGGACTGGCCCTGGCTCACGGCGCGCTTCGCGTCCTGCTGGCACTGGCCCCGGCCAGCCTGCCACGGCTCGTGGAGATCGGCATCGACCTCCCCGCCCTCGCGGTCGCCGTGACGGCATCGCTGGTGTCGGCCGTGCTCTTCGGCCTCGCCCCCCTCGTGAGGCTCGGGCGGCCACAGGTGCGCGATCTGCTGGCGGGCGATGGGCGCGTGGCGAGCCGGCCCCCGGCCCCGCTTCGCGCTCAGCAGGTGTTCGTGAGTGCGCAAGTCGCCCTGGCGCTCGTCCTGCTGGTCGGCGCCGGCCTGCTGATCCGAAGCTTCGTGACGCTGCGCCATGTCGAGCCGGGCGTCACGGAGCCGTCGCGCGTGCAGACGTTCACCGTCACGATTCCCGAGAGCCTGGTCGCCGAGGCCGGCCGGGTGACGCGCCTGCAGCAGTCGCTGCTCGAGGCCCTGGCGGCGGTGCCGGGCGTGACCGCCGCCGCGTTCACGACCCGGGTGCCGATGGGCCCGGACCGCAGCAGCACGGCCCTGGCCGTCGAGGGCGGCGAGGGGAACCCGCGCGACCAGGCCCCGCCGAATCGCCAGGTGAAGGTGGTCTCGCCCGGATCCTTCGACGCGTTGGGCACGCCGCTCGTCGCTGGACGTGACGTCACCTGGACCGACGTGCATCAGAGCCGACCGGTGGCGGTCGTCTCAGAGAACCTGGCGCGTGAACTCTGGGGCACGCCTGCGGCAGCCCTGGGGCGACGCGTGCGCGAATACTATGCGCCGGCGTCACCGTGGTGGGAGATCGTGGGCGTCGCGGCAGATGTCCGCGACGACGGCGCCGATCAGCCGGCGCCCGCCACGATCTACTGGCCGGCACACCCGAGCGAGCCGCTCCAGGCCCTGTCGGGATACCAGGCGCGCCGCGCGACGTTCGCGTTGCGCAGCGAACGGGCCGGCACGGATAGCCTGCTCATCGACATCCGTGACGCCGTGCGCAGCGTCGACGCCAGCCTGCCCGTGGCCCAGGTGCGCACGCTCGCCGACCGCTACGCGCGGTCGCTGGCGCGCACGTCGTTCTCACTGGTCCTGCTCGTGACGGCTGCGACGGTGGCGCTGCTGCTGGGGGTCTCTGGGCTCTACGGCGTGGTCGCGTACGCCGTCTCGCAACGCCGGCGCGAGATCGGCATCCGCCTCGCCGTCGGCGCGCAACCACGCGAGATCCGCGCCCTCTTCCGGCGCTGGGGACTTCGCCTCGTGGCGTCCGGCCTCGTCGTCGGCCTGGCGGCAGCGATCGGCCTGACGCAGCTGATGCGATCGCTGCTCCACGGCATCGACCCCCTCGACCCCGTCACGTTCGTCGCGGCGTCGTGCCTCCTTGCCGCCACCGTGGCGGTGGCGATCGATCTTCCCAGTCGCCGCACGGCCGCCGTCGATCCGGTCGAGACGCTGAAGGACGCCTGACGCGTCGCGCGCCCTGGCGCTGGATCGTCCCGACGTCACCGCCCCTGACGGCCGCGGCCGTCAGCGCTCCTGAGTGTCCAGAAACTCCAGTTCGCGGGCTTGGTGCTCCTCACGCAAGGCATCGCCGAAAGCACCGTGCACACGGCGCAGACGGCGCAGCGTCTCGCCGTCGCGGAGCACGTCGACGAGCCGTGGCTGCTGCTCGCGAGACGCCGGCACCGAGACGAGCACGTCGCGGCACGTGCGCAGCAGCGGCAGGCAGCCCTGCAGATCGGTGGCGCGGGTATCGCGCTGCCATGCCGACAGCAGGCCCTCCGACAGCGTCGCGTCACTGACGCCGCACAGCAGCGCGCACCAGTGGTAGTAGGCGCCGACGAGGTGATCGGCGAGCGGGTCGGCGTCGAACTCCCAGCCCCGCGACAGCGACTGCTCGAACCGGCGCTTTGCCTCGTCGGCCCAGCGCCAATGGCGGTAGAGGCACGCCAGGCGGTTGAGGGACACGGCCTGCAGTCCGCCACGTCCCGTGGACTCTCCGATTGCGTGGGTCACCATCTGCGCCCCCTGGACCGCCATTCGACCACTCGCGCCACCGGCCCGCCATTGCACGATGGTGTCGGCCGGCTGGCTGCACCATGTCCCGCGGGACGGCGATACCTTCGTCCAGTGGCCTCGCCGACGACCACTCTGGTGTGATCCACGCGAGGAGATGACGATGAGGCCACTCGCTCGACGCACCCGCACGCCCGGACGCGACGACGGGCTCCGCTCGCGCAGCCGCCGCCGCGTCCTCGGCGCCACGGCCATGCCCCTGGCGGCCGCACGATTCGGTCTGGTCGGCGCCGCCCAATCGGAGCCACGCCACATCGCGGCGCTGCGCCGCGCCACCGGCTGGGTCGACACGCCACCGTCGCTTGCCGCCTTCGCCGGGCAGGTCGTGCTGGTGCAGTTCGGCACCTACACGTGTATCAACTGGCTGCGCACGCTGCCGTGGGTGCGCGGGTGGTCGCGGACCTATCGCGAGAAGTTCGCCGTGGTCGGCGTGCACACGCCCGAGTTCGCGTTCGAACGACGCCTCGAGAACGTGCGGCAGGCCCTCGCACCCCTGGCACTGCCGTTTCCCATCGCCCTCGACAACGACCAGGCGATCTGGCGCGCCTTCGACAACCGCTACTGGCCGGCGCTGTACATCCTCGACGTGCGCGGTCGTATCCGTGCACATCATTTCGGCGAAGGCGGCTACGACGCGTCCGAGCAGACGATTCGCGACCTGTTGCGCGAGGCCGGCGTGCCGGCTGGCGCAGTCGCGGCTCCGGTGGCCGTACACGGCATCGAAGAGCAGGCCGACTGGCGGTCTCTGAAGTCGCCTGAGATGTACCTCGCGTCCGCGCGCGCCGAGCATTTCGCCGCGTTGGGCGGCGCGACGCCAGGCCGTCGGGTACACGCGGCACCGGCGCGGCTCGGGCTGAACCAGTGGGCCCTGCACGGCGAGTGGACGATGGCCGAGGAATACACGCAGTTGAACCAGGCGCCTGGGCGTCTGGTCTGCCGCTTCCAGGCCCGCGACGTGCATCTCGTGATGGGACCGCATCGCCCCGACCTGCCGGTGCGGGTGCGCGTGTCGTTGGACAGCCAGCCGCCAGGGCCGGCGCGTGGCCTCGACGTCGGCGGCGACGGCCTGCTGACCGTGCGCGATCAGCGCGTGCATCAACTCATCCGCCAGCCAGGCGCCATCGCGCCGCGCACGGTGACCATCGAGTTCCTCGACGCCGGCGCCGAGGTCTTCGCCTTCACGTTCGGCTGACGCGGTCGTCGCCGCCGCAGTCTCCGGGCGCTCAGCGCTGGCGCGGCGCCGACGGCTTTCCCGGCACTTCGAACGCCGTCGCGCCGCTGTCGACGACGCGGTGGTTCGCGTCGACCAGCTCGATCCGTACCGTGTGCGGGCCGGGCGCGAGGCCCGCCAGGATCACCGGCGTGCCGCTGGCATCGGCCCACACCCAGGTCGCGCCATCGACCGCGACATGCACGTGGCCCACTCGTGGCGACGCCGACGCCGCCCCCGGGCCGAACACCGGCACGATGCGCATGTGGTTCGCGCAGTACGGAATCACCACGACCCCGCGCGTCGCCAGTGGTTCCGGCAGCGGCGTGCCGACGACAATCGTCGCCGGCGGTTCCGGGGTCGTGAGCGGGATGACCTGCGCCGCCACGCAGCTCGGCGTCGTCTGAGCCAGCGCCTGGCCGCTGCCTGCCACGGTCGCCGCGATCGTGATCGCCAGGGCTCGCCTGGCTGTGAGAGTGATCGAGTTCATGGATGCGCTCCTTTCGACCGCGTCGGTCGATGGCGTCCATCACACGTGAAAGCGTGCCGCGGGTCCATCGCACGAAGGTGTCGTGCGCTGGTGCCGATCGACACCATCGTCCAATGGTGCGCGCACTGCCCGCGTGTTCGAATCGCCGCGTTGACGCAAGCGCGCGGCGATGACGGCACGGCATCGCGACGGCGCGGCCCACTCGTGCCGTGGAGGACTGTGCGATGGATCTCGGTCTCTTGATCGTACGTCTGGTGTTCGGCGGACTCCTCGTCGCCCACGGCGCGCAGAAGCTGTTCGGTTGGTTCGGTGGCAGCGGCTTGCATGGCACCGCGTCGTTCTTCGAGAGCCTGGGCTTCCATCCGGGCGTCGTCTTCGTCGTGGCGACGGCACTGGCGGAGTGCTGCGGCGGCACGCTGTTCGTGCTGGGGCTGGGCCAGCCGGCCGCGGTCGTGCCGGTGATCGCCGTGATGGTCGTGGCCATCGCGACGGTGCACTGGAGCCACGGACTGCTTGGCCCGGCGGGTGTCGAGGTGCCGCTGCTCTACGCTGCCGCCGCGATGTGCCTGGCGTTCACCGGCCCGGGCGCCTTGTCGCTCGATGCCCGGTTCGGACTCATCGCGTGGTGGACGGCGCCCGTGGCGGTGGCCGCCATCGCCATCGGCATGGCCGCGGGACTGGCGAGCCTCGGGCTACGCCGGCGCGCGGCGCGATTCGCGCACGCCTAGCGTCACGCCGCCGTGAACGCCGGGGACCGTTCGCCAGGGAGGACAGCGATGACCATCATCAAGGCTGCGGCCGTGCAACTGAGTCCGGTGCTCTACAGCCGCGAGGGCACCGTCGCCAAGGTCGTGGAGAGCATCCACGCGCTGGGGCGCGACGGCGTCCGGTTCGCCGTGTTTCCGGAGACGGTGGTGCCGTACTACCCGTACTTCTCCTTCGTCCAGGCCCCCTACAAGATGCTGGCGGGTCACGCGCATCTCACGCTGCTCGACCAGGCCGTGACGGTGCCTTCGCCGGCCACCGATGCGATCGCCGAGGCGTGCCGGGCGGCCGGCGTCGTCGTGGCGATCGGCGTCAACGAACGCGACGGCGGCACCCTCTACAACACGCAGCTGCTGTTCGATGCCGATGGCCGGCTCGTGCAGCGGCGCCGCAAGACCACGCCCACGTACCACGAGCGCATGATCTGGGGCCAGGGTGACGGCTCGGGCCTGCGCGCCGTCGACACCACCGTGGGCCGCGTCGGCCAGCTCGCCTGCTGGGAGCACTACAACCCGCTGGCCCGCTACGCGATGATCGCCGACGGCGAGCAGATCCACGCCGCGATGTATCCCGGCTCGATCTTCGGGCCCTTGTTCGCCGAGCAGACGGAGATCAACGTGCGCCAGCACGCGCTCGAATCGGCGTGCTTCGTGGTCTGCGCCACCGCGTGGTTGACGGCCGAGCAGCAGGCCCGCATCGTCGCCGATACGGGCGGCGCCGTGGGACCGATCTCCGGCGGCTGCTTCACCGCCATCGTCGCGCCCGACGGGACGCTGGTCGGCGCGCCGCTGCGCGACGGCGAGGGCGTCGTGGTCGCCGAGCTGGACTTCTCGCGCATCGATCGCCGCAAGCACGTGATGGACGCGCGCGGCCACTACAGCCGGCCCGAGCTGCTCCGGCTGCTCGTCGATCGCTCGCCGGCGCCGCACGTGCAGGAACGCACGGTTCTGGAACGACACCGGGACGACGCGGCGCACGAGTTCCTTGGCACGCCGGCCTGACCCGGCGGAGCGCCCATTCTCGAGGTGTGACATGCGAACATACACGCTGATCGGCACGACCCTGGTGCTGCTGCTCGCCGCGACGAGCGGCTGGTGGCTGCAGGACGTCCACGCGCAACTGGCCGGCACGCGACGGCGCGATCTGCAGCGGCACGATCTCAGCGTGCCGGGGCGCGAGGTGATCCAGGCCATCGTCGAGATCGCCCCCGGGGTCACGTCGGCCCGGCACACGCACCCGGGCGATGAGATCGTGTTCGTGCTCGATGGCGCGCCGCTCGCCTACGAGCTCGAGGGGAAGCCCACCGTGACGTTGCGCCCGGGCGACGTGCTCTTCATCCCGGCCGGCACGATCCACGCCGCGCGCAATACCGGCGACCGGATGGGCGCCGAGCTGGCCACCTACGTCGTCGAGAAGGGACGCCCTCTGCTCACCGAGGTCGGCGGCAATCGGCCCCGCTGACGCCGCGGAGAACGCGCATGCACGTAGTCGTACTCGGCGGCGGCTTCGGCGGAGTGGCGGTGGTCCGGCGCCTCGAACGGCTCGTCCGGCGGCGTCCGGACGTGCGCATCACGCTCGTGAGCCGCGAGAACTTCACGCTGCTGACGCCGCTGCTGTTCGAAGCCTGCTCCGGCCGGCTGGAACTGCGGCACTGCGCGCAGCCCATCCGCGCCGTGCTGCGGCGCGCCCGCTTCATCGAGGCGTCGGTCGACACCGTGGACGTCGAACGCCGCATCGTGCGCGCCACCGCGAGCGACGGCACGCCGCACGACGTGCCCTATCACCAGCTCGTCGTCGCCCTCGGCGGCTCGACGAACGAGCGGCTGATCCCGGGGTCGACGCACGCGCTGACGTTCAAGACGGTGGCCGATGCGCTGCTGCTCAGGAACCACCTGATCGCGCAGTTCGAACGCGCGGATGCGGCGGCCGACCAGGACGCGCGCCGCGGCTGCCTGCGGGTCGTGGTCATCGGCGGCGGCCTGGTGGGCGTGGAGCTGATCGGCGAACTGACGGCCTTCGCCGACGACGTCCTTCGCTTCTATCCACGGCTCCGCCGCGACGAGATCGCCTTCCACCTGTTCGAGGCCGGCCCGCGGATCCTGCCCGAGATCGACGCCTCGCTGGCCGACACGGCGGCACGGGTGTTGAGAGGACGCGGCGTCGACATCCAGGCCGGCACGGCGGTTCGCGAGGTCGCCCCCGGGCGCATCCGGCTCGAGAGCGGCGCACTCGAGGCCGGCACGGTGGTACTGACGGCTGGCATCGTGCCGAACGCCGTCGCCGCCGCCGTTCCGGTGGCCCGCGACGGGCGAGGGCGCATCGCGGTCGACGCCACGATGCGCAGCCGCAGTCACGCGGACATCTGGGCCCTCGGCGACTGCGCGTCGATCCCCGACCGGGACGGCAAGCCCTACCCCGCCCTGGCCCAGCACGCGGTGCGTGAGGCCCGGCACCTGGCTCGGAATCTCGCGGCCGTGGCTGACGGGCGTCCGCCCACCGCGTTCGTGTTCCGATCGCTCGGCTCGATGGCCGCCCTCGGACACACGCAGGCCGTGGCGCGCGTGTTCGGCGTCAGGCTCACCGGCATCGTCGCGTGGTGGCTGCGCCGGACCTACTATCTGTTCCAGATGCCGCGCTGGGATCGACGGCTGCGCATCGTCCTCGACTGGACGGTCGCGCTCTTCTTCCGGCCGGATATCACCAGGGTGGACTTGCGATCCGAACGCGAACAGACACGCGCGGATTCCGCCGACCGGCCGCGGGCGGACGTCCGCCCGGTCGCGGTGGCGCAGGGGCGATGACGCTCGCGCGGCCACCTCGGAGAGAGGGCACCATGCAGGCGATCCGCGTTCACCAGTTCGGCGGCCTCGATGCGCTCGTCGTGGACGACGTGCCGCGTCCGGTTCCCGGCAACGGCGAGGTGCTGGTGCGAGTCGGGGCCGCCGGCGTCGGGCCATGGGACGCCTGGATCCGCGCCGGCCGCAGTGTGCTGCCGCAGCCGCTGCCGCTGACCCTGGGGTCGGACATCGCTGGCGTGGTGGAGTCCGTCGGCCCCGACGTGCCGGCGTTCGCACCGGGCGACGCGGTCTTCGGAGCCACCAGCCGTCGTTTCACGGGTGGCTACGCGGAGTTCGCAGTGGCGTCGGCGGCCCTGATCTCCAGGCAGCCGGCCGGCCTGGGCGTCGTCGAGGCTGCGGCGCTGCCCGTGGTCGCCTGCACCGCGTGGCAGATGGTCTTCGAGCACGGCGCGCTCACCTCGTCCACCCGCGTTCTCGTGCTCGGCGGGGCCGGCAACGTCGGCGCGTTTGCCGTGCAGCTCGCCAGGCGCGTCGCCCGCGAGGTGCTCGCCACGGCCTCCGCGGCGGACGCCGACGACGTGCGTGCGCTCGGAGCGCACCGCGTCATCGATTCCCGGACCACGCGTCTCGACGAGGTGCTGCACGGGGTCGACGTCGTACTCGATGCTGCGGGCGGCGATGTCCTGACGCAGGCGCTGGCCGTGCTGCGTCCCAATGGCACGCTCGTGTCGGCGGTCTCCGAGCCCGATCAGGTGCTGGCGGCACGGCACGGCGTGCGCGCGCGCTTCTTCCTGGTCGAGGTGACCTCGGCGCGGCTCGAGGCGATCGCCGCGTTGATGGTCCGGGGCGAGCTGCACGGCCGCATCGGCGAGGTGCTGCCGCTGGCCGAGGCCCGCCGCGCGCACGCGATGCTCGACGGCGCCCCGCACCGTCGCGGCAAGATCGTCCTGACCGTCGACGACGCCTCCTGATCAGCGCAGCGCCGGCCCGACCTTCGTCCGATGGTGCCGCCGGCGCCCGTCCCTGTCATCCAGCGATGAGGGAGCCACTCCCGTGAATGACCTGGCGAAACTGACGATCGACGCACATGGCGGCTTGGAACGCTGGCAGCAGTTGGCCCAGGCCTCGGCGCATCTGCAGACCGGCGGAGTGCTGTGGACGCTCAAGGGCCAGGCCGGGACGATCGCCGAGGTCGACGTGCGCGTCGCGCTGCAGCACGAGTGGGCCTCGCACTCGGCGTTCAACGCGGCCGGGCTGCGCACCTCCTTTGCGCCACACCGGGTCGCCCTCGAGACCCACGACGGGCGGGTCCTCGACGAGCGCCTCGCGCCCCGCGAATCATTCGCCGGACATCAGATCGACACGCCGTGGGATCGGCTGCACCTCGCCTACTTCGCCGGCTACGCGATGTGGACCTATCTCACCGTGCCCTTCGTGTTCGCGACCAAGGACGTCGTGACCGAGGAACTGGCCCCGTGGCACGAGCGCGGTGAGCGCTGGCGGCGGCTCCGCGTGACGTTCCCGACGGCCATCGCGACACACAGCACCGTGCAGGAGTTCTACGTCGGCGCCGATGGCCTGCTGACGCGACACGACTACGCGGTCGAGGTCATCGGCGGCAGCCCGGCCGCGCACTACGTGTACGACTACGGCGAGTTCTCGGGCGTGATGGTCCCGACGAGGCGCGAGGTGTTCCCGCGGCAACCCGACGGCAGGCCGGCGCCCGATCCCCTGCTGGTGTCGATTCGCCTCAGCGACGTCGAGTTCGCGTGATGCGGCCAGGTCACTGGCGTCGACGGGATGCGCCCGTGAGTCGCGCCGCGATCCGTGCCGTGATGCTGGCGGTCCCGATGAAGATGACACGTCCAGGGACGCTCAGGACGACCTCGCTGCCGGCGCCGTTGGCGGCCGATACAGTGAGGCTGGCGCCAATGCGCGCGGCTCGTTCGCGCATGCCGGTCAGGCCGAAATGGCCGTCCCTTCCCCGCTCGGCGATCTCCGGCGCGATGCCGACGCCGTCGTCGAGGACGCGCAACGTGAGGTCGCGTTCGTAGCTGAGCGCGACGTCCAGGCGCCGGCCGTGCGAGTGCGTGCACGCATTGCGAATCGCCTCGTAGCCGATCCGGTAGACCTCGTCGCGCACCACGGGATGCATCTCCCTGGCGTCGCCCCTCACCGACAGCGTCGCCTCGATCGCGCCGTGGCCTGCGCACTCGTCGATCGCTCGTTGCAAGGCCGCTGCGAGGTCATTGCGCTCCGTCGCCGAGGTGCGCAACGCCAGGACCGCGGCGCGTCCCTCGTGGCTGGCCTGGCCGAGCCAGGCCGACAACTGCTCCATCGCGCGCCGCATCCCCGGGGCATCCTCGGGCCGGCCGAGCGCGTCGTCCACGACCATCTTGCTGCCCTGAATCGTCTGCAGGATGGTGTCGTGCAGGTCTCGCGCCACCTGCGTGCGCTCCGCCAGCCGCTCGTCGAAGCGTCGGCTGAGCGCCACCGACACCTGGTGCAGTCGCCACCGGTAAGCCGCCCAGACCGCCGCGACGCCGGCCGTCGCGGACAGCAGCAGGAACCCGTACGTCTGGTACCAGGCTGGAGCGACCACGACCGTGATCGACGCGCCCTCGTCGTTCCACAGGCCGTCGTTGTTGCTGGCGATCACGCGGAACTCGTACGAGCCGGGCCTGAGATCGCTGTAGAACGCCTGGCGCCGCGTGCCGGGGTCCTGCCAGGCGTCGTCCCGGCCCTCGAGGCGATACCGGAAGCGCACCTTCTGCGGGGCGACGAAGCTGAGGCCGACGTAGTCGATCTGGAGGTCGCGCGTGCGCGGCGGGAGTTGCACGGTACTGGTGGCCTCGTAGCGTCGACGATCGGCCACGACCTGTTCGATGTGCACGGGCGGCACGATCGCGTTGCGGCGCACGCGTGCCGGATCGACCGTCTGCAGCAGCAGGCCGTCGGTGAACCACAGGCGGCCGTCCGGCGTCCTGGCCGCGGCATCGAACGGGGCCCGGCCCGCGCGCACGCCGTCGAGGACGTCCAAGGTGGTCGGGGCAACCCTGCTGGCCGGATCGCGCCGCCATTGCTCGAACTCGGCGCTCGCCAGCCGGACCAGCGCGCAGTCCATGAACAGCCAGAGATTGCGCTGGTCGTCGAATGCCATCGCGTTGACGACGTCGCACGGAAGGCCGTGCTTCGAGCCGAGGATCGCCTGCCGGTCCTTCCGAACGTCGGCCAGTCCATAGCTCGTCGCCGCCAGCACCGAGCCGTCGACCTGCGGCAGCAACTGGTTGACGGCTGTCGCATTCTTCGGCGCCAGCGGAAACAGTCGCAGCGTGCCGCCGTCGTGGTGCGCGACGTTGCCGCCCACCTGTCCGAGCCAGAGTCCCCCGGTGGGATCGATCGCCACCCGGCGCGGCTCGAGGTCGCGAATCTCCTCGCGCACCGACATGCCTTCGATGCGCTTCAGGATCCGGGGCGGTCCGCTCACCGCCACCCACACGCGGCTCGCGGCGTCCTCGGCCATCCCGGTGACCAGGCCCATCGGGCTGCCGTCCGGCGTGCCGACGCGGCGGAACGTCCCGCCATCGAGGACGTAGAGGTGCTGATCGACGCCCACCCACAACCGGCCGGCCCGGTCCTCGAAGAGCGAGGTCACCTGCGACCCAGGTAGTCCATTGCCAGCGCGCAGGCACGAGACCGTCCCGCCGCGCATGCGACCCAGGGCGCCGTCACCGCTGATCCACAGGCTGCCGTCACGGGTCGCGAGGATCGAGACCGCCTCCTGCGAGCACAGGCCTTCGGCGACGGAGAAGCCGACCACCGGGGTATCGGAGAACCGGTCGATGCCCTGCCCCGTCGTCACCCACAGGTTGCCTTCGCGGTCGCCGCTCAGCCCGATGACGTAGTCGTTCGACAGCCCGCGCGTGCTGTCGTAGTGATCGACGACGCCATCGCGAATGCGATAGATCCCGCGATTGCCCGTGCCCACCCACAGCGTGCCGTCGCGGTCGCGGTGGAGGGCCGTGACGTAGAGCGCGCTCGTCTTGACGTCCGGCGTCTCGAACGGCTGCCACTGCCCGCGCACCAGCCGCTGCAGTCCCAGCCCGGGACCTTCCTTGGCGATGCCGACCCACATGGTGTCGCCTGGCGAGGCCGCGATGGCCAGGATGCCGCCGAAGCCGGCGTTGTTCCTCAGGCCATCCGGCGGATACTGCGTCACCGCGCCGTTCGCCCAGCGCAACAACATCGTGTTGCCGCCGGCCCACAGGTTCCCGTCCGCGTCCTCGGCCAGCGAGCCGGCGCCGCGAAACGACGGCACGCCCTCGGCGTTGCTGAAGCAGCGGATGCCGGCGCCGATCACGCGGCACAGCGGACCGAAGCCTGGCTCCGGCATCGACCGGCCGAACCAGATGTTCCCGGCGCGGTCTTCGAGGATCGAGATGACGCCGCCCGAGCTCGGGTAGTTCGTCACCACCTCGTCCTTCACCCGGCTCAAGCCACCCTGCGTCGCGACCCACAAGCTGCCGTCGCGCGCCGCGAGCAACCGAAACACCTGCGGTGACGGCAGCTGGTCGCCACGGTCCGGGCGCCATGGGACGAACCGCACGCCGTCGAATCGCAGCAGCCCGGACTCCGTGCCAAGCCACAGGTACCCGTTCGTCGTCTGGACGACTTCCCCGCGCAGGCCGCCGGAGAAATGGCCGTCCTGGATCCGCCAGGCGAAGTGCGCGTACTGGGAGATGCGTCGCGAGGGGTCGACCGCCCACGCCGGCGCGGGGTCGAGGCACGCGAGCACGAGCGCCAGCCGCACACTCCGGAGCAACATCGCAGAACGACTCCCTCCCTGCCCACACCGCATGCACACGGCGTCCGCGGTCGGCGTGGTGCCCGCCGTGCGTGTGCGTCAGGCGCCGGTCACGGCTCGACTTGCAACAACCCGCGCCGCAGGGCGATGGTGACCGCATGCGTGCGGTCGTTCGCGTTGAGCTTGTCGACGATGTTCTTGATGTGGAAGTTGACGGTCGTCTCGGCGATCCCCAGCACGTCGGCGATCTGCTTGTTGCGGTGGCCGTCGCGGATCAGCGTCAGCACTTCCAGCTCGCGTCCGGTCAGATTCTCCTCACCAAGGTGTTCGGCGAGGCGAGCCGCCACCTCCGTGGGCAGATGCCGGCGGCCGGTGTGCACCGAACGGATGCACGCCAGCAACTGGTCCTTCGGCATGGTCTTCAGCATGTAGGCCGCCGCACCCGAGCGCATCGCCCGCTGGATCTCGCCGTCGCCGTCCGACATGCTCAGCATGATGATGCGGGCCTCGGGGAACTCGCCGCGGATCGCGATGAGCGCATCGGTGCCGTTCGGCCCCGGCAATCGCAGATCCATGAGCGTGACGTCCGGACGATGACGCCGGAACTCGGCGATGGCCTCCTCGGCGTTGCCGGCCTGGGCCACGAGCCGCATGTCCGGCTGCGACCCGAGAATCGTGGCCAGGCCCTCGCGCACGACGGGATGGTCCTCGACGCTCAGGATGCGGATGACGACGGCAGATGACGGGGGCGTGGCCAAGGCGGCGATTGTAGTGCTGCTTTTCAGCTGCCACGGCATTTCTTACCCAAGGTTTCAGGGACCGGCCGTGGAGTGGCCGCCCCGACCGTTACGCCGTGGCGGCACGCCGGGTGTGACGGCGTTACCGCAGCGTCGCATCGACACACAGCAGGAGGCCGAAGCCGATGGCGGCGAGCAGTCCCGAGAAACGCGGGCTGGCGTGGACGGCTTCGGGAATCATCGTCTCGACCGTCATCGCGACGAGCGCGCCGGCACCGAACGCCTGCAGCCGCGGGGGCCACGTCTGGCCCAGCACGCCGAGGCCGGCATACCCCGCCACGATCGCCGCCGCCGCCCCGACGGCGACCGCACTCCAGAGCAGTGCGATGTAGGAGTAGCGGCGACCGGCCGCGCGCATCCCCGCGGTGCTCGACCACGCCACCGGCAGGTTGCCGACCGAGAAGGCGATCACGAGCGCGACGGGCACCACGGGCTCGCGCAACGCCATCCCCAGCACGATCGCCTCCGGCACGGCGTCGAGGGCGTTGCCGAGTGCGATGGCCACGCCGCTGCCGGGTCGTGCTGCCTCGTTCGGCTGCTGCGTGCACTCGCCGCAACGCTTGCGGTGAGCCGCGCCGAATCGCCCGAGCAGCGCATTGCTCGTGCTGAACACGGCCGCGCCCGCCAGCAGCGACAACGCCGCGGCGATCGGCCCGGCCGCGCGGATCGCGTCCGCGGCCACCTTGAGGGAGACGCCGGCGAGCAGCAGTCCCGCGCCGACCGACATCGCCATCGCGATCCGCTGGTGCGGCAGGCGGGATACCGCGCCGGCGATCGCGCCGACGAGCAGTCCGGCCGACGGCACGCTGCCCAGCGTCAGCGCCACCCAGATGTCATCAGGCGCCATGAGCATGGCCGGATCGCATGCCACAGCATCCGAAGGCCGGCGCCGGCCGTCCATTGGACGTTGGTATCGGTGGGCCCGGCGACTGCGAGGGGGCCGCATCCATACCATCGTCCAATGGCCGCATCCGCGCGCCTCAGGTGTAATCGCCCCGGCGTGTGACGTCGGGCACCGCAGCGTCGCGCACGCTCACAGATCGGGAGCACGATCATCATGGCGACACTCAGCGGCACGCGTCAGGCCACCACGATCGCCCGGCACTGGATCGACGGTCGCTGGCGGGACTCGGCGCAGCACGGGGACAGCATCGATCCGGCGACCGGCGAGGTGATTGGGCGCTATGCGCTGGCCGGCGAAGAGGAAGCGCGGGAGGCCACCGCGGCGGCGGTGCGTGCCTTCCGCGAGTCACGCTGGCGGCACGACCGCCTGCTGCGATCGCGCGTGCTGCTCGCGATGGCCGATCGTCTGGACGCACACGCCGCCGACCTCGCCCGGCTGGTCAGTCTCGAGACCGGCAAGGTCGGGGCCGAAGCGGGGTTCGAGGTGGGTCTCTCCAGCTCGGGCCTGCGCTACTACGCCGCGCTGGTGCAGACGGAGTACGGGCGGGCGAGCGAGGGGGCGCCCGGCCAGTTCTCGCTGCTGCTCCGCGAGCCCGTGGGGGTGGCCGGTATCAGCGTGCCCTGGAACGCGCCGGTGGCGCTGCTGCTGCGCGCGCTGGCGCCGGCGCTCGCCGCCGGATGCACCACGGTCGTGAAGATGCCGGGGAAGACCGCGCAGCTCACTGCGCGCCTCAGCGAGATCCTCGGCGGCGTTCCCGGCCTGCCCGGCGGCGTCGTGAACATCGTCACCGGCGAACGCGAAGTGTTGAGTTTCCTGGTGACGTCGCCCGACGTGCCGACGATCAGCTTCACCGGCAGCACGCAGGTAGGTCGGGCGATCTCGCAGGCCGGAGCGGCGCGACTCAAGCGGTTCGGGCTGGAGCTGGGCGGCAAGACGCCGATGCTGGTGTTCGACGACGCCGACCTCGCGGCCGCCCTCCCGAAGCTCGAGAAGGCCGTCACGCTGTTCGCCGGCCAGTTCTGCATGACCGGCAGCCGGCTGCTCGTGCAGTCGGGCATCGCCGATCAGGTGCGGCGCGGGCTGGCCGAGCGCCTCGCCCGCGTCAGGGTGGGACCGGCATCGGATCCAGCGAGCGAGATGGGGCCGATGATCGATCCGGTCAACGTGGCACGCGTCGACCAGCTGGTTGAGGAGGCGCTCGCCGCCGGCGCGGTCGCACTCGTGCGCGGCGGGCCGGTCACGGACGGGCCGCTCGCCAGGGGCTCGTTCTATCGCCCGTCGCTGCTCGAAGTGACCGACCCGCGCCTGCCGATCGTGCAGCGGGAGGTCTTCGGGCCGGTGCTCACGCTGCAGGTGTTCCAGACCGAGGCCGAGGCGGTGACCCTGGCCAACGACAGCGACTACGGGCTGGCTGCGAGCATCTGGACCCGTGATGCCGACCGTCCGTTGCGGGTCGCGCGCGAGTTGCAGGTCGGCACCGTCTGGGTGAACGACTGGGCGATGATGCGCGACGAGTTCGAGGAGGGCGGCTACAAGCAGAGCGGCCGCGGACGTCTGCGTGGACCGGCCGGTCTCGACGACTTCCTCGAGCACAAGCACATCGTGCTGACGCCCGGCGTCATCGCTGGCGCGTGACGGGCACCAGCTTGCCGGTGACCTCGTGCACGTAGCACCAGGTCCAGTGCGCCTGCAGCGGCGTGATCGATCGCATCACCGGATGCCCGGTGTCGTGGAAGTGCCGGGTCGCGTGACGGCGCGGCGACGAGTCGCAGCAACCGACGTGACCGCACTCGCGACAAAGCCGCAGCGCCACCCACAGCGAGCCTTCGCGCAGGCAGTCTTCGCAGGCATCCGGCGTCGCCGGCGTCGGAAACGCCGCTGACGACAGGCCGTGCAGGTGATGGCAGGGTGCGGCCTCCATGGTCAGTCCTCCCGGATCGAGACGACGCGTGCGGTCCACGGGCAGAAGCGGCCGCCGCCGAAGTTCACGCCGTCGCGCTCGACATCGGACGGCCGGCCGTCGCAGACCTCGGCGGTGAGTTCGGCGAACTCGACGTCCTCGAGATGCCAGCTCCACCCGCTGTTGACCCCGGCCCCGGGCACGACGCGGCCGTTGGGGATGCGCGCCGCCCCACCGTTCGCTGCCCGGTGGGCGGCGTCGATCTGCCGTTCGTCGAGCAGATGCACGCGGAAGGTCTCGTCGACCACCTGGAAGGTGACCACCGTGCCCTGTGACGGCGAGGCCGGTCCGCCGAAATCGCACGCCGGCCAGAGCGCGGCGGCGAACATCGTCGTTGCCAGCCGCAAGGCCAGGGCGCGACCTGTGGGGCGAACGGGGCGTCGACGCATGACCATCGCGATCTCCTCGTGGGTGCTGGGCCGGCGACCCAGGTGGGCGGCCTCGGGCGGCGCGCTTCGTCCACCAACCGACTCTCGTCACCCGACGCGCCATCATCGCGAGCAGCGCTCGGGCGCGTCCATCGGACCTTGGTGTTGGCTCACCGGCGATCTCGCGCGGCGCGACAACGACCGCCTGCAGACGTTCCGCGATCGAGGGCCGCGCCGTGGACGTGTCAGGCCTGGCCGGTGCGGGCCAGGGCGTGGGTCGCGGCGAGTTGGTCGAACGCGGCGCCAAGCACGCGGTTGAACGCCGGGAACGGATGGATCACGTCGGCCAGCGCCCGCAGCGGCACTTGCGCCTTGATGGCGAGCACCAGCTCGCCGACGATCTCGCCGGCGCGGGGCGTGACGAGCGTGGCGCCGACGAGCACGTCGCGCCTGGCGTCGGCCACCAGCTTGAGCGCACCGCCGCGGAAGTCGTGGATGTAGCCGCGCGCGGTCTCGCCCGGATCGGCCCGCGCGACGATCACGTCCAGGCCCAGTGCCCGGGCCGCGGCCTCCGACAGCCCGACCGACGCGATCTCGGGGTCGGTGAACGTCACCCTCGGGATCGCGGTGTGGTCGGCGCGCGCCTCGATGCCGCGCAGCCGCTTCGCGATCACCTGGCCGTGGTAGTGGGCGAGGTGGGTGAAGCCGCCAAGCCCGGTGACGTCACCGGCCCCGAACACGCCCGGCTGCGCCTCGAGCGTGGCCGGGTCGACGTTCAGCCAGCCGCGCTCGGTGCGCGCCAGCCCGGCCTCCTGCCACGCCTCGGCGTTGGCCCGGCGTCCGGTCGCCACCAGCACCCGCGCCGCATCGACGGTCGCTCCGGACTTCAGGCGCAGCGTGGCGGCGGCGCTCCGCGATGACCCGGGGCCGCGCGCGTCGATCGCCACGCACGGGTCCCCGACCACGAGGGTGATGCCGTCGGCCTCGAGGTGCGGCCGGAGGGCCGCACCGGCTTCCGGTTCCTCGAGGCGCAGGAACCGGTCCCCGGCCTCGATCAGCGTCACCGTCGATCCCAGCCTGGCGAACGCCTGCCCCAGCTCGACGCCGATGGCGCCGCCGCCGAGGATCGCGAGGGATGCCGGCAGCTCGCCCGGAAGCGCGGCCTGGCGGTTGGTCCAGAAGTCGATCGTGTCGAGGCCCGGAATCGGCGGGATCGCCGCGGTGCTGCCATTGGCCATCACCACAGCGCGGCGCGCCACGAGCCGGTCGTTGCCGACGGCCACGGTGCGCGGGTCGGTGAGTGTCCCCGTGCCCCGGAACAACCGGGCGCCGTTGGCTTCGAGCGAGGCGGCGGGCCGGGTGTCGTCCAGATCGCGGGACATCCAGCGCACGCGCGTGGAGACCTTGGGAAAGTCCAGGGTCCAGTCGACGCGCGAGGCCGCGAGGTGGCGCGCACGGTCGGCCTCGCTCAGCGTCTCGGCCGAGCGGAGCAGCGTCTTCGACGGTATGCACCCCCAGTAGGGGCACTCGCCGCCGACCAGCTCGCGCTCGACGACGGCGAGCGTCAGCCCGCTGTCGCGCAGTCCTTCGGCAATCGCCTCGGCGGCGACGCCTCCACCGAGGCACACGACGTCGAATTCGTGGGGCACTTACGGACCTCCGTGACGTTGTCGCAAGCATGCGCCGATCGCGGCCCGACGTCCATCACACCTTGGGTGGCGCCGGGTTCATGGCACGCTTACGAAGAGACCGCGCGCCTGGCCCAGTACCTCTGGTGCCAGATGCCAGCCCGACCGCTCCGATGGCCGACGCCGACACCCCGGGTGACGTGAATGCAGTGATTGCGGGCCTGCTGCGCGATCTCGGCGCGGTCCAGGCCATGCGCCCGAAGCGATTCGCGTACCGCCGGGCGGCGGCCGCGGTGCAGTCGCTCGAACAGTCGATCGGCGCCCTCGTGGACGCCAACGGGGCGCTGCCGAAGATGCCGGGGATCGGGCCGGCGTCGGCACGGGTGATTCGCGAGGTGCTCGAGACCGGAGGGTCGGCCACCGTCGAGGCGGCAATCGACGCCGCTGGAGATCACGCCGAGATCGTGCGGCAGCGCAGCCTTCGCCAGGGCTTCCTGAGTCGCGCCGAGGTCGTGCGCATCCTCGGCGACGCTGGCCTGCCCGGACCAGCGCTGGCCGATCACCGTGGTGATTTCCAGATGCACTCGGAGTTCAGCGATGGCAGCGCCACGGTCGCGGAACTCGCCGCGGCCTGCGTCGCACGCGGCTACCGGGTTGCGGCGATCACCGACCACTCGCACGGACTCACGATCGCCGGCGGCATGACGATGGCGGAGGCCGCCGAGCAGCGCCGCGCCATCGATCGCGTCAACGCCGAGTACGGCGCGACCTTCCGCCTGCTGCAGGGCGTCGAGGCCAACATCGATGCCGACGGCCGGCTCGACCTGACCGACGACGAGGCCGCGCAATTCGAGCTGGTGCTGGCCGCGCCCCACTCGCGCCTGCGTCGCGCGGAGGACCAGACCACGCGCATGGTCACGGCGGTGCGTCATCCGCACGTCCGCATCCTGGCGCATCCGCGCGGACGCATGGCGGGCGTCCGCGGCGGCGTCGTCGCCGACTGGCGGCAGGTGTTCGAGACGGCGGCGCGTCACGGTGTCGCGATCGAGCTCGACGGCGACCCGGCGCGGCAGGACCTCGACGCCGGGCTGGCGGCGCTGGCGCTTGAGGCCGGCTGCCTGTTCGCCGTCGACAGCGACGCGCACTCGCCGGAGCAGTTGAGCTATGCAGAGACGGCGCTCGCCCACGCGCGGCTGGCATCGATTCCGGCCGACCGGATCGTGAACTGCTGGCCGCTGGACCGCCTGCTCGACTGGCTGGCGCGGCCGGCCCGGTAACGCGAGCCGCCGCTGAAAGTTCGCGACAGCGCGGGCCCTCCGCACGTCTCTACGATACGCGGCATGTCCACGATCCACGACGCCGCGCCGTTCGCCGTCACGTCCGCGGACGGCACCCGCATCGCCTTCGACCGGATCGGCGACGGGCCGCCGATCATCGTCGTCGGCGGCATCCTCTGCGATCGCGAGCGGACGCGTCCGCTCGCCACCGCGTTCAGCCGCTTCGCAACCGTGCTCAACGTGGATCGGCGCGGGCGTGGCGCCAGCGGCGACACGCGGCCGTATGCCCGCGAGCGGGAGTTCGACGATCTGGCCGCGCTCGTAGCGGCCGCGGGCGGGCGCGCCGCGCTGTACGGGCATTCCTCGGGCGCCGGCCTGGCGCTGCGTGCGGTAGCGCAGGGCCTTACGGTGACCCGCCTGATCCTGCACGAGCCGCCGTTCGGTGCCGACGATGTCGAGAGCACGACGGCGGCGGAGGGCCTGGCCCGGAGCGTGGTGGCCGAACTCGACGCCGGACGCGGAGCCAGCGCGATCGAGGTGTTCATGAGCGCGGCTGGGGTGCCACCCGACACGGTCGCGTCGATGTCGGCGGATCCCCGGCTCGTCGCCATGGCGCACACGATGCGCTACGACATCGAGGTGATGGGCGAACTGACGTCGGGTGGAGCGCTGCCCGAAGACGAGGTCGGGGCCATCGGCGTGCCGACGCTGGTGCTGGCCGGTAGCGCCAGCCCCGACTTCTTTCGCGACACGGCCTCGCGGATTGCCGACAGGCTGCGTGACGGACGGCTGCAGATCCTCCAGGGTGAAGGACACGAGCCCACGCCGGCGCTCGTGGCCTCCGCCGTCGAGGCGTTCCTCGACGGTGGCACGGGGAGCCGCGCCGGGAACGACCGGCACCAGGTCAGGCGATCGCCGTGAGGGCTCCCGTCGCCTGACGGCCGCGGCCGCTGGCCGCCGCGCGGGTGGGTCGCGCCGACGCACGATAGCTCGACGGCGTGCACCCGAAGGCCCGCCGGAACACCGCCGTGAAGTGGCTGTGACTCGCGAAGCCGAGGTCGGCGGCCAGCCGCGTGATGTCCGACGTGTGTGGCAGCTCGGTCAGGGCCCGCACGAGACGCAGCCGCACGAGGTACTTGTGCAGCGGCTGGCCTTCGAGCTGCCGGAACAAGGTGGTGAGGTAGGCAGGCGTCGTGCCGGCAGCCGCCGCCACGTGCTGCAGTCGCACGGTGCTCGAGACGTGATCGGCGAGGTAGGCCTTGGCCCGCGTGACCAGTCGCCGCGTCGACGGGCTGGCCGCGTGCGGCCGCTGCTGGCACTGCAGGGATGCGCGCACGAACCCGATGAGGCGTTCGTCGGCCGCCAGGGCGTCGCGCGCGCCGGTCTGGTGCACGATGCCGATGCCGAGACGCTGCAGCGACACGGACGCCGGCCGGCTGCGATCGCGAAACGCCGGCTGGTCCGGCAGACGGGCCGCGGCCACGCCCAGCAACTCCGACAGCAGCTCCGGCGCGACGGTCACGATCAGCTCGGCATAGCCGCCCTCGACCGGACGGCTCATCCGGAAGGCCTCGTCGCCGGTCACGAACACGACCCGGTTCGGATCAGCGAGGACGTCATCGCGGCCAACGTGCCACACGAACGCCCCGCGGTACGGGAGGCACACCTGGAAGTGCGGGGAGTAGTCGTCGACGCCGGGCCTCGAGCATCGCGGGCCCGTCACCTCGAGGGATTCCGCCAGCACGCACGCGTGCGCGCCGAGAGGCACACGTCGAACCCGTGCCTCGGCGGATCGTGATGGCATCGACGCGAACGGCTGTGGCTCCTGCATCATCCTCGTGCGCGATCTCCGACGCGTCCCCACGCTATCACCATCGTGTCGACGGAACGTGGCGTGAGTGAGGCCAGAGACATGCGGGCGAAAGATTCTGACAGCGGACCGCAGCGCCCGGGACCGACGATGGGTGCGTGGGTGCCAGAACCGCGATCGTCGTGCTCGTCGTTCTCTGCCTCGCGGCCCAGGCAGCGCCACGGGCGCAAGCGGCGGCGGGCATCGTCGAGATTCGCGTCTACACGCTCCACCCTGGCACGCGCGATCAGTTCCACGCGCGGTTCGTGCGCGACTCCCTGCCGCTGTTGCGACGCGCCCGGATCGACGTCGTGGCTTTCGGGCCATCCCTCCACGACACCGACTCGTACTACCTGATGCGGCACTTCCCCTCGCGCGAGGCCCGCGACGTCGCGGAAGCCACGTTCTACGACAGCCCCGAGTGGCGTGACGGGCCGCGCGCGGCCGTGATGGCGGCAATCGTCACCTACACGACGGCCGTGATCGCCGTCGATGTCCCGACGCTGAAAGGACTCCGTGCCATGGCTCACCCTTCCCCCGCGGCGGCAATCGCCGACGACCTCGCCGCGCTCACGCGCCTGAACGACGACTACATCGAGTCGGTCCGTCGATCGGACGTGGCGCGGTTCCGCGAGATCCTCGCGTCCGACTTCCTGTGCACGCTCGCGGATGGCCGGCTCATCGATCGTGACGAGTTCCTGGCGAACGCCGCGGCGCCCACGACGGCGCATGGCCTCGAGGTGCACGACGTGAACGTGCGCGTGCTCGGCGACACCGCCATCGTCCATGCGGCGACGACGTTCACGCACCCCGACGGCCGCCCTGGACGTGGCCGATACACCGACATCTGGGCGCGCCGCGATGGCCGCTGGGTGGCGGTGGCAGCGCAGTTCATGCGGCAGTAGCGCTCGGGCGCGTCCCCGCGGTAGAGCCCGCCGGCAGCGCCGCGCCTGACGGCCGCGCGTGCTCACGTCCGACCACGCCGCGAATCCGATGGCACGGGGCCGTCCATGACCCGCGCGCAGATGGCGCCTTCCACGAGTTGAACCGACGTCGCTGAAAACCGCGGACGGCGGACGTCCTTCCAGTTGGACGGTCGAACTCGGGAGGGGATCATGAGCGTCAAGCGCAACACTCCACGTACAGAGAACCCAGGCGACGGCAACGACAGCGGCCCGGTCGAGGGCGCGTCCTCGCCGAGTGGCCTGGAGAACCCCGACGGCGCCGGCGTCGAGTCACTGAGCCTCGAGGCCGAGCAGCAATCCGTGCTGGCCGAGGCCGGCGTGTCGAGCGACCTGCTCGCGCTGCGAGACGCGGTCGAGGCGACACTGCTCGCCGCGTCCGGCCAGATCGCCGCAGCGGACGCAGGATCGGGGCAAGGCATCGTGGGCGTCGGCATCGGCTTGTCCGACCCGGACACCATGGCGTTCGCCGGCGGCCCGGGCGAGCCAACGCTCACGCTGTTCACCGAAAGCGTGCTGCCGCAGGAAGCGCTGATGAGTCAGTTGGCGCAGAGTGCCGGCACCAGCGCGCTCTCGACGGTGCCGGTCCAGCAGGTGCCCGTGGGCGCGGTCGACGCCTACTCGCACCGCGCGCGTCACCGGCCAGCGCCGGGCGGCGTTTCGGTCGCGCATGTCAGCGTCACCGCGGGGACGCTCGGCAGCCGCGCGATCGGCCTGACGGCGCCGTGGAACAATCGCCATCTCATCCTCAGCAACAACCACGTGCTGGCGAACTCGAACGCCGCCAGCGTGGGTGACAGCATCGTCCAGCCCGGCCCGGCGGACGGCGGGCGTCATCCCGCGGACCAGATCGCGGTGCTGGCGCGCTGGGTGCCGATCAACTTCGGCGGCGCAGCGAACTTCGTGGACGCGGCGTTCGGCTGGGCGTGGCACGAGCGCATCCGCGGGGAGCAGTACTACCTGTCGGGGGGCGCCCCCGCGTTCTACCGCACCGGCACCGCGCCGCTCGCGGCCACACTCGGGATGGTCGTCGGCAAGAGCGGCCGCACGACCGGGCTCACCCAGGGCCGCGTGACGCAGATCGGCGTGTCGGTGAACGTCAACTACGGCGGCGGCCGCGTCGCGCTGTTCCGCAATCAGATCGCGATCCAGTCGGTCAACGCCAACCCCTTCTCGGCGGGTGGCGATTCCGGCTCGCTGATCTGGCAGTGGGCCACCGGCGTGCGACCCGTGGGCCTGCTCTTCGCGGGCGGCGGCGGCACCACCTTCGCCAACCCGATCGGCGCCGCACTCGCCGCGCTCAACATCCGGCTGCTGCCCTGACGGGCGGAGCCGCGGCTTTTGCCGCGGCAGCCGGTCGTGTACTGATCGAGGCACACGGAGGAGCGCGATGAGTGACATCAAGCGCCCGCGACCGGACTTCTCCGGCGCCGGCCCGGTCGAGTACCAGCCGACCGAGACGGGACCGGCAGGGGCCGTGGAACAGCTGCTCGCGAGCGAAGAAGCTCGGCTGCTGGCTGTGCCAGGAGTCACGTCCGTCGGCATCGGCTTCGGCCCTGCCGGCGGCGAGGCCCTCACCGTCGGGGTCGTGGATGCCGGTGTCGCGGCCAGACTGCCGCGCGAAATCAGGGGCGTGCCCCTGGTGATCACCGTCACCGGCCCGGTGGACGCGCTGTAGGAGCCCTCACGCGCGTTCAGCCTGCGTGCATCGGTCAGCCCACGAGGCGGCGGACTGGCCGATGCACCGCCCGGTGTCTCGGACTGACTACTCCACGCGAAGGGCGGTGACCGGGTCGACGCGGGCCGCGCGTCGCGCCGGCCACCACACGCCCAGCCACGCCGCGGCCGCCAGCACGAACGGCACCACGACGAAGACGAGCGGATCGCGCGAGGTCACGCCGAACAGGAATCCCGTCATCACGCGCGCCAGCGCGAACGCCGACGCCACGCCGATCGCGACACCGAGGAGCACCAGCGACATGCCCTGGCGCACCACCAGGTCACGTACCCGCGACGCGTCGGCGCCCAGCGCCATGCGGATGCCCATCTCCTGTTGCCGCTGCTCCACCGAGTAGGCCATCAAGCCGTACACGCCGATCGTCGCGAGCACGAGCGCGACGCCCGCGAAGACGGTCAGCAGCAGCATGTTGAAGTCGGAGCGCGCCGTCGATTGCCGGACGACGTCGCCCATCGCCCGGAACTGCGCCACCGGCAGACCACCGCTCGCGTCGCGGAGCTTGGCCTGGATGGCCTCGAGTACGCCGGCGGGCTCGGCGCGTGTCCGCACCTCCCAGGCCAGCGCCGTGATGCTGAGCAGATTGGCGCTGTGCGCGTCCGGAAGCTGCGTCCACGGCACGTACATGATGGGGTTCGGATCGCGGCTGAGCGCGCCGTCGCGCACGTCGCCGACGACGCCGATGATCTCGCGCGGCCCTTCTTCCATGCCGGGGCCGAGGCCACGCCCGATGGTGATCCGCTCGCCGACGGGATTCGCGTCGGGCCAGTACTGGCGGGCCATCGCCTGGTTGATGATCGTGACGCCGGGCGCACCAGCCGCGTCCTGGTCGGTGAACGCGCGACCGCGGAGCAGCGGGATCCTGAAGACGTCGAAGTAGCCCGGCGAGATCGGCGTGAAGCTGCCGCCGCCATGTGCCGGGCCTTCGAGCGGCCGGCCTTCGATGATGAAGCCCAGACCGAAGCCGCCCTGCAGCGGCACGCAGCAGCTCGCCGCCGCGGCTTCCACCTCGGGCAGCGACTCGAGACCCTCGCGGCCCGCGCGCATCAACTCGCCGACCGCGGCGGCCGTCGCGAACCGGTCGCCGGTGAGCGACATGCGCATCGTGAGGACGCGGGTGGGGTCGAAGCCGGGATCCACGGCGCGAAGCGCCGCGTAGGTCCGAATCATCAGCGCCGCCCCCACGAGGAGCACCAGCGCCAGGGCGACTTCCGCGACGACGAGCAGGCCGCGGGCCTTGTTCTGCCGGAATCCCGTGCCCGAGCGGCCGCCGCTTTCCTTCATCGTGGAGCTGAGATCGACGCGGCTGGCCCTGAGCGCGGGAAACAGGCCGAACACCACCCCCGTCGTCAGCGACACCGCCACCGTGAAGAGCAGGACGCCGAGGTCGATGCCCACCGCCGATCCGCCCGGGCCGACGCGAGGGATGCTGCCCGGATTGAGGGCGAGCAGCGTGCGGATGCCGACGGCCCCCAGCACGAGCCCGAGGAGGCCGCCGGCGCAGGCCAGCACGAGGCTCTCGGTGAGCAGTTGCCGCGTCACGCGACTGCGCG
>CADEDM010000002.1:0-69244 GCA_902826065.1 uncultured Acidobacteriota bacterium | reverse complement strand
CCCCTCGCCAGGAGCAGGCTGGCGACGTTCGCACAGGCAATCAGCAGGACGAAGCCGACGGCGCCCACGAGCACCCACAGCGACGTGCGCACGTTCCGCACGATCAGTTCCTGCAGCGCCATCACGCCGAACCCGACCTGCGGCGGCATCGCGTCCGGAAACGCCTGTCGAAATTCGGCCGCGGCCGAGGCCAGCCGGGCGGTCGCGCCCTCGATGGTGAGGTCCGGCTTCAGCCGGCCCGCCGCCGAGAAGAAGTGGCCCTGCATGGTGCTGTTGGGATCGATCTGGAATGGCAACCAGACCTCGGGCGCTCCGACCGGCGATTGAATGGACGTCGTGTCGAACGGCGCCAGGACGCCGATGACATCGTGCGGCTGGCCGTTGAAGGTCAGCGTGCGACCGACGATGCCGGGATCGCCGCCGAAGCGGCGCTGCCAGAAGCCGTGGCTCATGACGACCCGGAAGCCGCCACCAGGGCGATCCTCGTCCGCGGTGAACGTGCGGCCCTGCAGGGCCGTGGCGCCGAACAACCGGAAGAAGTCGGCGCTGACGTACCCCGCCGAGACCTGCTCGGGATCGGCGTCGCCGGTGATGTTGACCACGCCGAAGCGATAGGCCGACACGAGGTCGATGGCGTCACTCTGCCGCCGCCACACGTTGAACTTCGTCGGTGACGCGCCGGCGCCGGACCCCTGGGGCGAGACGTTCATGAACATGACCAGGCGGGCCGGGTCGGGGTACGGCAGCGGCTTCAGGATGACCGCATTCAGCACCGAGAAGATGGCGGTGTTGGCGCCGATGCCCAGCGCGAGGGCGGCAATCGCCGCGATGGTGAAGCCGGGCGTGCGCCAGAGCAGGCGCAGGGCGTGCCGGACGTCGTGCAGCAGGGTCTCCATCGGGCCTCCGTCGTGACGGGCGACGCAGGTTAGACCCCGCCCCGCCCGATTTGGCTGCACCGGGCGTCGCGGGGCATGGACATCACGCCTCGAACCGCACCGCGGACGCCTGGAACTTTGTGGAATCACGGCCGTCGAAATCACTCGATGCCGCCATCGCCCCCGGCCGCCACGAACACGCTTCATTCGTTACGGGGCGATCTCGTGCACGCGGTGCGCACCCTCGCGAGGGAGCGCGTCTTCACGCTGGTTTGCGTCGTCTCGCTCGGCATCGGCATGGGCGCGGTGGTGGCCCTGACCACCCTGGGCCGCGCCCTCACGGCGCCGGCGCGCGGCGTCGATACCGACGGGCTGGTGGAAGTGCTCGTGCTGCCACAGGGCCCCCTCCGCGAGAAGGCCGGCGAGTGGGCGCTCGAGCGCTGGTCGTACCCGGACTACCAGGTCCTGCGCGCGGCCGAGACGGGCGTGGACCTCACCGGCTGGAGCCTCGACTCGGCTGAGTTCGGCGACCCGACACCCAACCAGACGACCCCCTTGCGCGTGGCGGCCATGTACGTCTCGCCCAACTACTTCCGCACGTTCGGCGTGCCGCTCGCGCAAGGCCCCGGCTTCGACACCGCGAACGACGACTCCGCGTCGGCCGAACCGCGCGTCGTCCTGAGCCACGAGTTCTGGACCAGCCGGGTGGGCTCGGATCCCGGCATCGTCGGCAAGTCCGTGACGGTCGACGGCGTGCCGCATACGGTCGTCGGTGTCACGCCGGACGACTTCCACGGCCACTTCCATTTCTTCCAGGCGCCGCCGTCGCTGTTGTTCGTCCCGCTGGAACGGCATCCGCGATTGAGGCAGGCGCCGAACCTTCGCAATGACCGAGCGGTCGAATGGGTGCGCATCCATGGCCGGCTGGCTCCAGGCGTGAGCCTCACGCAGGCCAACGGGCGCGTCGGTGCGGCCGTGGCGACGTTGGCGAGCCGGTATCCCGCGACGAACCAGTTCAAGGCCGCCACCGTCGCGCCGTACGCGTCGTTGGGTGCGGCTCGCCGTCCGGAGTCGTTGCGCGTCTTCAGCGTCCTTCTCAGCCTGGCCGGTGCGGTGCTGATGGTCGTGTGCGTGAACACCTCCGGCATGATGCTGGTCCGCGGCGCCACGCGCGCGCACGAGCTGTCGATTCGCGCGGCCCTCGGGGCTGATCGGCGGGCCCTTGCGCAGCACCTGTTCTTCGAAGCGGTGGTGCTGGCCGCTGCCGCCGGCGCCCTCAGTGCCGGCGTGGTCTTCGGCATCCCCGCGGTGATCGGCTGGAGGATGAGGCGGCCGATTCCGCAGGAGGTCGATTTCGACGCGGCTGGTGCCGTGGTGGCAGCGAGCCTGTGCCTGGTGGTGAGCGTGCTCTTCGGATTGCTGCCCGCCCTGCGCTTCAGCCGCCCCGGCCTGCTGCCGGCCCTGCAGGAGAACGCGGCCCGCGGCGGCACCCGGAAGATTCGCGCGCATCGCCTCGCGGCCATGGTGCAGGTCGGCATCGCGCTGCCGTTCCTCGTCATCAGCGGCGTGATGATCGATCGCGTGCGGACGGCCGACTACGGATTCGCGATCGACGGCTTGGCAGGTGCGCGCGTTCCCGTGTCGGCCAGGCAGGACGGCAGCGGGAACATCCGGTCGGCCGTCGACGGTCTCAGGCAGGCGCCCGGCGTGCGCGCAGTGGCGGTCGCCGAGGGGATGCCTCTCGACTTCGACTATCGGGAATTCCGCGTCGCGCGCCGCGATCTGGGGGCGTTCGCCACGGCCCACGTCACGCGCGTCGGCGAGCACTTCCTCGAGACCGTGGGCACGCGGCTGCTGCGCGGCCGCTCGATCACGGCCGACGACCGCCTGATGGAGGCGGCGGTCGCCGTCATCTCCCAGGCCCTGGCCCGGCAGCTCTTTCCACGCGTCGACCCCATCGGAGAGCGTCTGTCGGTCGCACTCGACGACGGTCGAGAGCGGGAATTCACCGTTGTCGGCGTGACCGGGGACTTCGCGTCGTCGCAGCTGACCACCACGCGGCTGCAGCTCCTGCTGCCGCTGCCGGACGTTCCCACGGCAACCGCGAACGGCGCGGCGGCCTACCTGATCGTGCGGGGCGAGCCGGGCGACGAGCCGCGACTGACGGCGGCGCTCGAAACCGCGCTCCGCGGCCTCGGCGTCGAAGCCCTGCCCGGCGTCGCCTTTCCCGGCATCATCACCGGACCGGAGCGCGATGCGATCAGCAAGGAGGATCTCGTCGCCGAGGGCACCGCCGTTGGCGTGGCAGGTGCGCTCGTGCTGGTCGTGGCGGCGCTGGGTATCCTCGGCGTCGTCGGGTTCATGGTGGCCACGCGCACGCGGGAGTTCGCGGTCCGCATGGCGCTGGGATCGACACGCCGCCGGGTCTTCGCCCTGATGCTGTCGGACACGATCGCGCTCGTGATTCCCGGCGTCGTGGGCGGCCTGCTGCTGGCCGCGGTGTTGATTCGCACCCTGCAGGACGTGATGGGCACGCCGCTCAGCGTCGGTCCCGAGCCGCTCGGCGTCATGGAGCCGGTGATCTATGCCGGCGCGTCCATCCTTGCCGTGACCGTCGCCGTGCTCGCCGGTCTTCCCGCGGCGCGGCGCGCCACGTCCATCGATCCGATGGCGGCGATCCGGTCGGAGTGAGCGGTCGGCAAAGCCGCCCTGATCTACTCGATCAGGGCGGGCACGGCCGGGTTGCGGCTGGCCGTGACGTCGAACGTCTGTGACTTGATCCTGAAGATCGGCGCCAGCTCGGGCTGCGTGTCGCGCCCGACGACACGGTGTGCCACGTAGTCGCCGGTGACCGGGCCGAACTTGAATCCGTGATCGGACCCGCCGCCGGCGATCCAGACGTCGTCGAACCCGGGGTGCCGGTCGACGATGAAGTTGGCATCCACGGTGCTATCGAGCTGGCAGACGTGGGCGTTGATGAACGGCTGGCCCTTCAACGCGGGGAACCATTGCGCCGTGCGCGCCAGCACCTCCGCCTTGGCCTCCGGCGTGGGCACCCGATCGTGCGTGTCGGGATCCACGGGGGTCGTGCCCACCGTCATCATGACCGCGAGGCCCAGCCCGTCGACGTTCGGCAGCATCGCGTTGGTGTTCGGCAGCACCGGATACGAATAGTCGCGACTCAGCTCCGGCGGCACGCCCACCATGCCGTGGCCGCTCTTGGCGACCCGCAGCTTCCTGTCGAGCAGCTCCGGAAACATCGTCAACAGCCACGGACCGGCCGCGAAAATGAACGTGCCGGCGCTGACCGTCTCGCCCGACGAGAGGCGCACGCGCTGCAGGCGGCCCTGCGACGTGGGCGCGAGCGAGGCCTTCGCGAGCACGAAGCGGCCGCCCTTCTTCTGGAACGCGCTGGCGACGGCCACGCACGACGCGTGCGCCTTGAGCGTGCCGCCGCGCGGCTGGTAGAAGCCGACGACCTCCGCCGAGTCCTCGGTGGCGATCTGCGGCCAGCGCTTCGTCAGTTCCTCGCGCGTGAGGACCTCGTAGGGGAACTTCAGCCGGTCGAAGATGCTGCGCACCGTCTGCGCCGGCTGGGTGCGGCTCACGCCCAGCACGCCGGACTCGAAGTAGAGCTTCGTGCCGAACTCGGCTTCGCGAATCTTCCACTGCTCCATCGCCGCAATGGCCCACCGCGTGTAGTACTCCCGGTCGCCGTAGGCCGCGCGCATGCCGCGCACCTCACCCCCCGAACTCGACTTCGAATTTCCGGGGCCGTATTGGTCGATGAGGACGACGGAATGCCCCATCTCGCGGAGACAGAGCGCCGTCCAGCCGCCGAAGACGCCGGCGCCGATCACGGCGACATCGGCCGTGATGCCGGTGCCGGCGGTGGTCCGGATCGCGGGCGCCTGGCCGCGGCCGGTTGCGCCGACGGCGCCAGACCCGGAGATGGCCAACGCCGCGCTGTTCGTGCCCGCGGCCTTCAGGAAGTCGCGACGATTCATGTGAGGTCCCTCAGGCCGCGCGAACGGCCGCCGCGCGCGGCCCGTGCCGCCCCGGTGCGCCGGCGTCGTTCAAGGGCCGTTCATTCTATCGCCGCAGCAGCGCACCCCTCCGGCAGCCGGGCGCCGTGGTTCGCGTCGCATTATCGACGCTGCAGCGACATTCCCTGAAACGGAATCACGACCGAGCTCGATTGACAGCGACAGGTCTGCGGTATACCGTGCCCGCGTTCGACGGAACGGTTGTGCACAACTCGAAGGCCCTGCTGGCGATCGTCGCCCTCGGCTGCGGTCTCGCTGCAGGTGCGCCGCGGCGGTCGACCGCCGCCGATCTCCGGAACGTCCTCACCGACTACACGATCACCTCCTGGAGTCAGCGCGAGGGCCTGCCGCCCGGTAACGTGTGGGCGCTGGCGCAGGACCACGACGGCTATCTCTGGGTGGGGTCCGACGGCGGGCTGCAGCGCTTCGACGGCGTGCGGTTCACACCGTGGCGCTCCGCTCCCACGGCCGACGCCGGCCGCAAGCCGGTGCGGGCCCTGTTCGTCGCCACCGACGGCAGCGTGTGGGTGGGCTACGGCAACACCGGCGGCATCGCGCGCATCCTCGCCGAGCAGACGCGCACCTACAGCGCCGACGACGGTGTGCCCGGCGCCGCATTCATGACCATCTCCGAGGACCTCGACGGCACCATCTGGGCCGGCGGCGAAAAGGGCCTCTTCAGCTTCCGCGACGGCCGCTGGCATCACGTCGGCGCTGACGCCGGCCTGCCGGAAGCCGCGGTCTACAGCACGTTCGTCGATCGCGCCGGCCGCTTCTTCGTCGGCACGGCCACCGGCATCCTGCGCCGCGAGCCGCGCGGCACGATCTTCACCCGCATCGAGACCATCGATGCCGACACCGAAGAGCCGACCGAGGCCGGCCTCGTCGGCCGGTTCCAACGCAGCTTCACCGAAGACGCGTCGGGCCGGGTCCCGGCCATCGTGGGCGGTTTTCCGCGGTCGTTCGTCGAGGACCCGACCGGCCGCGTGCTCGTCAACGACTGGACCGCGGGCTATCACGCCGTCGGCGGCGTCGCGCCGGCGCGCTTCGAGCTCGCCGAACGGGGTCGGGGCTACCGGCTGCTCGTGGATCGCCAGCAGAACCTGTGGATCGGGACCATCGGTCAAGGCCTGTGGAGGGTGCGTCCGCGACCAGCCGGAGGGTTCCAGACGGATCGCGCCAGCTCGCTCACGGGCCTGCTGAGCGACGGCGTCGGGGCCCTGCTCGAAGACCGCGACGGCAACATCTGGGCCGGCACCACCGAGGGTCTCAATCGCCTCACGCCACGCCGCGTCAGCCAGCTCACCGATCAAGGACTGGTGGCGGGCATCGAGATCACCCCCGACCGGAGCGTGTGGGTCGCCACCGACGAGAGCCTGATGCGCTACGTGTCCGGCGGCGACGAGTCCGCCCCGACCCGCGTGTCCCTCGCCGGCGCCAGGCTCAGGACGATGTACGCCGATGAGCGCGGCGCGATCTGGATCGCGACCGATCGGTACTTCGCGCGAATGGCGGCCGGAACGACCACTCCGGTGCCGCTGCCGATACCGCGCATGCATGTCGTCGACTTGATCGCCTCGGACTTGGCGGGGGGGGTCTGGATCTACGACCAGGCCGAACGCCTCCTGCGGTGGAGTCGAGGCGCGCTCACGCCCATCGCTTTGCCGCCAGCGCTGGGCGGCGCCCGCATCAAGGTGCTGCACACCGATCGGGGTGGCCGTCTCTGGGCCGCCCTGGCCGACGGCCGGGTCGCCATCCGCGATCGCACCGGCGCATTCACGTTCTACGGTCCGGCGGATGGCCTGGGCGCCGGCACCGTGCGGCAGATCTTCGAGGACGACGAGGGCGCCCTGTGGCTGGCCGCGATCGGCGGACTCAGCAAGTTCGCCGGCGGCCGGTTCGTCACCGTGCGTTCCGATCACGGCTTTCCCGTCAGCGACCTCACGGCGGTCACCGAAGACGACGTCCACACGCTGTGGATCGGCACCGGCTTCGGCCTGCTCCGGATGTCACGCGACGACTACGACGCCGTCGCCGACGGCCGGGCGGCGGACATTCCCTACACCTCGTATGACCGGTCGGACGGCCTGGCGGGCCTTCCCCACGCCTACAACAACAATCGTCGCGTCGTCCGCGCCGGCGACGGGCGGCTCTGGTTCGTGACGTCGCGCGGCCTCAGCATCGTCAACCCCCGCGC
Organism: uncultured Acidobacteriota bacterium; assembly: GCA_902826065.1. GTDB lineage: Bacteria > Acidobacteriota > Vicinamibacteria > Vicinamibacterales > UBA2999 > CADEFD01. The sequence goes on along the minus strand of CADEDM010000002.1, from coordinate 62,126 downwards.
GCTCCGCGAGGCGCCGACCCGGCGGCCCATGGCCATCGAGTTCGTGCGCGCGGACGAGACGCCGTTCGAGCCGGTGATGGGGTTGACGCTGCCCGCCCGTACCACGCGACTGGAGATTGGCTACTCGGAGCTGAACCTGAGCTCGCCGCAGCGCACGCGTTTCCGCTATCGGCTCGACGGGTTCGACGCGGACTGGGTCGAAGCCGGCACGCGCCGCACGGCCTTCTACACCAACCTGCCGCCGCGCAACTTTGCGTTCCGCGTCCAGGCGAGCGCGGCCGACGGCTCGTGGCTCGATCGTGACGCCACCTTCGCCTTTGCCATCGCCCCGATGTTCTACCAGACCACCTGGTTCACGACGGGTGTGGTCATCATGCTGGCGCTGAGCGTGTGGGCCGTCTGGCAGCTCCGTCTACGCCAGATCCGCCGCCAGTTCGCGCTGCTGCTCGGCGAACGGGTCCGCCTCAGCCGCGAACTGCACGACACGCTGCTCCAGGGCCTCGTGGGGGTCGCGCTGCAGTTCGACGCCATCGCCGCCGACGTCGAAGTGAATGCGCCCGGGATGCGCCGCAGCTTCGTCCGGATGCGCAAGCAGGTCGAGGAATACATCCGCGAGGCCAGGCATGCGATCTTCGAACTGCGCTCCCAACGCCTGCGTCGCGGTGACCTGATGACGGCGCTTCGCACCGTGGGCGAACACGCCACCGCCGATCAGGGGATTCGCTTCGAGTTCGAGGTCGACGGCGACCCGCGGCCCTGCTCGAGCACGGTCGAAGGCGAGTTGCTGCGCATCGGGCAGGAAGCCATCAACAACGCCGTCAGGCACGCCCGGCCTGGCACCATCCGCGTCGATCTCTCCTACACCCAGGCCGACATCACGCTGCAGGTCTCCGACGACGGCTGCGGCTTCGACCATCACGTGGCGGTGGAGACCTCCGCCGACCACTACGGCCTCATCAGCATGCGCGAGCGCGCCGAGGAAATCGGCGCCTCGCTCGTCATCACCAGTCACCCCAACCAGGGCACCCACATCCGCGCCAGCGTGCCCGTCGCCGCCTGAAGCTCATGCCTCCACGTCCCCAGACCATCCGCGTCCTCTGCGTCGACGATCACCGCATCGTTCGCGACGGCATCTCGCTCATCATCGGCCGGCAGGCCGACATGGAGGTCGTCGGCGTCGCCTCGTCCGGCGAGACCGCCATCGAGCAGTATCGCAACCTGCGGCCGGACATCACGCTGATGGACCTGCAGCTCGGATCGATGAACGGCGTCGAGGCCATCCGCGAGATTCACAAACTCGACCCGGCGGCCCGTATCGTCGTGCTGACGATGTATCAGGGCGACGAGGACATCTTCCGGGCGATCGAGGCCGGCGCGACGACCTACCTGCTGAAGGACATGCTGTCGGACGACCTGGTCCGCGTCGTGCGTGAAGTCCATGCCGGAGGCCACCCGGTGCGGCCGGAGGTCGCGGCGCAGCTGGCGGCCAGGGCCAGCGGGCCGACGCTGACGCCTCGCGAGGTCCAGGTGATGGCGCTGGTGGCGCAGGGCATGCGCAACAAGGAAGTGGGCGCGGCGCTGGGCATCAGCGAGGAGACCGCCCACGTGCACGTGCGCAACATCCTCACGAAGCTGAAGGTGAACGACCGCAGTGCGGCCGTGACCGTGGCGCTGCGCCGCGGCATCATTCACCTGCAGTAGGTGGACGGACGGCGGGCCTGGCCCGCCGTCCCCGAGGCCGCTAGGGCCTGGTGATCGTGCGCGCCAGGTCGGCGCGCGAATCCGACTCGTTCTTGAGCGGCGTCACCTTGTCCGGATCGAGCCGGACCATCAGGTAGGTGATGTGGTCATCGATCTTGGTGAAGACGTGACCCGTACCGGCCGGGATGACGATGACGTCGCCGGCCTTCAACTGGTGCGTCGTCCCGTTCCGGATCGACGCCGCGCCGTTGCCGGGGCCGTTGAGCATGCGGACGTTCTCCGCGTCTGCCGACCGGCGCTTCTTGTTGACCAGATCGACACCCGTCATCAGCGAGCCCGAGCCGTCGATGATGTAGTACACCTCGCCGACGAGGTCGTGCTCGGCCACCGAGTCGGGCGCCTGGGCATCGAGCTTCTCCCGGTGGACGATACCCACCGCGGCGTTGATCTTGCCGATGTCGAGGGCCCGCACCTGCTGGTCGACGATGTCGTGGGTGCGCGCCCTGGTGATGTAGGCGTTCAACTCGTCCTTGCCGATGTAGGTCGCCGGGCAGTTGCGGCAGGTCGGCTGCACGTCTTGCTGTGCGGCGGCCACGAGGACCACGACGCTGGTGGCCAGCACGACTGCGATCCCGTATCTCAACATGTTCGTTCTCCTCGGTAGCGCGAGCACGTGAGGAGCGGGCTCTGGCGCCGTGCGGCACGGGTCGCGGCGAGGTTCGTGACGCTTCGCCGGAGTACGCGCCATTGGCGTGAACACTAAGAGCAGGTGCAGGAGTCGTCAATAACCCGTGCAGGGTATTGACGGCGCGGCCAGCCACGGCGCCGATCGCCATCTACCCACTCGAGGGTATTGACGGCCGGCAGCGCGCGACGGAATGTGACGGCCTCGATGCGCGCTTTCTGCGCGGACAGGCAGGTCACCATGAGACGACGCGAGTTCGGCAGGACGCTGGCGACGGGCACCACCGGCGCAGTGCTGTCAGCGGTTCCGCTCGCGGCGCAGCGCCCGCCGGCGCCGACCGCGAAGCCCGCCAGGGCCGCGATGCACGTCGGCTGTCAGTCGGGCGGCACGACGCGCGAGAACCTCGAGTTCAAGGCCCGCCACGGCGTCTTCAACCTCGATGGCGACGAGCCGCACTTCGTCGAGGGCAAGGGCTGGGACCTCGATGACTCGCTGAAGAAGCGCGACGACTGCGAGAAGTACGGCATCAAGCTCGAGGCCTACCATCTGTGGCACTCGCAGGGCATCGAGTCGACGCGGTTCCCCGCCATCATGCTCGGCCAGAGCCCGCAGCGCGACCGCGACATCGAGATCGTGCAGCAGATGATCCAGGTGGCCGGCAAGACCGGCGTCCGCCTGCTCAACTACAACACGACGATTCTCGGCATGCTGCGGACCGGGCGCACGACCGACGCGAAGCGCGGCAACGCGACGTACAACACGTGGGACTACCCGGAGGCGATGAAGCGCAACCCGGCGCTCACCAAGGCCGGCGTCGTCACGGCCGACACGGTGTACGAGCGCATCACGTATCTGCTCGATCGCATCCTGCCCGTCGCGGCGGAGTACAAGGTACAGCTCGGCAATCACATCGCCGACCCGCCGACCCACGCCGGCTACCGCGGCATCACGCGCTGGAACAGCCCCGATGTCTTCGCCGGCATCAAGCGCTTCGCCGAGCTGTACGACAGCCCGTACCACGGCTTCAACCTGTGCCTGGGGTCGACCGCGGAAGGCCTCAAGGACCCGAAGACCGAGATCCACCCGATCATCCGCTACGTCGGCGGGCGGAAGCAGATCTTCAACATCCATCTGCGCAACATCAAGGGCGGCTGGGACCACTTCATGGAGGTCTATCCCGACAACGGCGACATGGACTTCTACGAGGTGGTGCGCACCCTGCGCGACGTCGGCTACCCGTACATGCTGTGTCCCGACCACGTGCCCGAGCACGCCGATCCGGCGGCCAGGAACCAGGCGTTCGCCTTCGCCTACGGCTACATCAAGGCGATGGTGCAGGCCGTGAACGCCGAGGTCGGGTAGGCGATGCGGCACGTCCCCACGTCGCTGGTCCTGGTGCTCGGCCTGGGCGCAGCCGTCGCCGTCACGGCCACGTCGGGCCGCGGCGGTGGCGCCGGGGTGCCGCCCGCCTCCGTCGCCGACGGCGTCGAATGGCGTTCGTACGCGGGCGACAACCGCAATCATCACTACTCGCCCCTCGCCCAGATCGACGCCGGCAACTTCGCCCGGCTGGAGGTGGCGTGGCGGGTCAAGACCGACAACTTCGGCCCGCGTCCCGAGTTCAAGCTCGAGGGCACGCCGTTGATGGTGGGCGGCGTGCTCTACACGACCGCCGGCACCCGGCGATCGGTGGTGGCGCTGGACGCCGCCACCGGCGAGGTGCGATGGGTCTCGTCGGAACGTGAGGGCGCTCGCGCCGCCGCGTCGCCGCGCCAGCTCTCGGGCCGCGGTGTCGCGTACTGGAGCGACGGGCGCCAGAGCCGCATCTTCTACGTCACGACGGGCTACCAGCTCGTCGCCCTCGACCCCGACACGGGCGCGCGCATCACCGGGTTCGGCCGCGACGGCGTGGTCGATCTCAAGGACGGCGTCGTCGCCGGCGACAACCAGCAGATTCCGTTGGAGACCGGCGAGATCGGCCTGCATGCCACGCCGTCGGTGGCCGGCGACATCGTGCTCATCGGTTCGGCGTTCCGGGAGGGCCACACCCCGAGGCGCGCCAACAACACCAAGGGCATCGTGCAGGCCATCGACGCCCGCACCGGCCGCCGGCTGTGGATGTTCCACACGATTCCACGGCCAGGGGAGGCCGGTCACGAGACCTGGCTGCAGGATTCGGCGCGTACGACCGGCAACACCGGCGTCTGGAACCAGATGGCGGTCGACGAGGCGCTCGGGCTCGCCTACCTGCCCGTGGAGACGCCGACCTCCGATTTCTACGGCGGCCATCGGCCCGGCAACAACCTCTACGCCGAGAGCCTGGTCGCGGTCGACTTGAAGACGGGCCAACGGCGCTGGCACTACCAGCTCGTGCACCATCCCATCTGGAACATGGACGTCGCCACCGCGCCAATCCTCGCCGACATCCGTGTCGGCGGGCGCGACGTGAAGGCCGTCGCCGTGATGGGCAAGCAGGCGATGGTCTACGTGTTCGACCGCGCGACCGGCGCGCCGGTGTGGCCGATCGAGGAGCGCCCGGTGCCTGCGGGCGACGTGCCCGGCGAGTGGTATGCGCCGACGCAGCCGTTCCCGACGCGTCCACTGCCGTACGACATCCAGGGCGTGGAGGCGAAGCACTTCATCGACTTCACGCCCGAGCTCCGAGGCGAGGCGGAGACCATCGCGAAGAAGTTCCGCCTCGGCCCGATCTTCACGCCGGCGGTCGTCAGCCGGGCCGAAGGGCCGATCCACGCGTTCCGTTCCACCGGCGGCACCAACTGGCCCGGGGGCTCGTACGACCCGGACACGCACACGCTGATCGTCCCGTCCTACACCTCGTTCGTGCCATATGGCCTGATGCCGTCGCCCAGCCAGGAGTTCTCGGACCTGCGCTACGTGTCAGGCAACGCGGTGACGGGGGTCCGCTACATTGGCGGGCCAGGCGAGGACGCCGGCGCCGAAGCCGCGCCGTCGAAGGCCGTGAGCGAGTTCGGCGGATCGGATCGGCTCATCGACGTCGACTTCCGGCCGCGTGGCCTGCCGCTGCTGAAGCCGCCGTATGGCCGCCTCACCGCGATCGACCTCGACACCGGCGAGTTCCGCTGGCAGGTGCCGCATGGCGAGACGCCGGATGCCGTGCGCCTGCATCCGGCGTTGAAGGGCGTCACGATTCCGCGCACCGGCCAGTCGGGCGCCGTCGGGGCGCTGGTGACCAAGACCCTGGTCGTCGCGGGGGATCCGCTGACCACCACCGCCCCGGGCCGGGGACGCGGCGCGATGCTGCGGGCCTATGACAAGGCCACCGGCAAGGAAGTGGGCGCCGTGCTGATGCCGGCGCCTCAGAGCGGCACACCGATGACCTACATGGCGGGCGGGCGCCAGTACCTGGTCGTGGCCGTCAGCGGCGGCGCTTACTCGGGCGAGTACCTGGCGTTCCGGCTGCCCGATCCGGTCACTCGCTGATGAAATGTGCCGGCCGGCGTTCACTCGCGGCGCGCACACCTTCGCGATGGTCGGCGGTGCGGCGCAGGCGCGTCTGCTCGGCCAGCTCGCGCGCGAGCGCCCGGGCGACGGCGGGGCCCAGCGTGCGCCGCATGGTGGCGCGGGTGGCGGCGACGGCGAGCGGGGCGGCCTCGGCGATCTCGGTGGCGAGCGCCGTGGCGGCGATGCGCAGGGCGTCGAGCGGGACGACCTGGTCGACCAGGCCCCACGCCAGGGCTTCGTCGCCGGTGAGGCGACGGCCGGTGTAGAGCAGCAGGCTCGCGCGCTGCGGGCCGATCAGGCGCGGCAGCGTGTGCGTCAGGGCGAAGCCGGGATGGATGCCGATCTTCACGAAGTTGGCGCTGAAGCGCGCTTCCGGCGCGGCGATGCGGAAGTCGGCGGCGAGCGCCAGCCCGAAGCCGCCGCCGATGGCGGCGCCCTGCACGGCGGCGACGACCGGCGTGCGCACGGCGAAGAGCGTGCGCGCCTCGGCGTAGATGCGGGCGGCACGCGTGCCATCGTCGCCGGCGCCGGCGCTGGCGAAGTCGGTGCCGGCGCAGAACGAGCGGCCTTCGGCGCAGAGCACGATGGCGCGACAGTCGCGCTCGTCGTCGCAGGCGGCGAACGCCGCCGCCAGATCCGCGAGCAGATCGGCGTCGAAGAAGTTGTGAGGCGGGCGGTGCAGCTCGACGCGGGCGACGTGGGCCTCACGCGTGAGCGACACGTCGCGGAACGTCACGTTCGACATGGCCTGCTCCCGGAGATGACGCGGTGATCGTATCCGCGCGCGCCCGTCGCGCGCATTCGCATTGTGGAAAGACAGTGTTCGGAAGAATCGAATTTACAAGCGCGCGATGCGCCCCTAGGCTCCGGGGCATCGCGCGCAAGCGCAGGAGGTCGTGATGAGAACCAGCATTCGGCGCAGCATCTTCGTGGCGATCACGGCGCTCGGTGTCGCCTCGGCGCTGCTCGCCACCCGCGACGTCGACGGCCAGGAAGCGCAGGCGCAGCCCGGCCAGCGACGTCAGCCCTACACCTGGCCGCGCGGCCGCTCCGGCCCACGCGCGCACAGCTTCCCGCTCGACGACAGCCACTTCGTGCGCTTCCCGCTGGCGGCATCGGAACAGGCCTACGCCGACATTCAGGGCGAGCGCATCAAGCCGTACCTGAAGGACGTCGTCGCCATCTCGCTCAAGAGCAAGGCCGACGGCAACAAGTGGTGGGGCCGCATCGCCGGCACCCAGTACGACCACATGACCGAAGACTGGGTCGAGACCACGTTCACCAAGCTGGGCCTGAAGAACGTGCGCAAGCAGCCGTTCGACCTGCCGCCGCAGTGGTTCGCGAAGGACTGGAGCCTCTCGGTCACCGGCGGCGGCAAGACCGTGACGCCGGCGAGCGTGTGGCCGACCGTGGGCTCGGCCGCGACGCCGCCCGGTGGCCTCGATCTCGAGGTGGCCTGGGTCGGCCTGGGCACCGAGGCCGACTTCATCGGCCGCAACGTCAAGGGCAAGGCGGTGCTGATCGAGAGCATCATGACGCCCCGCGTCAGCGATCACTCGGCGATCTGGAACGGCGCCATCCTGCGCGCGCAGGAGAAGGGCGCCGCCGCCATCCTCGTGAACATGTCGTACTTCGGCAACTGGGTGTTCCAGGCCGGCGCCAACGGGGCGAGCATCCCGCACATGACCATCGGCAACGAGGACGGCAAGGCCATCCGCGAGATGATCGAGAAGGGCGGGCCGGTGCGCCTGAAGATGATGCTCGCCACCGAGACCCGCCCCGGGCTCAAGGACTCGAACGTCTGGGGCGAGCTGCCGGGCACGACCGACGAGGACATCATCGTGTTCTCGCACCACGACGGCTACTTCCAGGCCGCGTCCGACAACGCCTCGGGCGTGGCGGTGATGATGGCCCTGGCCGAGCACTTCGCCAAGGTGCCCCAGGCGCAGCGCCGGCGCACGATCAAGTTCGTCACGACGTCGGGACACCACGCCGGGTCGCTCGGCGTACGCTGGATGCACGACAACAAGGACACGGTCCTGGCCAAGACCGCGCTGATGATCAACGCCGAGCACGCGTCGCCGCTGGCGCTCTCGATCTGGGAGGGCGAGATGCGGCCGACCAACGGCATCCAGCCACGCCGGTGGTTCGTGCACGGCAGCCCGAAGCTGGCGGCCCTGTCGCTCAAGGCCTACGAGACCTTCGGCGTGTCGATCATGCATCGCATGGAGCCGGCGGCCAGCGGCGACATGGGCCAGGTGTGGCGTGACGCGCCGTCGATCATGTCGATCGTGTCGAGCGACTTCTACCACTCGGATCTCGACACGCCCGACGCCGTGCCGGCGGCCTCGCTCGAGCAGCTGACGCGCGCCTACGCCAAGATGATCGACGAGACCAACACGCTGGATCGCAAGGACATCGTGGCGGCGCCGGCGCCGGGGACGGCCGCGAACCCGCAGTGATCCGCGTCGCGATCCTCGACGACTACCAGGACGCCGCGAGGCGCCTGGCCGACTGGTCGCCACTCGAGGGCCGGGCCAGTCTGACCACGTTCCACGACCACGTCGCCGACGCCGACGACGTGGTCGCCCGTCTCCTGCCCTTCGACGCCGTCTGCGTCGTCCGCGAGCGCACGCCGCTGCCCCGCGCCATCCTCGAGCGGCTGCCGCGCCTGCGCCTCATCGCCTCGACCACGATGCGCAACGCCTCGATCGACCTGGCGGCGGCGCGCGAGCTGGGCATCACGGTCTGCGGCACGGGGTCGCCGTCGCTGGGCGCCCCGGTGCTGACCTGGGGCCTCATCCTGGCGCTGTTGCGCCGCATTCCCTCGCAGGCGGCGTCGCTGCGCTCGGGCGGCTGGCAGACCGAGGTGGGCGCCGACCTGCACGGGCGCACGCTGGCCGTGCTGGGCCTGGGCCGGATCGGCGCGCACGTGGCCCGTGTCGGCCAGGCCTTCGGGATGGACGTCGTGGCGTGGAGCCAGAACCTCACCGTCGAGGCCGCCACGGCGCACGGCGTGCGGCTGTTGCCGAAGGCCGAGTTCTTCGCCGCCGCCGACGTGCTCACCATCCATCTCGTGCTGGGTGACCGCACGCGCGGTATCGTCGGCGCCGCGGAACTGGCAGCCATGAAGCCGTCCGCGGTGCTGGTGAATACCGCCCGAGGGCCGCTGGTGGACGAAGCGGCGCTGATCGCCGCCCTGCGCGCCGGGCGCCTCGCCGGCGCGGCCCTCGACGTCTTCGAGCGCGAGCCCCTGCCGGCGGACCATCCCTTTCGAACGATGGACTCGGTGCTGGCCACGCCGCACATCGGCTTCGTGACCGAGGCGACGCTGCGCCAGTTCTACGGCGAAACTGTCGACAACCTGCGCGCCTGGCTCGACGGCGCGCCGATCCGGGTCCTCGACGGCGAGCCCGCGGCCCCGATCAGCGGATCGCGCTGACGGCGGCGTCGGCGTAGGTGTTGTCGAAGTAGTCGCGCGCCGCGCCGGGAATCGGCTGGTTCTGGACCGCCGCCAGGAACGTGAGCGCGCGCTGCACGTTCTGCTCGAACACGACCGGCGTCTCGGGATACGCCGCCACGTTGGCCCGCCACGCCGCATCGTAGACGTCCTGCGGCAGGGACGCGAAGCGCCGGCGCAGGATCTGCTGGGCCTTGTCGGGCTCATCGTGAATCATGCGGTTGGCCCTCGCCAGCGCGCGCACGAACCGCAACGCCTGATCGTGGTGCGGTTCCAGCCACGAGCGGCGGGCGCTCAACGCCATCGACGGGTAGCCGCGCAGGTCCTCGAACTGGCCGCGCGACATGTCGAGCAGCAGCACGCCGCGGTAGCGCAGCAGCCCGATGTCGGACGTGGGCGACGAGTAGACGAAGGCGTCGATGCGGCGCTGGGCGAAGGCCGACAGCACGGCGCCGCCGCTCCCCAGGAACAGCACCGTGAAGTCGCTCTCGGCCGACAGGCCGGCCTTGCGCGCGAGATAGCGCAGCAGGAAGTCGGTGCCGCCGCCGACGCCGGTCGCGCCGATGCGCAGGCCGCGCAATGCCGTCAGGCGGTCGGCGATCGGCGTCTCCGGGGTGATGTGGAGCCGCTCCGCCACGTCCTCCCGGATCACGATGTTGCTGGCGTACTGGCCCGTGACCGTGCCCACCAGCGTGATGTCAGTGCCCTTGGCGGTGGCGTTGATCGCGTTGTGGATGGCGCAGATGCAGAACTCGACGCTGCGGCTGGCCAGGCCGGCGATCGACGCGCCGCCGCCGCGGAACTGGATGAGTTCGGGCGCCAGGCCCTCGGCGGCCATCAGGCCGGCGTCCATGGCCAGGTACAGCGGCACGTAGAAAAAGCCCTCGGTCGGCAGGCCCACGCGCACGGCCTCGAGCGTGGGCACCGACGCGTCGGTGGCATCCCGTTGACGCGCGCCCAGCCACACGGCGGTTGCCGCCGCGACGGCAACGGCCACGGCGGCGGCCGCCTTCATCCACGCGGGCGTCCCCTTCACGCCGCCGCCTCACGCCGTTCGCCGTCCACCTTCCATGGCGTCAGCCAGCGTTCGGTCCCGCGGACGACTGCTTGCAACAGCAGTGCGAGCAGCACGATGGCGAAGAGCGCCGCGAACACACCGCCGGTGTCGAGCTGCCCGGCGGCGTCCTGCAGCAGGAACCCGAGGCCGCGGTTGGCCGCCATGATCTCGCCGATGACCGCCCCGATCAGCGCGTAGGGCACGGAGAGCTGCAGGCCCGCGAACACCCACTGCAGCGCCGACGGCACGATCACCTTGGCGATGAGATCGCGCTCGCGGGCGCCCATCAGCCGCAGGATCTCGAGCAGCTGCACGTCGACGCTGCGCACGCCGTTGTAGGTGTTGGCGAAGACCAGGAAGAAGACGATGGTGGCGGTGAGGATGATCTTCATCCCCAGGTCGATGCCGAACCACATGATGAAGAGCGGCGCCAGCGCCACCTTCGGCAGGCTGTTGACGGCCGTGAGCAGCGGATCGACGAGGCGCGCGAGGCCTTCGTTGCGGCCGAGCAGCAGGCCCACCAGGATGCCGGCGGCCGCGCCGGTGAGAAAGCCGGCCACCGTCTCGAGCACGGTGATCCAGCCGTGATAGAACAAGCGGCCGCTGGTGACGAGCTCCAGGAACTTCACCGCCACGAGCTCCGGCCGGCTGATGAAGAACTCGTCGGTCACGGTGCGGGCGCTGACGTCCCACACCACGAGCACGGCGACGATCAGCAACGCGCGCCCCAGGAACAGCTTCATGACGGCAGCGGCTCCGGGAACTCGCTGGCCGTGGCGTCGAGCGCCGGCGCCACCTGCTCCCACAGCTCGCCGCACAGGCGGCGGTACTCGGGGTCCTGGCGCAGGGCGACCATGTCGCGATCGCGCGGCAGCGGTATCGTCACGTCGCGCACGATGGTGCCGGGCCGGGGCGAGAACACGAGGCAGCGGTCGCCGAGAGCGACGGCCTCGTCGAGGTCATGGGTCACGAAGAGCACGGTCTTGTTCAGCCGCCGGCTCAGTCTCACGAGCTCGGTCTGCATCCGCAGCCGCAGCTGGGCGTCGAGCGCGGCGAACGGCTCGTCGAGCAGCAGCGTCTCGGGGTCGTAGGCAAGCAGCCGGGCCAGGGCCGTTCGCTTGCGCATCCCGCCCGACAGCGCCGCCGGATAGCTCGTCTCGAAGTGCGCCAGGCCGACGAGGTCCATCAGCGCTTCGACCCGCCGCTGACGCTCGGCCTTCGGCACGCCGCGGATCTCGAGCGGCACGGCGATGTTGCTGGCGACGTCGCGCCACGGCAGCAGGTGGTCGCTCTGCGTCATGTAGCCGGTGCGGCCGTTGAGCGCGGCGACCCGCTCGCCGCGGTAGGTGACGGTGCCTCGGCTCGGGGCCATGAGGCCGGCCACCAGGTTGAGCATCGTCGTCTTACCGCACCCCGACGGGCCGACGATCGTGACGATCTCGCCCTCGTGGATCGAGACCGTGATGTCGCGCGTCGCCACCAGCTCGCGGTCGCGGTGCACGAACGAGCGGCCGACGCCCTCGAAGCCGATGATCTGCTGGCCGCTCATGTCGTTCGTGGTCCGGCCGCGACGCCGCGCCCATTACCGGCGGCCGCACCCGGGCGGAGACTAGAGGCCGCGCCGATGCTTTGTAAATTCGAAAGATGCAATCGGAGTGTTCCGGCAAACGGAACGGCGTCATCGGCGGGCCGCGCGCGCGTCGCCGATTGCGAGTTCGGAATGCAGTGATACGAACTTGCGAATTTACAAGGCGCGCGGCGCTGCCGTGTAATGCCCCGCACCGATGGACCGCTCCGATTCGTCCGGCTCCGCACCGTCACCGCTCCAGGGCATCCGTGTGCTCGACCTGAGCACGATCATCGCCGGCCCGATGGCGACGCTCATCCTCGGCCACCTCGGCGCGGACGTGATCAAGATCGAGCGCGTCGACGGCGGCGACGACTCGCGTCACATGGGCCCGCACCTCGGCGAGTGGGGCTCGGCGTTCGTGCCGCTCAATCGCGGCAAGCGGTCGATCGCCGTCGACATCACGACGCCGGCCGGCCGCGACGTGGTGCTGCGGCTGGCGTCGTCGTGCGACGTGATCGTCGAGAACATGCGGGGCGAGAAGCTCGCCGCCCTCGGCCTCGACGAAGCGACGCTGCGCGCCGCCAATCCGCGGCTGGTCTACGCGTCGCTGTCGGCTTTCGGGCATCGCGGGCCCGATGCGAAGCGGCCCGGCTACGAAGCCCTGCTGCAGGGCCGCAGCGGCATCATGAGCGTCACCGGCACCGGCCCGTCGTCGCCGCCGGTGCGCTCGGGCGTGCCGATCATCGACGGCAGCGCCGGGCTGTGGCTGACGGTGGGCGTGCTGGCGGCCCTGGTCGAGCGGGCGCAGTCGGGCGAAGGTCAGCGGGTCAGCACGTCGCTGCTCGAAGCCGGCGTCATGCTGATGTTCCACAACCTGCTCGGCGCGCAGTTCACGAACGAGGACCCGGTGCCGCAGGGCAGCCGCTATCCGTCCTTCGGAGCGAGCGGGGCGTCGTTCTATCCCTATGGCGCCTTCGAGACCGGCGACGGCCCGATGATGATCGGCGTCTCGAACGACCGCATCTTCAAGCGCTTCGCGACCGCCCTCGGCCATCCGGAGTGGGCGTCGTCGCCGAGCTACGTCACCAACGTGCTGCGCGTCCAGCATCGGGCCGCGCTCGACGACGAGATTCGCGCGGTGCTGACCACCGAGCCGGCGTGCCACTGGAAGGCGGTGTTCGACGCGCACCAGGTGCCGGCCGCACCGATCCAGACCGCCACGCAGGTCCTGAACGACCCGCAGGTACAGGCGCAGCGGCTGCTCGAGGAGGTGCATCTCGCCGGCGTCGCGGGTCCGGTCACGGTGCCGCGGCCGCCGCTCGAGTTGTCGCGCACGCCCCACCGCGCCCTCGCGTCGCCCCCGGGGCTCGGCGAGCACACCGCCGAGATCCTCGCGGAGGCCGGCTACTCCGGCGACGAGATCGGCGCCCTGATCGCGCAGGGGGTGTGCGGACGCCGCGAGACGCCCGACGGCCGTCACTGACCGCCCCCGGCCGGACCTCTAGCCGGCATGCCGCGTGACCATCACCGCCGAGAGCGTGGCGGTGTATTCGGCCGTGCGCCGCCGCAGGATCTCCTTGAACTTCTCGACCGCCGGCGACGGCTGCCGGCCTTCGGGCGCAGCAATCACCATGCGACGTTCGAGCGGCGGGTCGTGGAGCGGCAGGCAGCGCACCTGGGTCGAGCGGTAACAGGCGTAAGCGATATACGGCAGGATCGACACGCCCAGGCCGGCATTCACCATCGCGACCGCGGTCGAGAAGTGACTGGTCTCGTGCGCCGGTCGAATCGACAGGCCCTGTTCCTGCAGGCCCTGCTCCAGCGTGGCCCGCACGCTCAGCAGGCGGCTCGGCATGATGACGTCGTGCCCGACGACGTCGCGCAGGGTGACACGGCGCTTGCGCGCCAGCGGATGGCCGTGCGGCGCGAAGACACAGATGGGATCGGCGAACAGATCCTCGGTGGCGATGGTGTGATCGTGCGGCAGGTGGCCGCCGATGCCCACGTCGACGTCGCCCGAGCGCACGAGGTCCTGGAAGTTCGCCGCGACATCGTCGCGCACCCGCACCGTGATGGCCGGATACGCCTCGCGAAACTCGCGCAGCACCGGCGGCAGGATCGCCGCGGCCACTGTGGGCACGGCGGCGATGGCCAGGATGCCGCGGCGGAGGTGCAGGAGGTCGTGGCCGCGGCCCAGGATGGCCTCGGCGTCCATGAGCAGCCGCTCGAGCGGCAGCAGCATGTCTTCGCCGGCGCGGGTGAGCGCGACACTGCGGTTGTTGCGCTCGAGCAGCTTGACGCCCAGGGTGCGTTCGAGCTGCTGGACCTGGACGGTGAGCGCCGGCTGCGACACGTGCAGTTCGCTCGCGGCGCGCACGAAGCTGCGCAGCCGCGCCACGGCGAGAAACGCACGCACCTGACGCAGTCCGTCGATCATCGTCGGCGCCGGCCATTGTAGCGACCGCACGCCCGTGCGGACCGCCGTCGCGCATACCCACATCAGGGTATTTGCCGGTCCCCGACCGGTCGCTATCATCGCCCCCGCTCCGGCGCAGCAGGGTCGGGCGGTGGGAGTTCCCGATGGATCAGTCTGTTGCCTCAGCGGCCGCCACCCGGCCCACCGAGCGAACCGGCGCCTTCAGCTGGTACGGCGAACTGTCGCGCGACGAGCGCCGCACCTTCTTCGCGTGCTTCAGCGGCTGGGCGCTCGATGCCCTCGACACGCAGATGTACGCGCTGACGATCCCGACGCTGATCGCCCTGTGGCACATGTCGACCGGTCAGGCGGGGATATTGGGCACCGCGGTGCTGATCATGTCGGCGCTGGGGGGCTGGTTGGCCGGCATGCTCTCGGACCGCATCGGCCGGGTGCGCGTGCTGCAGATCACCATCATCTGGTTCTCGACGTTCACGTTCCTGTCGGGCCTGACCAACTCGTTCGAGCAGCTCCTCTTCACCCGCAGCCTGCAGGGGCTCGGGTTCGGCGGCGAATGGGCGGTGGGCGCCGTGCTGATCAGCGAGGTCATCAACCCGCGGCTGCGTGGCCGCGTCGTCGGTGCCATCCAGGCGGGCTGGGCGGTGGGCTACGGCATCGCCGTGCTGCTCTCGACCGTCCTCTTCAGCTACCTGCCGCCGGAATACGCCTGGCGCGTGTTCTTCTTCACGGGCTTCCTGCCGTCGCTGGCGGTGCTGTGGATTCGCCGCAACGTGAAGGAAGCGCCGATCTACCTCGAGGCGCGGGAGCGGGCGAAGACCGACGGGCACGCCTCGCTGCTCGACATCTTCCGCGACGGCCACTTCGGCACGACGTTCAAGGCCTCGATGCTCACGACCGGCATCTACGGCGGCAACTACGTGATGATCACGTGGCTGCCGGCCTACCTGAAGATGTCGCTCGGCCTGTCGGTGCTGAACGTCGGTGGCTACCTGGCCGTGAACATCCTCGGGTCGTTCTGCGGCGCGTTCGTCAACGGCTTCCTCGCCGACCGCATCGGACGGCGGCGGACGTTCATCACCTGCGCGTGCCTGCAGGCTGCCGCGGTGGCGGTCTATACGCTGGCGCCGATCACGTCGGCGGCGACGTTCCTGCTCGGGTTCGTCCTGGGCACGCTGCAGTCGGGCACGGCCGCCGGCACCGGCGCGTTCCTGGCAGAGCTCTTCCCCACCCGCATCCGCGGCACCGCGCAGGGCTTCACCGGCAACTCCGGCCGGGCAATCGGCTCGATCTTCCCGTCGCTGGTCGGCTTCCTCAGCGCCACCGTACCGCTGGGGGTGGCGATGGGCATCTGCGCCATCAGCGCCTACGTGGTCGTGGTGCTCTTCGCCTCGCTGCTGCCCGAGACGCGTGGCCGCGACCTGCGGTCGATGACCGTCGCGCCTGCCGCGCGGGTACAGTGAACGGCGGCCGCAGCTGCGGCCCCCGACCCGGAGAGACGGCATGAGCGACGGCCAGTCCATCGTGGTGGTGAGCGCCCACGCCGCCGATTTCGTGTGGCGGGCCGGCGGGGCCATCGCGCTCTATGCCGCGGCCGGCTATCGCGTCCGCATCCTGTGCCTGTCGTTCGGCGAGCGCGGCGAGAGCCAGGGCGCGTGGGCGGAGCCGGACATGACGACCGCGCGCGTCAAGGAGATCCGGCGCGCCGAGTCGACGCGGGCAGCCGGGATTCTCGGCGCGGACGTCAGGTTCTTCGACTCCGGCGACTACCCGCTGCGACCGACCGATGCGACCATCGACGCCATGGTCGAAGAGCTGAAGACGCTGCAGCCGGCCTGCATCCTCACCCACTCGCGCCTCGACCCGTACAACTTCGACCATCCAGTGGCGCACACCGTGACGCTGCAGGCGCGCGTCTACGCCCAGGCCATGGGCCATCCGGCGCCGGGACCGGTGCTGGGCGCGCCGCCGGTGTTCCTGTTCGAGCCGCACCAGCCGGAGCAGTGCGGTTTCGTGCCGCAGGTGCTGCTCGACGTGACGCCGGTGTGGGAGCGCAAGCTCGAGGCGATGCGATCGATGCAGGCGCAGGGCCATCTGGTGGACTACTACAGCGACCTCGGCAAGCGGCGTGGCAGCCAGGCCGTGCGCAACGGCGGACGGAAGGGCATCCGCGTCGCCGAGGCGTTCGAGCGCGTCTATCCACTGGTCGTCGAGGGGCTGCTGTGAGCCACGTGATCGTCAGGAATCCGCCCCGCACCGATCGCGCGCTCGCCGATGCCCTCGGCGTGTTCGGCGTCGCCACCGTGCACGAGGCGCAGGGCCGCATCGGCCTGTTGCGGCCGTACATGCGGCCCATCTACCCAGGCGCGCGTGTCGCCGGCACCGCGCTCACGGTGCTGTGCCAGGCCGGCGACAACCTGATGATCCACGCCGCCCTCGACGTCGCCCGCGAGGGCGATGTGCTCGTGGTGGTCACGACCTCCGAGTCGACCGACGGCATGTTCGGCGAGCTCCTGGCCGAGTCGTGCCGCGCCCATGGTGTGCGCGGCCTCGTGATCGACGCCGGCGTCCGCGACGTGACCGAGCTCGCGTCGATGGACTTCCCCGTCTGGTCGAAGGCGGTGCACGCGCAGGGCACTGTGAAGGCGACGCCTGGCTCGGTGAACGTCGAGGTGGTGTGCGCCGGCGCGCGGATTCGCCCGGGCGACGTATTGGTGGGCGACGCGGACGGGGTCGCGGTAGTGCGCCGTGAGGACGCCGCCGCGGTGCTCGCCGCGGCCACCGCTCGGCAGGGCAAGGAGAGCGCGACGCGCGAGCGCCTGCGCGCCGGCGAGCTCGGGTTGGACCTGTACGGCCTGCGCGGCAAGCTCGACGCCCTGGGCGTGACCTGGGTCGACGCCGGGGACTGACGGCCGGCGCGGCCGTACCCTCATCCGGGTATTCTTCCGGGCAGCGCGTCCTCCTATCATCGGCGCGAGCCGGACCGATGCCCGGCACGAGGGCCGCGACATGAACAGACACGGACACGCGTACGGATGGACCGCCGCGGCGGCGATGTGGGCGCTGGCCGTGGCCGGACCCGGCGCGCAGCAGCGCGGCCCGGCACCGGCAGCGTCGGATCTGGTGGCGACGCCATCGGGCGAGGTGGTCGGCCCGATCGACCTGGTCACCGCCATCAACCGCTTCCCGCTGGTCGAGAATGCGCGCTCGGCGAAGGACCTGGTGCCGGGCTGGAGCCCGCCGAAGAAGGTGGTCGTGAACGTCGACCGGCCCGAGCGTACGGCGTGGCTGCAATCGGCGATGCCCGCCGGCGTCACCGTCGTCGGCGTCGAGAACAACCTCGAGAACCAGAAGCACTGGGCCGACGCCGACGCCATCGTGCTGGTCAGCGGCGCGTGCGGGCTCGAGCACGGCGAGAGCGGCGCCGACATGTTCAAGGCCGCGCCGAAACTGAAGTGGATCCACTCGTCGTCGGGCGGCACCGATCAGTGCGCGGCGGCAGCCGAGATCAAGACCGGCAGGATCCTGCTCACCAACAGCCAGAAGGTGAAGAACGACGGGCTGTCCGAGAACGCGTTCGGGTTCATCTTCGCACTCGCGCGCAACGCCGAGGTCGCGTGGGGCAACGCGAAGGCCGGCGCCTTCGGGTCAATCAAGCCGACCCGTCCGGCCAAGTCGCTGCAGGGCGGCACCATGCTGATCGTGGGCCTCGGCGGCGCCGGCACCGAAGTGGGCCGCCTCGCGCACGAGTTCGGCATGACGGTGCTGGCCACCCGCGCCTCGAGCCGCGAAGGCCCGCCGTTCGTGGAGTACGTCGGCCTGGCCAACGAGCTGCCCGATCTCATCGGCCGCGCCGACATCGTCGTGATCGCGGCGCCGCTCACGCCCGACACGCGCGGGCTGTTCAACGCCACCACGCTGGCGAAGATGAAGCGTGGCGCGATGCTGGTCAACTTCTCGCGCGCCGAGATCGTCGTGCCCGACGACCTCGCCGCGGCGTTGCGCAGCGGCCAGGTCGGCAGCGCCGGCATGGACTGGGCGTCGGAGATGCCGCTGCCCCCCGACTCGCCACTCTGGAAGGCGCCGAACCTGATGCTCACCGGGTCGCGCGAGACCCCGCGCAGCACGCGCTCGAGCAACCGCACGGCCGCCAATCCGGCCGTGCAGCGCGACGACGAGCTGCGCTGGGTGCTGGTGCGAGAGAACATGCGGCGCTTCGCGGCCGGCGAACGGATGTACTCCGTCTTCGACCCGAAGCGCGGGTACTAGGCGGACGACGCTAGCGTCCGCCCAGGAGGTCGTCACGCCGGTCCGCCGCGGCTGGCTGGCGTGGCGATCTCGCTCTCATCCCCACTGACTGGCTTCGTAGCGCTCCAGCGCCTCGTGCTCCTCGGCCTCGGTCGGCGTGCGCACGGCCGCGACAGTCACGGACACGTCGCCGTGCACGTCGAGCCCGGGCAGATGACCGGCGAATCCATCGGTCTCCACCACGACATCGTACGACCCCGCCGGCACCGGCACGTCGGCCTGGCCGGCGGCGTCCGTGACCGCCCGGTACACGCCGACGCGCACGTCGGCGCCCCCGAGTGGCGCGCCGGTGTCCCGGACGGTCACGGTCAGCGCCACCCGGTGGGCCGGCGGCGGCTCGACCCTGAAGGTGAACGGCGCCTGCGAGGCACGATGGTCGGGTGTGGCGTTGACGCCGGTGAAGATGCCGGCCCAATGTGCCAGGCCCGGCGTCGCAGGGGCGACCACCGGCACCTCGGCCCAGTGCAGCCCGCGCGTGTCGGGCCACGGCAGCGCGCCCAGCGTGCCGCGGCCCACGGTGACGCCGTCGGCCCGCACCTCCACGGCGTGCCCGGTCAGGCGGCACAGCGTGGCACAGCGGACGCCGACCTTGACGGTGAACGGCGTGCCCACCGGCACGGGTGACGGGACGTCCCACACCACGACGCTGGTGTCGTGAGGCCGCACATCGACGTCCATGGCGACCGCCGCCGCGTCGTGGGTCACACGGCCGGCCGCATGGCCGGGAAACACGAGGCCCCAGGTCGAGACCCCGGCCGCGTGCGGCGTGTGCACGCAGATCTCGTCGGTGACGGTGGTGCCGTCGACGTGGCCGGTCAGCTCGTGGACGGTGACGGCGCCATCGGGGGCCACCAGGCGCACGATGCGGCCGCGCAGGTCGCAGCCCGAACGGCAGGCGACGAACAGACGCACTGTGAGCGCGGCGCCGGCGTCGACGGCCGCCGGCACGGCCGGACGCACGCCGATCGTCACTGCGTGGCCGAGCGACCGGGGCGGGGACGCGGCCACGGCTAGCGGCTCGTCGTGGCGACGTCCTCGGCGGCGTTGCCACCGGAGATGTAGCCCTGGCAGGAACACCGGCCCCAGCCGTGCTGGTTGCTGCCGCCGGCCGACTCGCCGCCGCAATACAGGCCGGGAATCACCTGGCCGCGCAGGTCGAGCACCTGACACCGTCCGTTGATGCGCAGGCCGGTGACCGTGTCGTGGCACACCGGGGTGCCCCAGGCAGCGTAGAAGGGCGGGGTGTCGATCTTGTAGCGCGGCGTCGGCTTGTCGAAGTCCTCGTCGCGGCCGAGGTCGACGAACGAGTTGTAGCGCGCCACGGTGGCCGCGAGGTTGGCCGGCGGCATCGGCACCTTCTGGTACTTGTTGCGGGTGACCTGGCGGGCCAGCTCCTCGAGGGTGTCGGCGACGAAGAAATAGCCCTGGTCGAGGTCGACGTTGGGCGGCTCGACGTTCCACTTGCGGCGCGCGGCGGCGGCGGCGTCGAAAATCACCCACACGGGGCCGGCGGCGTAGTCGGGCGGCATCGAGCCTTCGTTCATCGCCAGCGCGGCGTGCACGTAGAGCGGCGTCTCCTGCTTCACGCCGTCGGCGTTGGCGTGCGGCTTGGCCTTCGTGTTGCGCACGCTGCCGGGCACGTAGTTCTCGATCAGGCCGTAGCCGGTGCCGTCGGGCAGCTCGCCGTGCGTCTCGTCGCAGAAGCGCTTGCCCACCTGGTTGACGCTGATCACGTGCTGCCAGCCCGGGATGCCGATGTTGAGCCCGCGGGCGCGCGTGAACGGGAACAGCGGGCTGTTGGGCCCCCACTGCGTGTAGGTGTACTGCGCGCCGACGACGTTGCGCTTCATGATGACGCGGCGCCGTTCGAAGGCGTTCGCCGTGCCCCACAGCGATGCCCCGATCGACATCGCCGCGAGCTCACCGCTGGCGTCCTGGAACGAATACGGCTCCCCGCCCACCTGATGTTCCTCCGTGAGACGGGGGTCGAAGATGCGACGGAAGTTCACGTTGCTCGAGCTGCCGCCGCTGGCGATGATCACGGCGCGGCGGGCGCGCACGTTCACGGTCGGCTTGCGCAGGTCGATGTTGCCCTCCGAGCGATAGCTCTCCATGCGCGTCGTGCTGCCGGGCAGGAATCGCGGCTTGTAGCTGGCTTCGAGCCCCAGCACGCGCCCCGCGGTGGGCGACTCACGATGGATCCTATCCATGTGGTAATTCAGCAGGAAGCGCACGCCCTTGGCGCGCGCGCTGGCTTCGAGCGGCCGGATGTTGGCGGCCCCGCGCCCGCCGCCCGGGCTCATCGGGCTGGGCACGTTCACGCCCTCGAGCACGGGCGCGGACATCCGCAACGCCGACAGGCCCACCGATCCGGAGTCGAACGCCGGCGGCCGGACCACGATGCCGTTGGCGATCAGGAACTCGAAGGTCGCGGCGCAGTTGTCGGCGAAGGCGCGCTGCACCTCGCGGTCGTTGTAGCGGTAGTCGGCGATGCCGTGCGGCAGCACCACCGACCAGTCGGTGAGGTCGCGGAACACCTGGTCGGGCGAGTCCTCGATGCCGTGCTGCTTCTGCCAGCTCGTGCCGCCGCCCAGCGGCAGGCTGCCGCCGCTCAGGATGCCGTGCCCGCCGACGTCGTAGTTGGCCTCGACGACGATCACGCTGGCGCCCTTGTCGCGGGCACGGATGGCCGCCGGCAGGCCGGTGGCGCCTGATCCGATCACCACGACGTCGGCCTCGAGGTCCCACTGGCGCGGCGTCTGCGCCTCGGCGTCCGGCACCGTGGCGCCGAGCCCGGCCATCGCGGTGGCGGCCACGCCGGCGGCGGCGCCCTTGGTGATGAAATCCCGCCGGTTGACGGGACGCGAGCGCGGCTTGCCCATGATGCGGCTCCAGGATGCGAGAGACCGTGCGGAGGACGCACGGGCGGACACGGGCGGGCGGACCGCCACGAGAAGGGGTGTCCGACCGGCGGCGGTGGAGTCGCCGCCGGCCGGAGCCCCGGGGCTACGAGGTCAGCCCCTTCGGTGAGTTCTTCGCGCGCTGCAGCATGCCGTGCATGAAGCCCGCGGCGTAGGCCGGATAGGTGTACGGCGCGCCCACCATGTCGGGCGCGTGATCGAGGTGCACCAGGCCGTCCCAGCCGATGTCCACGACCGTCTTCATGATCTTGTAGTAGTCGTAGTAGCCGGCGTCGACGAACACCTCGTTGAACTTCGGCTGTCCGTTGACCGGCGGACTCGACACGTTGCGGTAGTGGATCTCGCGGTACTTGCGCAGCGTCGCGAACTCCTTCAGCGCCTCGAGGATGTCCTTGCCCATGAGCGGGCCGCCCTCGTTCCAGCTGCCGGCGCAGAACTGGATGCCGACGTAGTCGCTGTTGGCCGCCGCGAACATGTTCTTGATGCGCTGGTAGTTGGCCAGCACGCGGGCGACACCGCCGAGGCTCTCGAATCCCGGCGGGTCATCGGGGCCGTGGAAGGCGATGAACACGCCTTCTTCCTCCAGCACCGGCACGATGTCCTTCACGAAGTGATTCTTGAAGTGCGTCATCACCTCGTCGTACTTGTACTCGCGGCCCCAGTAGAGCGTGTTGAGGCCGTGCGCCGGACGCTTCGCGCCCTTCTCCATCATGCCGAGGAAGTCGCTGCCGCGCACCTCGGGCGACGCCGGATCGAACTGGCGCGACATGGAGCCGGCGCGGATGTCGACCTCGCCGCTGGCCCACACGCCCGTGATCATCAGGCGCGAGCCCGTGTAGTCGAAGCCGGCGCCGTTCTTCCCCGTGGCCTTGATGAACTGCTTCAGATGTTCGGTCGCCTCGGCGCGGCCGGGCAGGTCGAGCAGCAGCGTGTTCAGCGCGTAGTTGCCGCGTCCCCCGAGGATGTAGCGGATGTTGTGCAGTGCCAGGCCGGCGTCGGCGTAGCGCTTCTTCGCCGCCTTCTGCTCATCCACCGACATGAAGCTGCCGTCGGCGCCGCGGCCGTTGGCGTAGCACCACTTGAAGCCGATCTCCTTGATGAAGCGCAGATCGTCATCCGACGGCTTGGTGCTGTTGCCGATCGGGCGATGGCAGAGCTTGACGCCGGTGCCGTCGTTCAGGACGTCGCGGGCCGCGGCATTCAGGGCCCGCACGTTGCCGAGCGCGGTGGCCGCCGCTGCGCCGCCCATCGCCAGACGCCCCAGGG
This sequence comes from uncultured Acidobacteriota bacterium, assembly GCA_902826065.1. GTDB lineage: Bacteria > Acidobacteriota > Vicinamibacteria > Vicinamibacterales > UBA2999 > CADEFD01. The sequence goes on along the minus strand of CADEDM010000002.1, from coordinate 39,241 downwards.
TGCGCCGCGAGAACCGGTGACCCGGCGTCTTGAAGTACTCCAGCTCACCCTTGTAGCGCTGGCGGAACTCCTGGTATTCCAGGTCCGCCGCCATCGTCTCGCGCGACTGATCCAACGCTTCTTCGACCTTCTTCATGACGCTCTTCCTTCCTCGACCGCGGGCGCGCCGCGGGGCTCATGGTGCACGACGAGCCGGCGGAGGGGATCGCCCCCGACCGCCGGCTCATGCGGATTCTCCGGCCGCGGCGCGGCTAGAAGGAGTAGACCAGACCCAGCCGCATCACGCGCGGCGGCAGGATGGCGTTGATACGGTTGAAGTTCGGACCCGACCGCCGCGTGATGTTGGTCGCGGAGTTCGAGTTCAGGGCGTTGAACAGGTCCCACTCGAGGGTCACGTTCTGCCCCCGCAGCGAGAACCGCTTGGCGGCGCGCACGTTGAGCAGCTTCACCGCCGGCAGGCGCACCGAGCCGACCGGCTCCATCCGCAGCGTCAGGCTGCTCAAGGTGGGCAGGCCGGTGCGGAACTGCACGTCACGCGCCTGGGCCGTGCCGCTCTGGATCTCGTAGACCGACGAGGCCATGAAGCCGAGCGGCAGTGACACGCTGCCGCTGGCGCGGAAGGTGTGCTCCCACGACTGGTCCTTCGCGAAGAAGGTGGCCGCGTTGGGGTCCATCGGGAAGACGCCACCGGTGAAGGCGTTGCGCTTCGTGCCCAGGTAGGTCACCGCGTACTGGTAGCCACGCGACAGGCGCTTGGTCAGGGCGACGTCGATGTTGTGATACCGGTCGGTGAACCCGTCCGGGTTGATCGCCATCAGGGTTTCCTTGCCCCGATTGGCGGGGTTCAGGTCGTAGTACGTCACCGAGGCGCCGTCGTCGGCGCTGTTCAGCACGCCGTCGGGACCGGGGTCGCGGGCGGTCACCGGCACGTTGAACGCGTCGTACGGCCGGTCGAGGTTCACCACCTGGTAGCGGTCGAACTGCGTCTTGTAGACGTAGCCGACGCGCGCCGACAGCGCGCTCATCACCTCGCGCTCGACGAAGACCGTGAACTCGTCGGTCTTCGGCTGCTTCAGGTCCTGGTTCAGGATCTGGCTCGACGAGCCGGTGCCGGGGTCGGTGCCGATGAAGTTGCCGAACTCCCCGCCAACCGCGCCCGTGGCCTGATTGAACGTGCCATTGAAGATGCCGTCGCCGTTGAGGTCGTTCCAGCGGTAGCGGCGCTGCGTGTGGTCGTTCAGGTTGAACGGGCGGACCACGCCGGCGGTGTCGGCACGGATCGCGAAGTTGAAGCGGCCCCACGCCGCTTTCACCACGGTCTTGTTGTTGATGGCGTAGGACAGCCCGACGCGTGGCGCCCAGTCGCGCCAGTCGTAGAGCGACTTGTAGGCGAAGCTGGCGGCCTGCGAGAACTGGCCGGCTTCCTTCGACTGCTCCGGCAGGTAGACGTGGTAGCGCTCGAGGCGGATGCCGGCATTGAACGTGAGCTTGTCACCGACGCGGAAGTTGTCGCGGATGAACCAGCTCTGATGGCCGACGCTGTTCTGGGCGACGAACGGCGAGTTGTAGGTGACGACTTCGATCGGCACGCCGTTGGCGAAGACCGCCAGGTAGTCGTGGTTGGCGCCGCCTTCGTCGTCGGAGCGCACGCGCTGGAAGCGATTGTAGGCGTCCTGCGCGACGTAGAACCCGGTCTTGATGTCATGCTCCATGCCGAGCAGGCGCGGAACGAAGTGCGAGTAGTTGGCGACCCACTGGTAGCGGTAGCTCTTGTTGCCGGTGGGCGTCGGCTCGTCGACGCCGGCCGACTTGTTGTCGAAGCCGGGCCCGGTCCAGCGCAGGGTGACGGTGTCGAAGGCGCTCTGCAGCGTGCGCGCGCCGACGCTGTCGTTGGGCACGTGACGCGAGTGCCATCCGGCGTTGCCGAACGACGTCGTGAACACGCCGTTGCGGGTCGGGAACAACGTGTATTCCGCGTTGTAGATCTGGTTCCAGTGCACCTGCGGGTGCACCGAGTCGCCGTTGTGGTTCAGGTCGGCGTCGTTGCCGTCGAAGTACTTCGTGTTGGCGAAGTGCATGTACGACAGCGCCTGGGTGTTCGACAGCTGGTACTTCAGTTTGACGCCGGACGGCTTCTTCCCCGAGGACTCGCTGTTCTTGACCTGGCCGGCCGGCTCGTCGCCGGTCCACCACAGGCCGTCGGGGCCGGGGTCACGGGCGAAGCCGATCGGCTCGTCGACGTACTCCTTGTTGCGGATGCTGGTGAAGAACCACAGCTTGTCGCGGATCAGCCGTCCACCCAGCGAGGCGTTGACGTCGAAGTAGTGGTCCATCGGGTTGCCGGCGGTGACGCGCTGGGCCCGCAGGGCATCGGTGACGTTGTTGCCCTGCATGCTGCGCGTCTGGAAGGCCCCGAACGCCATGCCATGGAACTGGTTGCCGCCCGACTTGACGATGGTCTGGAACGTCATGCCCGGCGTGGCGATCTCGGGGTCGTTGCCGGCGGCCCGGATGACCATCTCTTCGATGGCGCCGACGTCGTAGTAGCCGGCCACGCCGTCGGTGTTCACGCCGTCGAACATCAGCGTGCTGCCGCCCTGGTTCGATCCGTAGTTGATGAGCGAGCCGCGGCCGCCGCCGGTCTTGCTGCCGCCGACGTCGGGAATGCCGCTGACGCGGATGCCGGGCGCCAGCTTGCCCATGTCCTCGTAGCTGCGCGATGACGGCAGCAGCTCCCAGCTCTCGGTCTTGATCGTCGAGACGGCGGCGACCGTGCGCGTGTCGACGACCGGCGATTCGCCGACCACCGTGATGGTCTCCTCGATGCCGCCCAGCTCCATCTTCGCGTCGATGCTGGCGACGAAGTTCGCGGCGACCTGCACGTTCTCACGCTCGACCGTCTTGAACCCGGTGAGCTGGAACTTCACCGTGTAGACGCCACCTGGCAGCGTGGTGAAGCGGTACCGTCCGGCGTCGCTGGTGATCGTCTCCTGCGGTGCCAGCAACGCCGGGCTCGTGATCGTGACCGTCACGCCGGGCAGCGCGCTGCCGGTGTCGTCGGCCACGGCTCCCTGAATCCCGGAGTTGGTCGTCGTGGTCTGCGCAGCGGCCGGGACGGCCGCGACACAGGCGATCAGACTCGACGCGACGACCGCCGCGAGTCTTCGAGTGAACTGCGTCATCATGACCACCTCGTTCGTCCTTTTCCCTGCTTCGTCGACATGGCGCTCAGTCGCCCTTCGGCGTGCTCGAGGGGGCGTCGCGCCAGCCGCGAACCATGCCAAATCCCTATCGTCACGCCACGGGACCCGCAGGCTACCGGGGGGCCGGGGGGCCGTCAATAACCTGAACCGGGTATCAACCCCAATGCGCGCATCGGCTTAGACTCGTCGCGGATCGAGGGCCCGCCATGCAGTCGTTCACGCAACGCCTCTTCAACGTCCGGCGCGACGAGGTCGCGCCGCTCACCGCCGCCGCGCTCTACTTCTTCTTCGTGCTGACGGCGCTGATGGTGCTGCGTCCGGCTCGGGACGCGCTCGGCATGCGCAGCGGGCTCGACGCGATCCGCTGGCTCTTCATCGGCACGGCGCTGGTCACTTTGGCGGTGAATCCGCTGTTCGGGTGGCTGGTGAGCCGCTTCCGGCGGCTGGTGTTCATCACGGCCACCTACGGGTTCTTCGCCGCCAGCCTGGTGGCGTTCTACCTGCTGCTGACGCTGGCACCAAGCGCCGTGGGCGAGGCCAGCGGCCGCGTCTTCTACGTCTGGTTCAGCGTCTTCAACCTGTTCAGCACGATGCTGTTCTGGGCGTTGATGGCCGACCGCTTCACGCTCGAGCAGAGCAAGCGGCTGTTCGGCGTGATTGCCGTGGGCGGGACGCTGGGCGCGATCGCCGGCCCGTGGCTGGCGAGCCTGCTCGTCAAGCCGCTGGGGACGGCGTCGATGTTGCTGGTCTCGGCGGCGTTCCTGGTCCTGGCGATCGTCGCGGCGTGGACGGTGGCGTGGCTGCAGCCCGGGCTCGAGGCCGGTGCCGCCGGTGCCGACGAGCGGGCGGTCATCGGCGGCAACGCGTGGGCCGGCATCGGTTCCGTCTTCCGCAGCGGCTACCTCTCGGGCATCTCGATCTACGTGCTGCTGATGACGGTGACGGCCACGTTCATCTACTTCACGCGCCTCCAGATGGTGGCGGCCCTGGGCGACGACACCGACATGCGCGCGACCGTGTTCGCGCAGATCGATCTCATCACCCAGGTGACCACGCTGGTGCTGCAGGCGGTCGTGACCGGCCACCTGATGAAGCGGCTCGGCGTGGCCGTAGCGCTGGCGATGCTGCCGGTGCTCGTGTCGCTCGGCTTCCTGGGTCTGGCGATCGCCGGGTCGTTCGCGGTGCTGGTGCTCTTCGATGCCGGCTTCAGGGCCATCCAGCGGGCGGTGACGCGACCGGCGCGGGAGACCCTGTTCACGGTGGTGACGCGGGAGGAGAAGTACAAGGCCAAGGCGTTCACGGACACGTTCGTCTACCGGGGCGGCGATGTCATCGGCGCCTGGACCGAAGGCGGCCTGGCGATGCTGGGCTTCGGCCTCGCCGGCCTCGCGGGGCTGGCCGTGCCGCTCGGCCTGGGATGGACGATGCTGGGCCTCTGGCTCGGCCGCCGTCAGCAGTCGCTCGCGACGGCCAAGGTCGTCGCGGACGCCACTGACCAGGCGGTGGCGGCGTCGCCACGGCGAGACGTGCTGGAGGGACCAGCGCCGGTGGCGTCCCCACCGGCATGAGGGGCGGTCGCGCGTGAGCCGCCGCGCTAGGCGGCGCGCTCGTGGGGCACGGCCGGCAGCGTGAAGCGGAAGGTGGCGCCGTGGCCAACGGCGGCGTCAGCCTGGATCCGGCCGCCATGCCGGCGGATGACGCGCTCGACGATCGCGAGACCGACGCCGGTGCCTGGGAACTCCGTCATGGAGTGCAGGCGCTGGAAGACGCCGAACAGCCGATCGACGAAGGCCGGATCGAACCCGGCGCCGTTGTCCTTCACGTAGAACTCGAGGCCGCCGGCCCCGGGCTGTGCGCCGATCTCGATCCGGGCGTCCGGCCGCTTGGAGCTGAACTTCCAGGCGTTGCCGATCAGGTTGTCGAGCACCTGACGCAGAAGACGAGCATCGCCGACGGCCTCGAGCCCGTCGGCAATCACGACCTCGACCACCCGGTCGGGATGGCCCGCCCGCAGTTCCGCCACGACGGTCGCGGCCAGCGCCGACAGGTTCACCGGCTTCATCGCCAGCTCCGAGCGACTGACCCGGGACAGGCTGAGCAGGTCGTCGATGAGCGTGCCCATGCGCTGGGAGGCGGCGCGAATGCGGTGCAGATGGCTCACGGACGTGGCGTCGAGCTTGTCGCCGAGGTCCTCGAGGAGAGCCGCACTGAAGCCGTCGATGCCGCGCAGCGGCGAGCGGAGGTCGTGCGACACCGAGTAGCAGAAGGCCTCGAGCTCCTTGTTCGACTCATCGAGCGCATGGGTACGCGAGCGCACCCGTTCCTCGAGCAGCTCGTGACTCTCGCGCAACGACCGATCGCGATCTTCGACCCGCGCGAGCATGGCGTTGAACGCCGTGATGAGCTCGCCCAGTTCGTCGGACGCCGTGGCCGTGACCCGTACTGAGTAGTCCTCGTCGACGAAGAGCCGGCGGGCGGTATCGGCCATGGCCACGATGGGCTCGGAGATGCTCCGGCGGGACACCGCCGAGACCACCTGAGCGGCGACGACCGACAGCAGCAGCACGAAGGTGATGACCAGTCCATGCGTGGCCAGCCGCTCCCGCAGATCGCCGAGGTCGGACCGGATGTAGACGGTGCCGAGCGGCGTGCCGTCGTCGTCGACGCGATGGACGACGTGCAGGTGCGTCAGCCCGTCGAAACGGTGCCACGTGGGCGTCTCCGGAGGGATCTCGGGCAGGCTGGGCGCTGCCAACCCCTCGTTGCGGACGTACGAGGCGAACAGACGGCCGTCACTGGCGTAGACGGCGCCGACCTCGATGCGCGGCGCTGCCCGGAGGGCGTTCAGGGTCCGCTCGGCGGCGGACGGGTCCTCGAACATCAGGGCGGTCGTCGTGTTCGAGCCGATGATCTGTGCCTGAATCGACCGCTGCTGCCGCATCGTCTCGCGAAACGTCCTGACGTCGTAGACGACGAGGATCAGGCCCGCCAGCAACAAGGCGGTCGTGCTGGCCAGCAGGCTGAGCCGCGTCAGCTTGCGGGCGATCTGCGGGACGGAACGGGGGGCGAGGCGCGACACCACGTCACTCCTTGGGAGTCGCCTGGCCAACGACGCTGGCGGCGACGCGCAGCAGCTCCGACGCGAGTTGCAGGCCCGCGGCGCGGGCGACGGCCGGGTTCGCGATGAAGCGAATGCGCCCCGCCGTCGTGGTGAAGCCAATCATCCCGCCACGGTCGACGAACTGCGGCACGTCACTGACGGTCAGGACGGCTGCCGGCCGGAGGCCATCGAGCACCACGCGTACCCGCGTGTTCTCCGAGGCGCTGATGAACACCGTCTGACAACCGGCGGCTTCCTCGACCTGGCGAATGCGCCGCACCACGACCGGTCGGTTCTTCACCCGCGTGCCGGACGTGGCCTCGTCGATCCAATGGCCGAACGGATCGTCGCCCAGGATGCACAGGTGGAACTCGCCCCCCTCGCCCGTGGCCGGCCACTCGACGAACTTCGCGAAGTTCTGGAGGAAGGCCGCCTTCACTTGATACTCCGACACACGCTGCGCGTGCGCCGACAGCGGCCAGAACCCCTGCAGGATGGCGACAGCCACCAGCGCACGCGCGGTCCGCCTTCCGATCACCGTCGCCATGTGAGCGAGGCGTAGGCGCTGCGTGGCACCTGGACATCCGGACCGTCGTCACGGAAGTACTCGAGGTGCCGTGCTTCCAGCAGGTTGGCGCCGCCCACGGCCAGGGAGACGCGGTCGGAGAATGCCCACTCCAGGCGGGCGTCCGCGGTCTGGTAGGCGGGAACCCGGCCGGACATCAGCCGGCTCGAGAAGCGGTGCGTCAGGTCGAGGCCGACGCGGTGAGGCAGCGCGAGCGACACGCGCACCGAGCCCTGATGCCGAGGGCTCGAGCCCTCGTACGACGCGATGCTCGACGCGTCGGTGAAGCCCGCGTGCGTCTCCATGTCGACCGAGAGCACGGCGTAGGCGGCCTTGACCTGCAGCCAGTCGGCCGGCCGCCAGTCGGGCGAAACTTCGACACCGGTGGTCGTGCCGCCGATGATGTTGGCATAGCCCACGGCGGCGAGGATGTGTGGCACCGGCTGCGGCTCCACGGTGAACGTCAGCGAGCCGAAGCCCGCCAGGTCGTCGTAGTCGTTGTAGAAGCCGGTCACGTCGACGTACAGGTGCGATCCGATCAGGCGGCGGTAGCCCGCCTCGTATCCGATCAGGGTCTCGGCCTCGAAGTCCGGCCGGCCCGACAACTCGAGGTACAGCGGCGGGTTCGGCTGGACGAAGCCCGTCAGGCGCAGGTCGGTATCGATGCTCGACGGCGTCCGGACCGCGCGGCTCGCCGCGAGCCACACCGACTGCGTCGCGCTGGGGCGCCACAGCAGGCGGGCGCTCGGCTGCACTTCCATGCCGGAGTTGTTGTTGTATTCGAACTTCGATCCGACGGTGAGCCACAGTCGATCCGCGACGACCGCCATCTCGTCCTGGGCGAAGGTCGAGGCGAGCCAGTAGGCCCGCGTCGGGCGATCGAGGGTCAGGGTCGGATACAGCGCCCGGAACTCCGTCGGGCTGCGACGTGCGCCGGCGCCCCACGACACGTGGTGCCGCCGGCCAAGCGACCGGTGATACAGCAGGTCGACATCGAGAGCGTGGCGCGTCTCGCCGAAATGCAGCGCCTGCCGTTCGGTGCGATCGTAGTAGGTCTGGACACGGAGCCCGCCGCCGTCGCTGGTCTGGCGCTGCCAGCGGGCTAGGATGTTGCCGCCCCAGATCTGGTCCGCGCCCTGCAGCACGAGCCGTGACGGCGGATTGAACGACCCGAGGGCCACGCGGTCGCCGGCCTCGCCGCGATACAGATCGCCCTGCACGGTCAGCGAGCCCTGGCGCCACGACGTGTCGACGCGGGCTCCCGCCTGCGCGATGCGCCAGTCGTCGAACCGGCTGCCGGGCGCCTCCGACAGCGCGGCCCTGGTGAAGCCGGCGCCGTAGACGCGATAGTGAAGGTTGTTGCCCCGCTGGCCGCCATACCGGACCGCGACCCGCGCCTGATCCACGTTGCCGCCGCCGACACTGGCCAGCGCACCGGTGGTGTCCCTGCTGTCCTTCGTGATCACGTTGATCACGCCGTTGACGGCGTTGGCGCCCCAGACCGTGCCGCCGGGGCCGCGAATGACCTCGATGCGGTCGATGTCTTCGAGCAGCGTGTCCTGGGTCTGCCAGAACACTCCGCCGAAGAGCGGCGTGTAGACGCTGCGGCCGTCGATGAGGACGAGCAGCGACTTCGAGAAGGCGCTGGACAGCCCGCGGACGCCGACGGCCCAGTGCCCGGAGTCGAGTCGCGCCACCTGCAGGCCGGGGACGTAGCGCAGGACCTCCGGCAGGCTGGTCGCGCCAGTCCGCCGGATGTCCTCCGCCGTCATCACCACGATCGCCGCCGGGGTGCGCCACACCTCGGCCGGCTGTTTCGACACACTCGTGACCTCGAGGGTGCCGAGCTGGTCGAGACTGAGGTCGCCCAGTGAGCTTCCCGGTCCCGACTGGGCTGCCAGCGCCGCCGGCAGGACCATCGTGAATACGAGCGCGAGTCGGAGTCGCATGTCGACCTCGGGGTTACGGGCGCGGCGGCACCTGGTTGAGCACCAGCCAGTAGAGGCCGAGGCTGCGCACCGCCTCCACGAACTGGTTGAAGTCCACGGGCTTGCGCACGTAGCTGTTGGCGCCGAGCCGGTAGCCGTCGATGAGGTCGCGATCTTCGTCCGACGACGTGAGCAGGACGACGGGCAGGTACTGCGTGCGCGCCTCGCTGCGCAGCCGCTGCAGGACCTGCAGGCCGCCAATCTTGGGCAGGTTGAGGTCGAGCAGCACGAGATTGGGTAGCGGCTTGTCGGCGTTTGTCAGGTAGTCGACGGCTTCGGCGCCATCGCGGGCCACGACGATCTCGTTGGCGATGTTCTGCTTCCTCAGAGCCCGGAGCGTGAGCTCCTCGTCGTCAGGGTTGTCTTCCACCAACAGGATGAGCTGCGTTGGCATGTCGTCCTCGCGTGCAGTGCTGCCGTGTTCAAGGGGGCGGCGCGGTTGCGTCACCCGTGCTATCGGCGACTCGTGGCGATACACCAGCACGGCACCCGTCGCATGCCCTCGACGGCCGTCGCGCCAGTCACGGTGTGCCTGCCGCTGCATGACGCGGCAGCTCGACCACGCCCCGACACGCGCGCGACGCGCCTGAATTCGCCGGTGTTTTACAGGGAATCGCCGTGATTGCCGAAAGAGTGAGTGTCAGCGGACAGGACCCAGGGCCAGGTTTCGAAGGGGCATCGGGGATGATCGAACGTGTTCTGCTGGTCGATGACGAAGACCAACTCCTGAAGGCCTACCGCCGGTTCCTCCAGCCGAACGGCCCGGGCGACGACTCCGACCGGCGCAGCGTCGAGATCGAGACGATGAGCGATCCGGCCGCGGCGCTGGAGCGCGTGACGCATCACGGGCCGTACGCGGTCGTCGTCTCCGACTACAAGATGCCGGGCCTCGACGGCATCCGCTTCCTCGAGCGGGTGAAGGCGATCCATCCCGCGACCGTGCGCGTGATGTTGACCGGCGGGGCCGACGTTGCCTCGGCGATCGACGCCGTGAACTGCGGCGCCCTGTTCCGCTTCCTCACCAAGCCGTGCCTGCCGGCGGTCCTGGTCGAGACGGTCGGTGCCGCGTTGCGCCAGCACCAGCTCATCGTCGCCGAGCGCGAGCTGCTGGAAGAAACGGTGAGCGGCGTAGTGCGGGTGCTCATGGACACCCTGACGCTCGTCAACCCCACGGTGTCGACGCGCGCCTATCGGATGCGGCGCTGCGTGCGGCACATGATTCGTAAGCTCGGCCTCAGGGACGCCTGGGAGCTCGAGGTCGCGGCCATGCTGTCGCAGTTCGGACGCGTCGTCCTCGGCACCGACGCGCCCGCGGAAGCGGAGGGTCCCGATCACGCGGCGCTGGCCCAGCAGCTCCTGGGGCACATTCCGCGCTTCGAGCAACTGGCGGCGATCATCGCGCGGCAGTCGGCGCCGCTCGACCCGGAGGACCTGCGGACGCCCTTCGATCAGCGCGACCGGATCAAGTTCGGAGGTCAGGTGCTGCGCGCGGCCCTCGAGTTCGAGGCCGCCACCGCCGATGGGCAGCCTGCCGCCGACGCCATCGCACTGCTGGTGCGGCGGCCCGCCGACGTCGATCCCGCACTCATCCGCTGCCTGTCGGACGTCGACGCGGACCTGCGCGCGCTGACGCCGCGCACGATGTCGAGTGCCGTGCTGCGCCCCGGCATGATTCTCGACGAGGACCTGAAGGCCGCCAACGGCGTCCTGATCATGGCCCGTGGGCAGGAAGTCAGCGAGGCGATGCTGGCCCGCATGATGCGCATGGCCTCGACCGAGTGGCTCCGCACGCAGGTGAAGGTGCTGGTGTCCCAGGTGACCGAGTTCGAGCCGTTGCCGCCACGTCAGGTCGCTGGCGCGGCCGCGGTGGCCGAGGGTCGCTCGTGACCGTGCCGCCGTCCCCCGCCCTCGAGCCGTGCCTGAACCCACCGGGCGCGCCGACGAGTCGAGGCGTCGGCCTCGCGCATGCGCTCCCGTCCTCTGTGCGGGTGGTCGGGCCCGGCGAGATCGACCACGTGGCGATCGACGACGCCGAGGCGATCGTGATCGAGGCCTGCGAGGGTCCGAACCAGGCCTCCGACGCCTGTTGCCGGATCCGGCAGCGTGCAGGCGGCGAGACCGTCCCGGTGGTCGTGGTGCTGTCACCGCAGCACGGGGCAGCCCGAGCCGACGCCTTGCGAGCCGGAGCCGATGCCGTCGTCGACGGGGCGGACGCCGCGGTCGCAACGGCGACGATCGAGGCGCTCGCCGCCCGCTCCCGTCGTGAACGAAGGGCCGGACACGAGGTCGTCCGCCTGCGCCGCGATCTCGACGCGCTGGTCTATGCCGTCTCGCATGACCTGCGGGCGCCGCTGCGCGCGATCGACGGCTTCAGCAGCGCCCTGGCCGAGACCCTGGGCCCCTCGCTCGAGGGCAAGCCGGCGGACTACATGCAGCGCGTCCGCGCCGCGGCGCGCAAGCTGGCGGAGATGATCGACGGCCTGCTGGACCTGTCGCGAGTGTCGCGCGTGGCCTTCGCCCCGGCGCCGACGAACGTGTCCGCGCAGATCCAGGCGGCGGCGGCCACCGTCGGGCGCGCCTATCCGACGCGTCCGGTGGTGACCGCGCCCACCGGCGTCGAGGCCGTCGTCGACCCTGGGCTCACGCAGAAGCTGTTCGAGCGGGTGCTGGACAACTCCTGCAAGTTCGTCGCGGCGGGCGCCGTGCCGACGATCGACATCGACGTCCATGACACGGCCGACGGCCCCGAGTACGTCGTGCAGGACCACGGCCTCGGCTTCGACCCGGCGTACGCCGGCAAGCTGTTTCGGCCGTTCCAACGGCTGCACCCCGCCGCGGAGTTCTCAGGCATCGGCATCGGGCTCGCGATCGTGCACCAGATCGTCGAGCGGCACGGCGGCCGCGTCGCCATCGACGGGCGCCCCGGCCACGGCACGACGCTCCGATTCACACTCACGCCGCCCGCGGCGTGCCCGGGAGAGAGCACGCGATGAAACGGCCGCTGAGAGTCCTGGTCGTCGAGGACTGCGAGGACGATGCCCTGCTCCTTCTCGCCGAGCTCGAACGGGAGTTCGACGTCACCCACGTGCGCGTGGACACGGCGGAGGCCATGCACGGTGCACTGCTCAGTCGCACCTGGGACGTCATCGTCTCGGACTTCGACATGCCGACCTTCAGCGGGGTCGAAGCGCTGCAGGTCCTGCGGCGATCCGGGCTCGACGTGCCGCTCATGATCGTGTCGGGCACGATCGGCGAAGAGGCCGCGGTCGAGGCGCTGACGGGTGGCGCCGTGGACTTCATGCTGAAAGGGCGCCTCGCGCGCCTGGTGCCCGCCATCGACCGGGAGCTGCGGGAGGCCGAGGGACGACGGCAGCGTCGCAACGCCGAAGCCGAGCTGCAGCAGACGCGCGAACGGATGCACTTCGCCGTGACCGCCGCAGGCGTCGGGCTCTGGGAGGCCGATGCCGTCACCGGCGTGACGCAATGGTCGGACGTGATGGAGCGCCTGCACGGGCTGCCGCCCGGCGGTTTCGGCGGCACCCGCGAGAAGTTCCTCGAGTGCGTGCATCCCGACGATCGCGGGCGCGTCGCGGCGAACATCATCGCCGCGCTACGCAATCCCAATGGCGTCCCCCTCGAGTACCGCACGACCTGGCCGGACGGCAGCGTCCACTGGCTCGCCGGCTTCGGCCGCACGATGTTCGATGAGCAGGGTCATCCGGCCCGCGCCGCCGGCGTCGTGCTGGACGTGACGGCCCAGAAGAACCTCGAGGAGCAGTTCCACCAGGCGCAGAAACTCGACGCCGTGGGCGGACTCGCCGCCGGCATCGCGCACGACTTCAACAACCTGATGACGATCGTCAGCGGCTACTGCGAGGTGCTGACCCCGCGGCTGGCAGACGACCCTCAGGCGCTGGAAGACCTGAACGAGATCCGCCACGCCGGCGCCAGCGCCACGGCCCTCACGCGCCAGCTCCTGACCTTCAGCCGGCGGCAGGTGGTGCAGCCACGACAGGTCGACCTGAACGACCTGCTCTCGAGCAGCTCGAACATGCTGCGGCGGGCGGTCGAGAAGCACATCCAGATGGACCTGACGCTCGCACCGGGCCTGCCGTCGATCCGCGCCGATCCCGGCCAGCTGGAGCAGGTCATGCTCAATCTCGTGATCAACGCGCGGGATGCCATGCCGAATGGCGGCACCATCACGATCGAAACCGGGCCGGCGCGTCTCGACGAGGCCTACGCCAGCCTGCACCTCGACCTCAAGCCCGGCCACTACGTCCTGATGTCGGTCAGCGACACCGGCACGGGCATGACGCCGGACGTGCGCGCGCGCCTCTTCGAGCCGTTCTTCACGACGAAGGAACGCGGCCGCGGCACCGGGCTCGGCCTGGCGACCGTGTACGGCATCGTCAAGCAGAGCGAAGGGCACATCTCGGTCTACAGCGAAGTCGGCATCGGGACGACGTTCCGGATCTACTGGCCGCTGGGCACGGCGGGCGTCGGGGAAGAGGCGCCGGCCACCCCCGACATCCCGATGGAGCTTTACGGGACCGAGACCGTCCTGGTCGTCGAGGACGAGGCGCCTCTTCGTGGCCTGGCACAGCGAGTCCTGGAGATGCACGGCTACTCCGTGCTGCTGGCCGCGAACGGCGACGAAGCCGAACAAGTCTGCCGCGCGCATCGCGGCCCGGTCGACGTGGTGTTGATGGACGTCATCATGCCCGGCCGCAGCGGCACCGCCGTCGCTGCCTGGATTGCGGAGCACCGGCCCGAAGCCAAGGTCATCTTCCTCTCCGGCTACACGGGCAACGCCATCGATCGGCACGGCGTGCTGCCCGCCGGCGCGGTACTACTGCAGAAGCCGTATCCGGTGGACGTTCTGTTGAGCACGGTGCGCGAAGCGCTGGCCTGAGGGAGATCGCCACCGTCGCTCAAGCGCTGGCGAGGATTGCCGATGTACCGGGCGCAGGGTCCGGCGAAGTTCGAGGTGTGCAATGAAGGACGGTCGTCCGACGCAGTTCGCCAGCGCGACGGTTCGCGATTCTTTTGACGCCGAGCCTCGCCCGCCCGCGACTGCAGAGTCGGCGCAGGGCCGCCCGTTGCGCGCCCTGCTGGTCGGCGTGGCGTCGACGATACAAGCGCAGCTGACGCGTGAGCTGAGGGCCGGGGGATATGCGCCGCGTTTCGCGACCGTCGCGTCGGCCGATGCGCTGCGCACGCGCCTCACGAACGACTACTGGGACCTGATCATCGCCGACGTCGTGGCGCCCGATTTCGGGGCGCTGGCGGCACTCTCGCTCCTGCACGGCGCGAAGTGCGACCTGCCGCTGCTGGTCGTGTCGAGTGCTCGCGGTGAAGAGCACGCCGTGCACGCGATGCGGGCCGGCGCCAGCGACTACCTGTCGAACGACCGCCTCGCCAGGCTGGGGCCGGTCGTCGACCGGATCCTCAAAGAGAGCGAGGCGCGCCGCGCCCGACACGCGACCGATCGCGCCGTGCGCGAGCGTGAACAGCAGGCCTTGCTCGAGCTCGCCAACGCCTACGAGGCCACCGTCGAAGGCTGGTCGAACGCCCTCGACTTGCGCGACCGTGAGACCGATGGCCACAGCCGTCGCGTCACCGAGTTGACCGTCCGCCTGGCCGGTCGCATGGGCGTGGCCGATGCCGAGATCGTGCACATCCGCCGCGGGGCGCTGCTGCACGACATCGGGAAGATGGGCGTGCCCGATGCGATCCTGCACAAGCCGGCGGCGCTCAGCCCCGACGAGTGGGACGTGATGCGGCAGCACCCGGTGTTCGCGCAACAGCTGCTCGCCCCGATCGAGTACCTCCGACCCGCACTGGACATCCCGTATTGCCACCACGAGAAGTGGGATGGGACCGGCTATCCGCGCGGCCTCTCGGGCGACGCCATCCCGCTCGCCGCGCGGATCTTCGCGGCCGTCGACATCTGGGACGCGCTGCGCTCGGATCGCCCCTACCGGGCGGCGTGGACGGCGGAGCGGACCCGGGAGCACCTGGCGTCCCTCTCCGGCACGCATCTCGACCCCGCGGTCGTCACCGCATTCCTGCAGATGCTCGACGACGGATCCGGCATCGGCGCTGCGCCGATCGCCGCCTCGGTCGCGCAGCCGGCGCCGGTCACGCGCATCCTCGTCGTCGACGACTATGCCGCCAACGTGAAGCTGCTCAAGCGGCTGCTCGCCGGCGAAGGCTACGACGTCGAGACGGCCAGCACGGGACGCGAGGCGCTTGCCGCCGCGGCCGCGCAGCGCTTCGACCTGGTGCTGCTCGACATCCTCATCCCCGAGCCCGATGGCGTGACGGTGTGCCGCACGCTGAAGGCCGACGCCGCCACCGCCGCGATCCCCGTGATGTTCATGAGCGGGATGGAGGTGGGCAGCCGCGAGGCCGACGCCCGGCAGCTCGCCGATGACTACATCGCGAAGCCGATTGATCTCTATGAGCTGCGGGTACGGGTCCGTGACCTGCTCAGCCGGTCCGGCCGCCAGAGCCCGGCACCGCGGCCTTCGTCCGAGTGATCGTGTTGGCTCGGCACACGATCTGAGGGCCACGTGGCCGTGAGGCTTGCGCATGGAATGACTCGCGGCTCAAGATGAGGCGCGTCCGGCCGCGTCAGGCCGGCGTCAAGGGACCTCACATGCACACCGCACTCGCTCTCGTGTTCCTCGCCGTCACGGCCGGTGCTCTGCACGCCCAGACGCTCTCTCCCGCGCAGCAGTACGCACGCGATGTGTACAAGGAGATCGTCGAGTACAACAGCGTCAACATCGGCGGCGGGACGACCGAGGTCGCCAACGCGGTTGCCAGACGCTTCAGGGACGCGGGCTTCGCGGACCAGGACATCTTTCTCGGCGGCATCCAGCCGAACAAGCACAACGTCGTCGTCCGCTACCGTGGCAAGGGCGGGGCCAACGGCCCCAAGCCGTTGTTGCTGCTGGCGCACCTCGATGTGGTCGAGGCGCTGAAGGCCGACTGGTCGCCGGGCCTCGACCCGTTCACGTTCCTCGAGAAGGACGGCTACTTCTACGGCCGCGGCGTCATCGACGACAAGGCGCAGGTCGCCATCTTCACCGCCGTCGTGGTGCAGATGAAGAAGGACGGCTACGTGCCGGACCGCGACATCGTCGTCGCCTTCACCGCCGATGAAGAGGGCGGCTGCTGCAACGGCGCCCGCTGGCTGTTCAGCACCCACCGCGAGCTGGTCGACGCGTCGCTGGTTCTGAACGAGGGCGCGTTCGGCTTCCTCAGGGACGGCAAGCCGGTGGCGAACACCATCGAGGCGACCCAGAAGGTCACGGGCGGCTTCACCGTCACGGCGAAGAACCGCGGCGGGCATTCGTCGTTGCCACGGCCCGACAACGCCATCTACCAGCTGGCCGCCGGCCTGATGAAGCTCTCGGCGTTCAAGTTCCCGGTGGAATTCAACGACGTGTCGCGCGCCTACTTCGAGCAGACGGCGAAGATCGAGACGCCGCGGACCGCGGCGGCGATGCGCGCCCTCATCAAGAACCCCAGGGACGTCGAGGCGGAGACGGTGCTGGCCAGGGATCCGCTCTACAACTCGATGCTGCGCACCACCTGCATCGCGACGATGCTCAAGGGCGGGCATGCATCGAACGCGCTGCCGCAAACGGCAGAAGCCGGGATCAACTGCCGCATGATGCCCGACGCGCGCATCAGCGACGTGCGCGCGATGATCGTCAAGGCGCTGGACGATCCGGAGCTGGAAGTGTCGAATCCGCCGAATCGCGAACCACGTACGGCGGCGGCGGTGGTGCCCGACGTGCTGAAGGCCGTCGAGCGCATCACGCAGGAGATGTGGGGACAGGTTCCCGTGATTCAGATCATGCAGGGCGGCGCGACCGATGCCGTGCCCTGGCGCAGCGCGGGGATTCCGGCCTACGGCGTGTCGGGCCTGATGGTGGACCCGGACGACCTGCGCCTGCACGGGCGCGACGAGCGCGTGCCGGTCAAGAGCTTCTTCGACGCGCAGGAGTTCACGGTCAAGTTGACGCGACTGCTGACGAGCGGGAAGACGACGCCGTAGTCCGCGACGTCGAACGAGGGACCGCCTCAGCAATCAAGGCGGAGGCCCTCGCGGCCGCGCAGGATCGGGGCGCGCGGCATGGTATTCTTCGCCGCCAATGACTCCCCCGACGCAGTTACGACGCGTGGCGATGCCTGTCGCTGCCGCTCTATTTCTGGTCACCGGCGGCCTCATCGCGCCGCCGTTCAGCGCGCAAACGGCCGCGCCGCCCGCGTTCCTCAGCGGGCACGACAGCAACCCGGTCACCTTGGGCTGGATGGTCGGCTCGCCGCCGCCTGCCGACAAGCTCGTTCGCTTCAGCGACAGCAGTTGGTTCCGCTTCCCCCAGACGCGCTGGTCGTTCTCGCACATCCGCCAGCTGATGCCGACCAGCACCGTCAGCAGGGGCGACCGGCCGGCGACGACATTGCCGTTGGCCGCGCGCGCCGACATCGACGCCATCGTTTTCCAGCCTGTCGGGCGGGCCGGGACGATGACGTGGGCCGAGTCGCTCGACGCCAACTACACCGATGGGATCCTGATCCTCCACCGCGGGCGCATCGTCTACGAACGGTATCTCGGCGTCTTGACGGCCGACCAGCCACACATCGCGATGTCGGTGACCAAGTCGTTCATCGGCACGGTGGCGGCGATGCTGGTGGCGGAGGGCACGCTCGACGAGCGCGCCACGGTGACCCGCTATCTGCCCGAGCTCGAGGGCTCCGCGCTCGCCGACGCGACGGTGCGGCAGCTGCTCGACATGACGACCGCGCTCGACTACACCGAGAACTACGCCGACCCGAAGTCGCCGGCCTGGGACTATTCGCGGGCCGGCGGCTTCCTGGCGCGCCCGCCTGGCTATCAAGGGCCGGAGACGTTCCTCGACTACCTGAAGACGCTCACGAAGTCGAAGCCACACGGCGACGGGTTCGCATACAAGACGGTGAATACCGAGACGCTCGGCGCAATCATGCGGCGGGCCAGCGGCAAGTCACTCAGCGCCCTGCTCAGCGAGCGGATCCTGTCGCGGCTGGGCATGGAGCACGACGGCTTCTTCACCGTCGACTCGAGCAGCGCCGAGTTCGCCGGCGCCGGACTGAACCTGACGCTGCGCGACATGGCCCGCTTCGGCGAGATGATGCGGCTCGACGGCCGCTACGACGGCCGGCAGATCGTCCCCAAAGCCGTGGTGGACGACATCCGGCAGAACGGCGACCGGGCGCAATTCGCCAAAGCCGGCATGAAGAGTCGGCCGGGCTGGAGCTACCGCAACAAGTGGTGGGCCCACAACAACCCGCACGGGGTGTTCCAGGCGATTGGTATCCACGGCCAGACGGTGTATGTCGACCCGGCCGCAGAGATGGTCGTGGCGCGCTTCGCGTCGCAGCCGCTCGCCGTCAACCCGTCCTTCGATGCGACGCTCCCGGCCTTCGCCGCCGTGGCCGGGCACCTGATGGCATCGCGCTAGCGAGGCGGCCGAGTCGTGGGGACACGTTTCCCCCGCGCACGCCCCGGGACGAAGGGTGACACCCTGCCGTGGGCCATCGGCCTCAGAGCATCAGCAGTTCGGTCCGACGCCGCGGCAGGCGCACGCGGAACACCGTGTGGTCGTCGCGCGAGTCCGCCGCGATCGTGCCCTGATGCGCCTGCGCGATCTGATGCGCGATGAACAAGCCGAGGCCGAGGCCCTCGTTGCGGCTCGCGTGGAACGGCTCGAAAATGGACGGCAGGGCCTCAGCCGCGATCGATCCGGGGTTCACGACCGTCAGCTCGACGTAGTCGCTGTCCGTGCCATCGACGGACACCGCGATGTCACCAGACGGATGCCCGTGCTGCACGGCGTTGCCAATCAGGTTCGACATCAGCTGCTGCAGGCGGTCGACGTCCCACTCCCCCATCATCTCGCCGCTCACCGTCACGCTCAACGTGCGGTCGGGATGGGTGGTCCGCGTCTCCTGGATCACGCGATCCGCGACGGCGGCGAAGTTCGCCGGCGACCGTTGCAGCGGGATGCCGCCCACCAGCCTGGCGCGCGAGAGGTCCAGGAGGTCTTCGATCATCCGCGCCATCCGCTTGCTGCTCCCGACGATGCGGGCCGCGCCGTCGCGAATCGCGGGGTCCTCGGACTGCCGCTGCATCAGATAGGCGCTGGTCATGATGGCGTTCAACGGGTTCCTGAGGTCATGCCCGAGCACGGCCGTGAACATCTCGTTCAGGCGCAGTGTCTCGTTGCGCTGACGCAACTCGTCCGCCAGCACCAGCCGCTGGCGGTGCAGCTCGAAGAACACCGCTGCCTTGCTCTCCAGGATCACCGGATCGATCGGCTTGTACAGGAAATCGACGGCGCCGGCGCTGTATCCCTTGAACGCGCGTGAGGCTTCGCGGCTGGCCGCCGTCACGAAGATGATGGGAATGCGCCGCGTCCGCTCGCTGCCCCGCATCAACTCGGCCAGCTCGAAGCCGTCCATCTCGGGCATCTGGACGTCGATCAACGCCAGCGCGACGTCGTGGACGAGCAGGGCCTCCAGGGCCTCCGGTCCAGACCTGGCGGTCACGATGTCGATGTCGTCGCGGCGCAGCACCGCCGCGAGCGCCATCAGATTGGCCTCGAGGTCGTCGACGAGGAGGCACGTCAGTCGCTCAGCCATCCCTTACCTCACACTCCGTGTCACGCCGGGTTGCCGGCCGTGACCGCCGACAGCCAGTCCGCGAGCGCCGGCAGACTCAGCACGCGGTGACCCGGCCAGCGCCGCAGCGCGGCCGCGGCCATGAATGGCACCGCCGCGGTCGCCGGATCCTCCACGCAGGTCACCCCGCCCGCGCGATGCACCGCCTCGAGACCGGCCGCGCCGTCCTCGTTGGCGCCCGTCAGCAGGACGCCCATCAGCCGGGGGCCGTAGACGTCGGCGGCAGACTCGAACAGGACGTCGATCGACGGCCGCGAGAAGTGCACCGGGGGATCGGCCGACAACGCCAGCGCCGGGCCGCGGTCCACGAGCATGTGGTAGTCGGGCGGCGCGAAGTAGATGGTGCGCGCGTCGATGGGTTCCTTGTCCTCGGCTTCCCGGACGGCGAGCCGACACTTGGGCGCGAAGATCTCGACCAGGAGGCTCGGCCGCTCACGCGGAAGATGCAGCACGGCGAACACGGCGCCGGCAAAGGCCTCGGAGATTGCCGGCAGGACGATCGACATCGCGTCGATCCCGCCGGCCGACGCGCCGACGACGATGGCCTCGACGCCGGCGCCGTGGCTTCCGCTTCGGCTCATGCCGTCATCCGCTTCTGGTAGAGGCGCTCGGTCCGGTGGCGCTCGCTGAACGCGTCACCGTGGGCGGAGAACCGCAGCGTCTCCTTGGCACCGAGGCCGAGGAAGCCGCCAGGCACGAGCGCCTCCCTGAACAGGCCCAGCGCCCGATTCTGCAGCGGGCTGGTGAAGTAGATGAGCACGTTGCGGCAGGAGACGAGCTGCACCTCGGCGAAGACGCTGTCGGTCGCCAGGCTGTGGTCGGAGAACACGATGTTGGCGCGCAGCGAACGGTCGAACACGGCCCGTCCATAGGCCGCGGTGTAGTAGTCCGACAACGACGTCGGTGCGCCGGACTGGCGGTGGTTGTCGGTGAACGTCGTGAGGCGGTCGACCTCGTAGACACCGGCTTCGGCGCGCGCCAGGCTGGCGAGATTGATGTCGGTGGCGTAGATCAAGGCGCGATCGAGCAGGCCTTCTTCGCGCAGCAGGATCGCGAGGGAATAGGCCTCCTCGCCGGTGCTGCACCCGGCCACCCACACCTTCAGTGACGGGTAGGTCCGCAGTACGGGCACGAGATCGGTGCGAATGGCCCGGAAATACGCCGGGTCGCGAAACATCTCGCTCACCGGAACGGTGACCAGATCGAGGAGCGACTGGAAGAGCGCCGCGTCGCGCAGGACGCGGTCCTGGAGCTGCGACACCGTCGCGCAGCCCAGTCGCGTCAACGCGACCGTCACCCGCCGCTTCAGCGACGCGCGGGCGTAGCCACGGAAATCGTAGTGATACTTGAGAAATATGGCATCGAGCAGCAGCTGCAGCTCGATGTCGAACTCGGACGGCCGCTCCCGGCGGGCTACTTCGGCATCCATACCCTGATCAGCGACAGCAGCTTGTCGACGTCGAGCGGTTTGGCGATGTAGTCGTTGGCGCCAGCGGCCAGGCAGCGTTCCTGGTCGTCGCGCATCGCCTTGGCAGTGAGCGCGATGATGGGCAGCCGGCTCCACTCGGGCCGACGACGGATCTCGCGCATGGCCGTGAAGCCGTCCATCTCGGGCATCATGATGTCCATCAGCACGAGGTCGACGGCGCTCTCCGGCCGAACCTGGGTGCGCTCGAGCAGTTGCAGCGCCTCCCGCCCGTTGCGCGCGATCTCGATCCTCGCGCCGCCAGGCTCGAGCACGCTGTTCAGCGCGAACACGTTGCGGACATCGTCTTCGACGATCAGAATGCGCCGGCCCTCGAGGACGTCGTCGCGATTGCGGACCTCTCGCAGCATGCGCTGGCGATCGGGCGGGAGCGACGCTTCGACCTGGTGCAGGAACAACGTGACCTCGTCGAGGAGACGTTCCGGCGAGCGTGCGTCCTTGATGATGATCGAGCGCGAATAGCGCCGCAGCCGCTGCTCGTCGTCGCGGCTGAGCGACCGCCCGGTGTAGACGATGACCGGCGGGAACGACACCTGCTCCTGCCCGGCCATCGCGTCGAGCAGCTCGTAGCCGCTGAGGTCCGGAAGATTGAGGTCCATGACCATGCAGTCGAAGGTCGTCGCGCGCAGGTGCTCGAGGGCCGCGGTGGCGCTGTCGACCGCCGTCACCAGCACGTCCGATCCCCCGAGCAGTTGCGTCATGCTGGCGCGCTGGGTCGGGTCATCCTCGACGATCAGCAGCCGGCGCACGCCCCGGGTCAGCGTGGCATCGAGCCGCGCAAACGCGTCGACCAGTTCCTCGCGCTTGACGGGCTTCAGGGCATAGCCGACGGCGCCCCGCGCCCGGGCCTCGCGCGAGAAGTCGCTGACCGAGGCCATGTGCACCGGGATGTGACGCGTGCGCGGGTTGCGCTTCAGCTGGTCGAGCACGCCCAGGCCCGAGTGATCCGGCAGGTTGACATCGAGCAGGATCGCGTGCGGCACGAGCTGGTCGGCCAGCGTCAGGCCCTGTCGCGCCGTTGGCGCGATCACGCACTGGAAGCCGTGCTCGTGGGCCAGGTCACGGAGGATGGCCGCGAAGCGGTCGTCGTCCTCGACGATGAGGATCACCCGGGCACCGCCCCCGAGGCGGTCGCGGTCGTCAGCGACGGTCGACGGCGGCGGCGGCGCAGGCGTCACGGCGGACGCCAGGACCGCACCGGACGGCGCAGGTTCCGGCTCGGTCCGTGACGCATCCGCCGGCCGGACGACGGGCAGCGTCAGCGTGAAGATACTGCCCTTCCCCGGCGTGCTCGCGACCCGGAGATCGCCGCCCAGCAGGCGCGCCAGGTCCCGCGAAATGGACAGGCCCAGGCCGGTGCCTCCGTACTTGCGATGCGTGCTGCCGTCGGCCTGGCGGAACGCCTCGAAGATGACGTCCTGCTGATCGGCGTGAATGCCGATGCCGGTATCGCGAACGGCAATCGCCACGCCGTCGTCGTGGCGGCGCACGTCGATGGTGATGCCGCCCTCGTGAGTGAACTTCACGGCGTTGGAGAGCAGGTTCTTGAGGATCTGCCCCAGACGTTGGGCATCGGTCTCGATGTGTTCCGGCGCGCCGGGTTCCACCACCACCGCGAGTGACAGGCCCTTGTCGCCGGTGATGGGCTCGAAGGTGCGGACCAGGCCTTCGACGGTGGACGCCAGCGGCACGGGCTCGATCGTCAGATCGATCTTCCCGGCCTCGACCTTGGCCAGGTCGAGGATGTCGTTGATGAGCGTGAGCAGATCGTTGCCGGCGGATGAGATCGTCTCCGCGTAGCGCACCTGCTCGGCCGTCAGCGTGCGTTCCTTGTTGTCGGCCAGCAGCTTCGCCAGGATCAGCGTCGAATTGAGGGGCGTCCGCAGTTCGTGGCTCATGTTCGCCAGGAACTCGCTCTTGTACTGATTGGCGCGCTCGAGATCGGCGGCGCGGTCGGTCAGAGACGCCTGTGCGTGCGTGAGGGCCTCGCTCTGCAGGCGGAGTTCCTCGGCCTGCTCCTCGAGATGCGTGTTGATCTGTTCCAGCTCGGCCTGCTGCGTCTCCATGCGCGCCTGCGATTCGCGAAGAGCGCGGCTCTGTTCTTCGAGCTCCTCGTTGCTGACGCGCAGTTCCTCCTGTTGCGCCTGCAGCTCTTCCGATTGCCGCTGTGTCTCCCCGAGGAGGTCCTCGAGGCGCGTGCGGTCGCCGGCCGTGCGGATGGCGATGGCCACGGTCTCGGACACGCGGTCGAGGAATTCCCGTTCATGGCGCAACAGCGGCTCGAACAGTCCCACTTCGACGACGCCGAAGCACTCCTCACCAACCACCGCCGGCATCACGACGATGGCGCGCGGCTGGCTCTGGCCCAGGGCCGATCGGACCGGCAGGTGATCGGCCGGCACCTCGTCGAACATGAGGGTGCGGCGCTCGCGAACGGCCTGTGCGGGCACCGCCGGTGAGTCGGCAGCAACACCGTCGTCCGGCGCGTCGAGCAGTCCGTAGGTGGCGACGCGCCGCAGCCCGATCCGGCTGTCGTCCGTCACGTAGAATGCGCCGACCGGCGCGTTCAAGGCTCGGGCGAGAAAGCGCAGGACCCGTTCACCGAGCACGCCGGTGCGGAGTTCGCCGCGCAGCGCGTCGCCCAACGCCCCGTGCGCCGTCCGAAGCCACGCCTCGGTGTCACGGTGGCGGTGAGCCCGCGAGGTGTAGGCGGCGGCGAAACCGGTGAGCATCACGAGCACGGCGGCGCCGAGCAGCGTGATCTGCAGCGACCGCGTCGCGGCCTCGTCCCGTTCGGCCTGCATCGCCCGGAGGGCGGTGCGCTCGGTGTCGAGTGTCGCGGAGACCTCGCCTCGAATCCGGTCCATCAGGGACTTGCCGCGACCGGACCGCACGAGCGCCACCGCCGCGTCCTGTTGCCCCGTCCGGCGAAGTTCGATGGTGCGCTCGAGAATCTCGAGACGTGCCGCTGCTGCGTCCGACACCGAGCCCACCACGGCGGCGTAGCGGGGATCGCCGGTGGTCACTCCCCGCACCGCGGCCAGGGCGGCGCCCAGCCGTGCCTGGGCTTCGGTGTAGGGGGCGAGGTAGCTGTCGTCCCCGGTGATGAGGTAGCCGCGCTGGCCCGTCTCGGCGTCCACGATGGTCGCGAGCAACGTCTGCAGGGCATCGACGACGTCGATGCCATGAGTGACCCGGGCACGCAGCTCCGCTGTCTCCCGGAGGGAGCGGTAGGACAGCAGCGCCATCAGCAGGATGGCGACGAACGCCGCGATGAATCCAGCCAGCGCAACCGGGGGAAGGCGCGGCGTGCGCAGGCGTGCGGGCGGGTCAGCGACGGTGAGGGATGGCTCGGTGGAAGGGGACGTGGCGGACACGAAGGCTCTACGATACCGCGCCGAACCGGGCACGCCAATGGCGCAGGCGCGACCGATCGGTTGGCTGCGAGTGCGCGCGGAGCGACTCGCTCGACAGCCTCAGCCGTCCCAGCGCGTCTGCGGCTGGCTCGGCGTCACGATGTTGGCAGGCCCGTCAGCATCCTGCTTGTCGATGGCGAACACGCAGCCACACCCGTCACAGCGGTAGTAGTTCACGGGCGCCTCCGCGCTGGCCCGTTCGAGCCACCGCGGCGATTGCCGTTGACACAGCGGGCAAGGGCGAACAGGCATCTGCGGAACCTGCAGCCATCCTACCGCGACCCGACGCGTGCGCGTGGAAGGCGCTACCTGGTGCGCGCTGAAGGGGCGTCCCCTTGACCGATCGCCTGACAGGGATCCTGCTCGCGGCCGTAGCGCAAGTAGATCGCGGGGAGGAGCAGCACGTTCAGGATCGTGGACGTGACGAGTCCGCCCAGGATCACGACCGCCATCGGATGCTCGATCTCATGACCGGACCGGTCGCCGCCCACCACGATGGGCACCAGGGCCAGGGCGGTCACGAGCGCGGTCATGAGGATCGGAGCCAACCGTTCCTCGGCGCCTCGCATCACCAGTGCCGGACCAAACGCGACGCCTTCCTCGCGCTCGAGATGCCGGTAGTGGCTGATGAGCATGATGCCGTTTCTCGCCGCGATACCCAGCACGGTGACGAACCCGACGAGCGAGCCCAGCGAGAGGACACCACCTGTCAGGAACACACTCGCCACCCCGCCGATCAGGGCGAACGGTATCGTCAGCGCCACCAGCGCCACCATCCGCGCCGATCCGAAGTCGACGTGAAGCACCAGCAGGATGCACAACATCGACACCGCGCCCAGCGCCACGAGTCGCCGCTGCGAGGCGGCACGCGCGGCGTATTCGCCAAGGATCTCCGGGTGATAGCCGGCGTCGAACGACACCGCCGCGAGAGCCGCCTGGATGTCGCGCGCGACGGCGCCGAGGTCGCGGCCGCGCACGTTGCACGTCACGTCGATGCGTCGCGAGCCGCCTTCGCGCGTGATCTCGTTCGGCGTCGGCACGATGCGCACGTCGGCCACCGACGACAGCGGCGCGTAGCCGCCGGCCGGCAGTTCGATGGGCAGCCGTCGGAGCGTGGAGACGTCACGACGCACCTCCGGTGTTCCCCACACCGTGACGTCGAAGACCTGCTGCGCATCGAAGACCTCACCCACCTTCGTCCCGCGCAGCATCGTCGCCACCGTCTCGCGGACCACCGACGGCCCCAGCCCGACGGTTTGTGCGCGGGCGGCGTCGTACGCCACCTCGACCTGCGGCACGAGGGTCAGCGCCTGCACCTTGACGTCCACGGCACCATTGACGCTTCCGACGACCTTGCCCACTTCCGCCGCCTTGCGCTGCAACCCGTCGAGGTCGGGTCCGAAGATGCGGACCACGATGGTCGCGCTCGCTCCGGTCAGGACCTCCTTGATGCGCTCGCGGAGGTAGGTCAGCAGGTCGCGCTGCAAGCCCGGGTATCCATCCACCACGGCCTGCACCGTCGCGACGGTCTCGTCGTACTCGACGTTTGGATCGAGGCTGATCCACAGCTCGGTGAAGTTGATGCCAACCACTTCGTCGGCGACCTCCGCCCGCCCGATATGGGCCCCGAAGTTCTTGACGCCAGGGATGGCGCGCAGTTCGTCGCTGGCGCGCAGCGTGATGCGCCGCATCGCATCGAGCGATGTCCCGGGTTTCTCCACCCAGTGCATCAGGAAGTCGTACTCCTTGAAATGCGGCAGAAACTCTTCGCCCAGGAACGGAAAGGCGGCCGCAGTGACGGCGAGCATGACCCCGATCACGCCCAGGGCGCGCTTGGGGGCGGCAATCAACCCGGGCAGCCAGCGCCGGTACCAACGCTTCAGTGCCGAGACGAACGGCGCCTCGTGCGCGTGGGTCGATGCCGGCAGCATCAGCAGCGCGAGTGCCGGCGTCACGATCAACGCCACCAGCAGGGACGCGGCGATGGCCAGCACGTAGGCCAACGCCAGCGGCCGGAAGAACGAGCCGGCAAGGCCGTCGAGGAAGAACACGGGCAAGAACACCAGGACGACGATCAGGCTGCCGTAGACCACCGCGCTTCGCACTTCGAGTGACGCATCGAGCACGACCAGGAAGGCCGATCGCGGCGTGTCACTCCCCCGGTTCAACCGCAGCCGCCGGACGATGTTCTCGACGTCGATGATGGCGTCGTCCACCACTTCGCCGAGCGCGATGATCAGCCCGGCGATGACCATGGTGTCCAGCGTGCCGCCCAGGCGGCTGAGCACGACCGCCGCTGCCACCAGCGACAGCGGAATGGCGGTGAGGCTGATCACCGCGGTGCGCCAGTCCCACAAGAAGATCGCGAGGACGACCACGACCAGGACGCAGCCGATCAGGAGCGCGGTATTCAGGTTGGCGAGCGACATCTCGATGAACGTCGCCGGCCGGAAGATCGTCGAGTCCACGTCGACGCCTGGGAGGGCCGGCGCCAGGGCCCGCAGCGCCGCCTCGACGTCCCGTGTCACCTGCAGGGTGTTCCCGTCTGGCTGCTTCTCGACGATCAGCAGCAGACCGGGCCCGCCGTTGATGACGCCATCACCAATCGGCGGCGGGTAGCCCTCCACGACATCCGCGACGTCGCGAAGACGCCGCACCGCAGACGTCGTCGGCGGGGCGCCAGGCAACGCCGGCCGCGGCGACAGCGCCATCAGCCCGAGGTCGTGGGCGGTTCGCACCAGAGGGGCATGGGAGACCGCCAGGCGCTGGTTGGGCCCCTCGAGAAATCCGCCGGCCGTGACCGACACGGCGTCTCGAGTTGAGGTCACCACCTCCTGCAGGGTGACACCGCTGGCGCGAAGCCGGTCGGGGTCAACGAGCACCTGCAGCTGCCGGTCGCGTTGGCCCCAGATCGCGACGTTGGCCACGCCAGGGATGGCCATGAGGCGCGGCCGCACCGTCCACCGTGCCAGGGTCGACAGCTCGACCTGCGACAGGGTCGACGACGACACGCCCACCTTCATCACACGGCTGAGGGACGACAGCGGAGCGAGGATCACCGGGGGGCGGGCCGCCACCGGCAGCGTCGGCGCGACACGAGCCAGACGCTCCTGCACGAGCTGGCGCGCGACGATGCGGTCGGTGCCTGGCTCGAAGATCATGACGACTGACGACAGGCCGAGGACCGACTTGGAGCGCAGCACGTCCAGTCGCGGCACGCCGTTCATGGCCGCTTCCAACGGCACGCTGACGAGCGCCTCGACGTCGGCGCTGGACACGCCGGGGGCCTCCGTCTGGATTTCGACGAGCGGCGGGGCGAACTCCGGGAACACGTCGAACGGCGCGTTCGCGGCGGCACGGATCCCCACGACCATCAGCACGATGGCGAGGGCCACGACGGGCACGCGCAGGCGCAAGGCGGTATCGATCAACGTACGCATGCGTGGGGGCCGCCTCGTCTACTTCCCGACACCGAACTCAGTGCCAAACAGCTCGGCGGCGCCCACGGTCACGACGCGCGTGCCGATCGGCGGCCCCTGCTGCAGCAGTGCGAACTCGTCAGCGTGCTCGAGGACGGCGACACGTTGGCGGACGAACTGTCCGCCGGGCCTGGCTTCGTAGACCCAGGTGCCGCCCATCGCGTCCATCAGGATCGCGGCCACCGGCACGACCAGGTGCTCTCCATGCGCCCGCAACGGCACGCGCACGCTGACACGCTGACCCGGGCGAAGCGACCGGCCGGCATTGGAGATGCGGTAGAAGAGATCGACACCCGCGGTCACCGGGTCCGCGACCGGCGGTGCCGTGACCGGGTTGGCCGACGCCACGGGCGTGTCGCGCACGGTGGCGCCGAGCGGCCAGACATCGACAGCGGCACGCCCATCCAGCGCGGCGAGGTCGCCGGCGTAGACCGGCACCCGAAGCCAGACCGTGTCGAGGCGCACCAGATCGAACAACGGCGTGCCGGCAGCGACGACCTGGCCGGGCACGGCGTACAAGGCGCGCAGGATGGACGCATGCGGGGCCGACAGGACGACGGCGCCGGACGCCGTGACGCCACTGGCCGCAAGCGTCAGGCGGTCGCGCGCCGCCTGGAGCGCCGCCCCTGCCACGACCAGCTCCGCTTCGGCCTCTTCGACGGCGCGACGGCTTCCAGAGCCGTCGGCGACGAGTTGCGTCGCACGTGCCACCCGCTTTTGCGTCATCTCGTGGCGTCCGGCCGCTTCGGCCACTGCGCGCTCCGCTTCGATGCGGACGTCCCGATCAGCCGGCGCAAAAGGGGTCAGCGCCAGCACCGTCCCTCCGGCGCCGACCTCGGCGCCGACTCGCGGCGGCGGCGCGTCCGTCGCAATCGTTCCTGCAAAGGGCGCCGTCACGGTCGTCACCGCCCCGCCCTCGGGGACGACGTCGCCTCCCAGCGTGCGGTGGCTCGCGACGGTCCGCCGCTCGACCGGAGCGGTCTGGATGTCGAGCCGGCGCTGAGCCTCTTCTGAAAGAACCACGGTCGCCAGGGCAGACTCGGGAACGGCCGCAGACACCTTGGCCGCCGGAGCCGCCGAAGACGGGGCGGGTGTCGAGCTGCTGCAACTCGTCAGGAGCAGGCCGACCAGACAGGCAGTCAATCTTCGGCGCATCACGGCACACTCCCTCGGCAGTTCGTCCCGACGGCTCGCTCCAGCCTCGCGGTCGCCCGCTCGGCATCCGCCTGGATCTCACGCGCCCGGACCCGCGCGTCGATGAGCCGGCGGGTGTTCTCGAGCACGAAGAGATACGAGGTGTCTCCGGCGACATAGGACGCCTCGGCATCGGCAAGGTTCGCCTCCAGCGGGGCGACGATGTCACGGGCCCACACCGCGTTCGATTGCGTCGCTTGAGCCAGCTGCGCGGCGGCCTCGCGCACGTCGAATGCCACCTGGCGCTGCACCGCGACGTACGCGGCCGACGCGCGCAGCAGCTCGGTCTCGCCGCGCAGCCGCCCTCCCTGGTTGCGGTTGAAGAGCGGGAGCACGGCGTCGACGCCCGGCCCGCTCTCGAAGCCCTGCGTGCCCTGGCCGTTGGCGTCGAGGACGGCGGTCAACTGCAGAATGCGCCGTCGCTCCCATCCCAGGCGGGCCGCGGCACCCTCGATCGCGAGCTCTGCGGCTCGGACATCGGGACGCGCCGCCAGGCCGCGTTCGAGCAGGGTGCCGTCGGGACCGCACGAGGGCGACGGGGCCGCCGTCCGCTCGAGGGTCGACACGGCAGGGTCGTCGGCAGCAAGCCCGATCAGCAGGCGCAGGCGCTCTCTCGCAACGACGACGTCCTGCATCAGCCGGTCGGCGTCCTGGGCACTGCGGGTCGCATCGACGCGCGCTGCGCGGGCGTCCAGTTCGGCCACATCACCGGCGCGCAGACGCGTCTCGCTCAGTGACGAGATTCGCCCCAGCGCCGCGGCCGATTCACGCGCCAGCACGAGGCGATCGCTGACGAGGGTCAGATCGACGAAGCCAATCCGCACGGCCAGCGCGAGGTCGAGGCCACTCTGCACGAGGTTCTGCGCGACGACGGCCAGCGCGATGCGTGCGGCGGCCACCCGCCGTGGCCGCTCCCACAGCACTTCGACCGGCCATCGCAGCGTTGCCTCCAGTTGCTTGGGGCCGACCGGAAAGAGCAGCGCCAAGGTCGGATTCGTCAGCAGGCCGGCCTCGACGAGATCCGCGCGTGCGAATCCCAGTTGCTGAGTCGCCGCCTGAAAGCCCGGGTTGTTCCAGAGCGCAAGCGCCACCGCTTCGTCGCGAGACAAGCCGTCGCTCAGCGTCACACCGACGGCTGCTGGCGCTGGGCCCGTGGCCCCGATGCGATTGTCCACGCCGATCCGCGCTCGCAGATTCTCGGCCGTGTCGGTCACGGCCGTCGTGCCGGTGGACGCGCAGGCCGTGCTCCAGCAGGTGACGGCGACGAGACTCCACACCACGCGCATCGCCTCGCATGATCGCGCGCGTCTGATGAACGGCCGATGACGCACGGACGCGAGACGCGGCACGACCACGCGTCATGCCTGGTCTGAGGACGCCGGAGCCAGCCGGTCGTCCCGCGGCGCTGTCATCAGCCGTTCATTCACCACTCGCTAGGCTCTGGCGCGGTGTTCACCCTGCGCCCCGGAGACGCTGATCGGCCCACTGCGGGGGAATCCAGCCCCCCGCCTCTGTCAGGCTCGCGCGGCACCGCGACCGTCGGTGCGGCTGCCCGACACCCGCGATTCCAATCGCCGTCCGACGAGTTGCGAGCGGTCGCACGCCATCGTCTCGGGTCGGCGTAGTGCTGTCGGTCGTTGTCACCGTCGTGGATGGCGGCGCGGCCCTTCGGCGGACGCTGGACGCCCTGACGACGCAGCGTCCAACGGCGCCCGCCGAGGTCATCGTGCCCTATGACGAGACGGTCACGGGCATCCCTCGGCTGGCCCACGACTTTCCCGGCGTGGTGTTCCTGCCGATGGGTGCCGTCCGCACGCGGCGGCCAGCCGACACGAACGCCGGCCAGCACGAGCTGATCGATCGCCGCCGGAGTGCCGGCCTGGCCCGGGCGACGGGCGCGCTCATCGCCCTCGTCGAAGACCGAGGCGTGCCTCGGCCCGATTGGTCGACGCATCTCGTCGAGCAGCACGAGCGGCTGCCGTATGCCGTCATCGGCGGCGCGGTCGACAACGGTCAGCACGCGCTGCTCAACCGGGCCGTCTACTACTGCGACTTTCTTCGGTATGGGCGGCCCTTCGAGCCCGGGCTTCGCACCTATCTCTCTGACGTGAACGTCTGCTACAAGCGGGCGGCCCTCGACCTCACCACCAGCCTGTGGCTCGAGCAGTATCACGAGACGACCGTGCACTGGGCGCTGTCGCGTGCCGGCGAGCGCCTCTACCTGTCCGATCAACCGGTCGTCAACCAGGTGCGCGATGGGCTGACCCTGCCGCGCCTGCTCGCGGAGCGTTTCGCGTGGGGGCGCCTGTTCGCCTACACGCGGACCGTCGAAGTCAGCCTGGCCAGGCGGATCGGCTTCGCCGCAGGCACGCCGCTCCTGCCGCTGCTCCTGTTCTCTCGGCAGGCGCGCCGGCCCTGGCCGACGGCCTCGATGCTCCTGGATTTCGTCGTGGCCGCCCCGGTGACGCTGCTGCTGCTGAGTGCGTGGAGTGTCGGCGAGTTCGCGGGTTACGTCACGGGTGACGCATAGGGCCAGTTCAATCCACTACGATGGACGGAGCCCGAGGGATCGATGCGGATACTGCTGGCTGAGGATGAGATTCGGGCCGCCCAACTGCTCTCGAAGGGACTTCGCGAGCAGGCGTACGCGGTGGACGTGGTGAGGAACGGCCATGATGCGCTGTATCAGGCCTCGCTCACCGACTACGACGCCATCGTGCTGGACGTCACGATGCCCGGACCCGACGGGTTCGAGGTCTGTCGCGAGATTCGGCAGAGCGGCGCGCATGTTCCGATCCTGATGCTGACCGCCCGGGATGCCGTCGAGTCGCGTATCTCCGGTCTCGACAGCGGGGCCGATGACTACCTGACCAAGCCGTTCGATTTCGGCGAGCTCTTGGCGCGCCTGCGGGCGCTGATCCGACGGGGACGGTTGCCCCTGACGCCGGCGACGGTGGCCGCCGGGGGCCTGCACGTCGACCTGCGGGCACGGCAGGTCCTTCGCGACGGCCAGGCGCTGCGGCTGACGTCGCGGGAGTTCGCGCTGCTCGAGTTCCTCGTGCTGCACGCCGGAGAGGTGGTCGGTCGCGCAGCGATCGCAGAGCACGTGTGGGACTCCCCCTTCGAGGCGATGTCGAACACGATCGACGTCATGATTCAACGGCTGCGTCGCAAGATCGACGCGGCCGCTGGCCCGTCGTTGATTGCCACCCGGCGGGGCGAGGGCTACATGTTCACGGCGCCCGCATCGGCGCTGTCGGCGCGATGACCCTGCCGATTCGCGCCCGCCTGACGCTGTGGTACACGAGCGTCGTCGTGGCCGTCCTCGCGACGGGCGGCGTCGTGGGTGCGCTCGTGCAGTTCGAGCTGGCCATGAACCGGCTCGACGACGACCTGGTGCGCTCGATGGCGACCCTGCAGGGGGTGATGCGCAACGAGTTCAGTGAAGGTCTGTCGCTCGAGGCTGCCGCGGCAGAGGCCAGTATCGAGGTCGTCGTTCCCGATCGCACGATGGTGCTCAGACGCGCGAACGGGACGATCCTCAGGGTGTGGGGCCTGCCCATGCCCGCCGAGTCGGTCCCGTCATTCGGCGCCACGGCCGTCAATCACACGGTGACGCTGCCCTCGGGCGACGACGCCCGCATCCTCAGCGATTTCGTCGAGCACGCGGGACACGCGTATGTCGCGGCGGTCATCGCACCGTTGGGCGCGCTGCAGGCGCAACACGCGGAGACGGTCCGTGCCACCGCCCTCGGAATCCTGGTCGCGCTGCTGGTGGCGGCCGTCGGGGGCTGGTTCATCGCCCGTCAAACACTTCGCCCGCTGACGCGCATGGCCGTCCAGGCCCGCGGCATCAACGAGCGCAACCCGACCGAGCGCCTGAGCGCTCCACCCGTCAACGACGAACTGGGGGACCTGGCGACGTCCTTCAATGAACTCCTGGAACGCCTGGCGGCGGCGCTCAACTTCCAGCGCCAGTTCATGGCCGACGCGTCGCACGAGCTCCGCACGCCGGTCTCCGTGGTGCGCACGGCCACCCAGGTCACGCTGTCGCAGGATGTCCGAACCAACGAGGAGTATCGCGAGTCACTCGGCATCATCGGCGAGCAGGCCCACCGCCTCTCACGCCTCGTCGATGCGATGTTCCTGCTGTCGCGCGCCGAAGCCCGCGGTGTCCCGCTGCGCCCGGAGTTCCTGAACCTCGACGATCTCCTCGCGGAGTCCGCGCGTTCGCTCCGCGTGCTCGCCGAGCAGCGAGCCGTGTCGGTCGTCACATCCGGCGCCGACGAGGTCGGCCTTGCCGGCGACAGCGCGCTCCTGCACCGCATGGTGAGCAACCTTCTCGACAATGCCATCCGGCACGCCGCCACCGGTGGCCAGGTGGTCGCTCGGCTGGAGCGGACGTCCGACGTCGCCCTGCTGCGCGTCACCAACGACGGCGATGGCATTGCCGCCGAACACCACGATCGGATCTTCGAACGGTTCGCGCGCTTTGGAGACTCCCAGGGCGCCGGACTCGGCTTGCCGATCGCCCGCTGGGTCGCCGAAGCGCACGGGGGCACGTTGGTGCTCGAGCGCAGCGCGCCAGGGGCCACGACCTTCGCCGTCACGCTTCCGCTCCGTAGCGCCGGCCAGCCGGAGTGAACGCATTGGAGAACTCCCTCGTTCCCACCCCGTGCGATGACGTGCTTCCCAGGGCCAGCGCCGCCCAGCTATCGTCGCTGCTCGTGAACATCTGATCCGCGCAGTGCCGCCAGGCCTACGCGATCCCGCGTGCATCGCGCCACAGGGCGTGGACGCCGATTCCCAGCCAGAGCACGTTGACGGCGGCGGACGGCACCGCGCCGTTCCAGGCGGCGTTGAGCAGCAGTCCGACGGCACCCACGACGTTGAGCAGTTGATATGCGCTCGATTGGCTGCTCATCCGGCGCGCGCTCAACAGCGCGTACGACGACAACACGGCGGACGCGCCCAGCCAGCCGACGATCTCGATGAGGAGGTCCATGGCACCAGCCACGATGCGCCCTTCAAGGCGATCCGTCCATTGCACCTTCGTCGGGGCCCCGGCAGCGAGGTCGTGCGTAAGGATGAGCCGGACGACGAGCCTCCGCCCTGTCGAAAATCACAGGTCGACGTCCACAGTTTCGGGTATGTGTCGCGGCGCACGCCCCCGGTAGGGTGTGCGCATGAATACTGAAACCTATGCGCCATCCACGGTCCGCCCGATTCCGTCCGGTGGGCACACACCGCCGTCGCTCAAGGGCGAACGGTCTCTGCCGGCCGCGAGTCCTGTGGTCTTCGTCGTCGACGCCGACCACAGGCAACGCGAGGCCCTGCGCAGCCTGGCGGAGGCCGAAGGGTGGCGCGTCGAGACATACGCGTCAGCCGTCAGCT
Organism: uncultured Acidobacteriota bacterium; assembly: GCA_902826065.1. Lineage (GTDB taxonomy): Bacteria > Acidobacteriota > Vicinamibacteria > Vicinamibacterales > UBA2999 > CADEFD01. The sequence continues at coordinate 4,676 of CADEDM010000002.1, read as the reverse complement.
TTCTCGCGCGGTCACAGCCGGCCGGCCCCGCCTGTGTGGTGCTCGACGTCGAGATGCCGGAGATCGACGGCCTCGAATTGCAGCGCCAGCTCGCGGCACACGGCGAACTCCCCGTCATCTTCAACACGGCGTGCCGCGACGTCGCCACGTCGGTGCAGGCGATGAAGGCCGGCGCGCTCGACTTCTTCGTCAAGCCCGCGGCCGGCGACGAGCTGATCGCGTCGATTCGCACCGGCCTCGAGCGCAGCCGCATGGTCCTGAAGGAGACGTCCGAGCTCGACGTGCTGCGTGCGCGCCTGGCGTCGCTGACCCGCCGTGAACGCGAGGTCATGGCGCTGGTGGTGTCGGGCCTGTTGAACAAGCAGGTCGCCGGCGAGCTGGGCATCAGCGAGATCACGGTGAAGGCGCATCGCGGACAGGTGATGCGCAAGATGAGTGCCTACTCGCTGCCCGATCTCGTGACGATGGCGACACGGCTCGGCGTGCGGGCCCTGACCACGCATTGAACGGGACGCGTCGGCCCCGCTTGCGCCGATCCGCATCATGAACGCGGAGGATCACCCGGTCGTCCGCGAGGGCACTCAGCGCGACGATCGGCTCGCGCCCTGCAGAAAACTACAGCACGCGACCCGCGGCAATCCCGGGGTGGGATCCAGGCTGGCCGGTGTAGTGTGGCGGCGTGCCTGCCCCGCACCTGCTGAGAACGCTGTCGATCGCCCTCGCGCTGTCGTGCGTCCTGCCGGTGCACGCCTGGGCGCTCGACCCGTCGCGATCGATCTCGCAGTATGCGCACGCCGCCTGGCGCGCTCGAGACGGGTTCTTCCGAGGCAGTCCCTACACGTTCGTCCAGACAGCGGACGGCTACCTCTGGGTGGGCACCGACTCGGGCCTGCTGCGGTTCGATGGCGTGCGGTTCGTGCCCTGGACCGCCGGCGAGGACGTGGAGCTGCCGACGGCTGAAGTGATGCAACTGCTGGCGGCACGCGACGGCAGTCTGTGGGTCGCCACGCTCGGCGGGATGAGTCGCGTGAAGGGCAATCACGTCACCAACCACGCCACCGGGTCCGGTGGCGTCGCCAGGATGCTGGAGGACCGACACGGCACGCTCTGGTTCGGCCGGCGCTTCCCCGACAGCGCCGGGACCGTGCTGTGCCAATGGAAGGAACCCGAGCCGCGCTGCCTCGGAACCGCCGACGGCATGCCGCCGTTGGGCGCCCTCCAGGCGATGCTCGAAGACCGCCGCGGCACCGTATGGATTGGCGGCGACACCGCGCTCGTGCGCTGGTCGAACAACTCGTTCACCGCCTACCGGCCGGCCGGCCTCGAGAACAACGGGGGCATCGGCGGCATCACGGCGCTCGCCGAAGGATCTGACGGCACGCTGTGGGTGGGCACCGCCAAGGCGGGCCCCGATCTGGGGCTGCAGCGAATGGTCGACGGACGCCTCGAGGCCGTGCGGACGTCCCTGCTCGACTTCAGCTCCATCGCCATCAGTGCCCTGTACGTCGACCGGGACGACTCGTTGTGGGTCGGCACGACCGATCGCGGCCTGTATCGGATCAGGGGCGACGCCGTCGACCACTTCGGCTACGCCGATGGCCTCTCCAGCGACTTCGTCGCAGACGTCACCGGGGACCGCGAGGGCAACATCTGGGTCGCCACGCCGGAAGGCGTCGATCGACTCAGTGAGAGCGCGGTCGTCAGTGTATCGACGAGAGAAGGGTTGTGCTCTCCGGAGGCCGCCTCGGTGCTCGCCACCCGCGACGGAAGCGTATGGTCCGGGGGTGACGGGGGCTTGACGCGCATCCGTGACGGGCGCATCTCGTGCCTGCGGTCGGGACGGGAGTTGCCGGGCGCGCAAGTGACGTCGTTGTTCGAAGATTCCGGCGGGCGGCTGTGGGTGGGTCTTGACGACGGCATCGGCGTCTACGACCGCAGCCGCGTCACGATGGTCCGGCGGTCCGACGGCCGGCCCATCGGGCTCGTCACGTCGATTGCCGAAACCACCGACGGCCGGATCTGGCTCGTCGCCAACGGCCCTCCGCGGGTCGTGCTGCAGGTCGACGGAACGACAGCGCGCCAGGTCCTGCCGAACGTCGCGATGCCACGTCGCGTTGCCGCAGACGGCGACGGCGGGCTCTGGCTCGGCCTGGTGGCAGGCGACCTGGTGCACGCTCGCGACGGGCACCTGCAGACGTTCTCTTTCGGCCGCACTGACACCGCCTTCCTCAACCAGCTCGTGCCGCGACCAGGGGGCTCGGTGCTGGCCGCGACGAACTTCGGCGTCGCGGCTGTCGTCGGTGGGCGTCCCGTGACCATGACCAGCAGGAACGGGCTGCCCTGCGACGCGGTCAACACGATGGTCTTCGACGCCACCGGTGACCTGTGGCTGTTCACGAGTTGCGGGCTCACGCGCATCGCGCGGGCCGACCTCGAGCGCTGGCTGCAGGACCCGGCCACGCAGGTGTCCCCACTGACGCTGGACGAACTCGACGGCCTTCGCATCGGACGCGCCGCGTTCGAATCCTCGGCCCAGGCGACCGACGGCCGGTTGTGGTTCGCCAACGGCTCGATGCTCCAGGTGATCGATCCGGCGCGGCGACGGCGCAATACCCTGCCGCCCCCTGTGCACATCGAGCAGGTCGTGGCCAACCGCACGCGCCACCTGGCAGACGGGCTGCTGCGCCTCCCGCCCGTCACCCGCGATCTGCAGATCGACTACGTGGCGTTGAGCTTCGTGGCGCCGCAGAAGGTGCGCTTCCGGTATCGCCTCGAGGGTCGAGACACCGACTGGCAGGAGCCGGGGACGCGGCGCCAGGCGTTCTACAGCGACCTCCCGCCTGGCGGCTATCGCTTCCGGGTCATCGCCAGCAACAACGACGGCGTCTGGAACGAGGAGGGCGCAGTGCTGGACCTCGTCATCGCGCCCGCCTGGTATCAGGCCACCTGGTTCCACGCGCTGGCGGCGTTCACCGGTCTGGCGATCATCTGGGGCGGCTATCAGTTCCGCGTGCGACAAGTGGCCCGCATGCTGACCGCGCGCTTCGACGAACGGCTGGCCGAGCGCAGCCGCATGGCGCGCGACCTGCACGACACGCTGTTGCAGACGGTGCAAGGCAGCAAGATGGTGGCGGATACGGCCCTCGACCGGACCGACGACCCCGCCGGCATGCGCAGCGCGATGGAGCGGGTGTCGGCGTGGCTGGGTCAAGCGAGCCGCGAGGGGCGCGCCGCGGTCCTGGCGCTGCGCACGTCGACGACCGAGCGGAACGACCTGGCGGAGGCGTTCCGGCGTGCGATCGACGAATGCCGGGATCGCGAGTCGATGCAGGCGGAGCTCACCGTCACCGGCGCTGTCCGCGAGATGCATCCGGTGGTCCGTGACGAGGTCTACCGCATCGGCTACGAGGCTATCCGCAACGCCTGCACGCACTCCGGCGGACGCCGCGTGATGGTGACGCTGGCCTACGGGCGCGATCTCACGCTGCGGATCGTGGACGACGGCGCTGGCATGGACGCGGCCGTCGCGGCCACCGGAATCGCCGGCCACTTCGGCCTGCAGGGCATGCGCGAGCGGGCGGACCGCATCGGCGCCACCCTCACGATCGACAGCGGGGCTGGCGACGGTACCCGTGTGACCCTGCTGGTGCCGGGGCGGGCCATCTTCAGCCAGCCACCCTCGCTGCTCGACCGCATCGGCCGCCAGTGAGGCGCCACCGCGTCGGGCCGTCGCCAGGCTCGACGCGGTGACCCCGACGCTAGCGCAGCGGCCTGAACGCCGCGCGCAGCTCCGACGCGAAGAGCGCGGGTTCTTCCCACGCGGCGAAGTGGCCCCCACGCTCGGCCTGGTTGAAATAGGCCACCCCGGGGTAGATGGCCTCGACCCAGCTGCGCGGCGCCGCCCACAGCTCGCCGGGGAAGGTCGTGAAGGCGACGGGCACCTTCACCGGAGGGGGCGGCTGGCCCGACGCGCCGGCCACGGCGAGGAACTGCCCGAACTCCCAGTACCAGCGGGCGGCTGACGTGCCGGTGCCGGTGAGCCAGTAGAGCGTGAGGTTGTCGAGGATGTGGTCGCGCGTCAGGTTGCCCACGGGCGCGCCCTCGACGAACGCGCGCGACATCTTGTAGTAGCTGTCGGTGTCGTGGTCGAGCAGCCAGGCGGCGAGACCGATCGGCGAGTCGAGCAGCGAGTAGCCGATCGTCTGTGGACGCGTCGACTGCTCCAGGAAGTACCCGAAGCCGCTCGTCTTGAACGTCACGACCGAGGCGTGCGCGGCGCGTTCCCGCTCCGAGGCCGCCGGCAGCTTGTCCGCGACACCGAGCGCGCCCGTCAGCAGGTTGAGGTGGATGCCGATCAGGCCCTTGGCGCCCTGGCGGCCCATCGCGTCGGTGACGTCGGCGCCGACGTCACCGCCCTGTGCGACGTAGCGCGTGTAGCCGAGGCGCCCCATCAACTCGGCCCAGGCGCGGGCGATGCGCTGGGTGTCCCAGCCGCGCTCGGTGGGCTCACTCGAGAAGCCGTAGCCCGGCAGCGACGGAATCACGAGGTGAAACGCGTCGGCCGCAGTGCCCCCGTGTTTCGTCGGATCGGTCAGCGGGCCCACGGTCTCGAGCAGCTCGACGATCGACCCCGGCCAGCCGTGCGTCATCAGCAGCGGCAGCGCGTTCTCGTGCCG
>CADEDM010000001.1 GCA_902826065.1 uncultured Acidobacteriota bacterium | reverse complement strand
CGTCGGGCGACCAGGCCGGATTGGTCGGGTACTTGATGTCGGCGATGCGCTCGATCGTCAGGCTGCCGCGCGGCTGCGCCGCCGCCGGCATCGCCCACACCAGCACGACGGCCAGCAGGCCAGCCCCCACCATTCCCCACCGCTCGGTCCGCGTCATCGTCGTGCCTCCATCCGCCCCGGATGCTATCGCACGCGCTGACGGCGGCGTGGATGTCTTGCCCGCCGGGCGCCGTGTCGCGCGATGATGGCGGAGGCCACGTTCCCCGCGGGCTGCCGAGGAGCACACGATGCAGTGGATTGCCTGGACGTTGACGGGACTGGCGGCTGGTTGGCTCGTGCGCTGGGGCATGCGCAGCCGGCGCGACTTCGGGTTGATCGGCGACCTCATCACCGGGTGGCTCGGCGGGGTCGTGGGCGGCTGGCTCTTCCGCCAGCTCGGCGTCACGGCCCCGAATGCACCGGTCGGCCACGTGATGGTGGCGCTGGTGGGCGCGGCCGTGCTGCTGGCGTTCGTGCGGGTGTTGCGGTCGGCCACCTCGGCCGCCGGCGTCACGGCGCCGATCGACCCGCCGCCTCTCTTCGCGGATCTCGAGCAGCGGCTGCGCGGGCTGGGTCAGCTCGAGCGGCGCATCCTGCAGAGCCTGTTCGAGCAGCGGCCCACCGCGCGCGACCCGAACCTGGCGTTCGACGCGCAGTCGACGTTCGGCGAGCGCGTCGCCGATCGCGTCGCCCAGTTCGGCGGCAGCTGGACGTTCATCGGCCTCTTCCTCATCGGCATGGTGAGCTGGATGGCGATGAACCAGGACTCGGGGCTTGGATTCACCTTCGACCCGTTCCCGTTCATCCTGCTCAACCTGATCCTGTCGTGCCTGGCGGCGCTGCAGGCGCCGATCATCATGATGAGCCAGAACCGGCAGTCGGCGAAGGACCGCTCCGACGCGCGCAACGACTACGAGGTCAACGTGCGCTCGGAGCTGCAGATCACCGCGCTGCACGCCAAGGTCGACGCCCTGCGCGACGAAGAGATCCGCCGCCTCACCGAGCTGGTGGTGGTGCAGCAGCAGCACCTCGAGCGGCTGCGCCAGGAGATCGACCGCGCCGGCAGCACCGGCGCGTGAGCTACTTCCGGAAGATCTGGCGGTAGCCGCCGGCCACCAGCGCGGTGACGTCGGCCATGATCCGCGGCAAGCGCAGGCCGCCCGGATAGGCAAGGTAGTGCGGCTCCCACACCGGGTCGAACTTCGCCTTGTAGGCGCGCAGGCCCTGGAAGTTGTAGACGGCCTCGCCGTGCTCGTAGAAGAACGAGGCCAGCCGCTGCCACAGCGACGCCACCGGCGAGGTCTCCACACCCGACAGCGGCGCCATCCCCAGCGCGAACCAGCGGTAGCCTTCCTCCTTGCCCCAGCGCATGATCGCGACGAAGAGCGCCTGCATCACGCCATTGAAGGCGTCGTGGCGGTAGCGCATCAGGTCGATCGAGATCTCGCCGCGATCGGCGCCGACCCACAGGTTGGCGAACGCCTCGATGCGGCCGTGCCGCTCGACGACGGCGATCGGAAAGCGCGAGACGTAGGCGTCGTCGAAGAAGCCCAGCGAGAAGCCCTTCTCGGCGGCAGCCTTCGACCGCAGCCAGTCGTCGGAGACATCGCGCAGCACCGGCAGCAGCGCGGCCACCTGGGTGGGCGGCACGATGCGGAACGTGGCGCCTTCCTTGTCGAGGCGCCGCACCGATTGGCGGTGGCGATAGCCCGCGCTGCCGTCGAGGGTGAATGCCGCCAGGTCGACGCGCGCGGCTTCACCGAGTTTCGCGAAGGTGAGACCGGCGTCGGCGTAGACGTGCATGTGCTGCGGTCCGACCTCGTAGAACACCGGCACGCCGCCGTAGTCGTCGCAGCGCTCGAGGAACGTCCGCACGAGATCGGGCAGGTCGGCGACGTCGCCCACCGGATCGCCCATCGCCACCCAGGTGCGGCCCTGCACGCCGTACATCACGAAGCCGGTGCGCGCCTCGTTGAAGAGCAACGCCTTGTCGGCCAGCAGGGCCAGGTTCGGCGTGGTGGCCTGCTGGCGGCCGATGATGGCCGCGGCGTCCTCGAGGTCCCGCGGCATCGGCACCGGCGCCTCGTGCGGTGCATGGCGCATGAGCCGCGCGAACGCCGCCAGCAGGAACACGATGGCCACACCGACCGACGCGCGCAGGAATCGCGACGCCTCGCCCTTCAGCTCGAACTGCCACCACAGGTCCTGGGCGTAGTCGACGTGTTTGAAGGCGAAGAAGCCGAGCCACAGCGACGCGATCGCCGCTCCGGCGAGCGCGGTGAGCCACGACGCCGAGAAGCGGGTGTCGAAGAACGCGGCGCGACGGTCGAAGGCGGGACGCGCCCGCCAGAGCAGCAGCAGCGTCGCCAGCAGCAGACTCGCCTCTTCGTAGTCGGCGCCTTTCGTGAGCGAGGTCGCGGTGCCCACGGCCAGGACGACCATCGTCAGGTAGTAGGCGGCGTCGAGGCGGCGCGCCAGGCCTTGCGACAGCAGCAGGAGCAACGCGCCGGCGATGCTGGCCAGGAAATGCGACGCCTCGATGACGCCGAGCGGCAGCAGCCGATGCAGCTGCGCCAGACGACCGGCGGCGGCGGGCGTCGCGTTCGACAGCAGCAGCACCAAGCCGGCGAGGAACGCGAAGACGGCGAGCGCGCGCGGCGTGAGCTGCTCGGTCAGGCGGCCGACGGCCGCGCCGGCCCTGCGCACGTGCTGGCGCCGCTGCCAGAGCTCGTCGGCGACGAGCGCGACCAGACCCACCGAGAGCGGCAGCAGGTAGTAGACCGCGCGATAGACCACCAGCGCGGGCAGCACCTGAGCCGACGTCAGCCAGGGCCGCAGCAGCACCACCATCAGCCCTTCGAACACGCCGACGCCGCCGGGCACGTGGCTGGCCATCCCCAGCAGGATCGCGACCAGGAACGCCCCGGTGAACGGCAGGAACGGCGGCGCGCCATCGGGCAGCAGCGCGTAGAGCACCGCGCCGGCCAGCGCCCAGTCGATGGCCGACACGATCACCTGGCCGGCCGCGATCGTCGGCGACGGCATCGGCAGCGTGAAGCCGCGCACCGTGAGGGGCTCGCGCCGCAGCATCGTGGCGGCGAGGTACGCCGGCGGTGTCAGCACCAGCAGCCAGCCGATCGGCTGCAGCCAGCCGCCGGACACGCCGGCGATCTCCGGCGGCGGACTCAGCACGAGGCTGAGCCCGCCCAGTCCGAGCAGGCCCAGCCAGAACGTGACCGAGTACGACACCACGATGCGCGACAGCTCCTCCGCCGTCACGCCCCAGCGGGTGTAGAAGCGATACCGCACCGAGGCTCCGGAGAGCATCGCGAAGCCGACGTTGTTCGAGATGGCGTAGGCGAGCATCGAGGCGGCGGCGATGCGCAGGCGCGACAACGCGCGGCCGATGTAGGCGAAGGCCAGCAGGTCGTAGCCGGCCAGCGCGACGTAGTTCACGGCCGTCAGGGCCACGGCCAGGCCGAGCCGGCCAGGCGGCGTCTGCAGGACCACGGTGGTGAGCTGATGCCACGTGACGGCCTGCAGTTCCGCGCGCAGGACTTCCAGCGCCACGCCGAAGAGCACCAGCCCGACGAGCACCGGCGCCGCCTGGCGGGCGCGCGCCGGCCACGACCCCGGTTCGCTCATGACTGGTTCCCGCGCACCCAGGCGAGAGCCTCGAGCAGTCGCGTGTCGAACTCGGGGAGGTTGTTGCTGAAGCGATGATCGGCGGCGGACACGACCCACAGCCGCTTGGGATCACGGGCGCGATCGATCACGCGTTGCGCCTCGGCGAGGGGCACGAACTCGTCCTCGGTGGAGTGGATGGCCGCCAGGGGCAGTGGCGCCACGCGCGCAATCACGGCCGCGGTGCTGAACGTCGGCTCGTTGGGCACGCCGTGGGTCACGTAGATGAGCGAGTCCCGCCAGCGCCAGCCCAGCTCGTTCAGATCCGGCAACCCGAGGCCGACGACGCCGGCGATCTGCGCCTGGGTGCCGGGATCGGTGGCGGCCAGCACCGACAGCCCGGCGCCCTCGGATACGCCGATGAGCACTGGTTTCACGTGTCCGCCGCGCATGGCGTAGGCCGCCAGCGTCCCGTAGTCGCGCGGCTCGTCGGCGGCGCTGAGCGTGGTCGCGCCCGACGTGAAGCTGCTCAGGTATGCCTTCACGTCGACGCCCACCACGAACCAGCCATGGGCGGCCAGCGTCTCGGCGACGTGCGGGGCCAGGTGCATCCAGCCGCCGTCGCCGCTCGACACGATGGCCGGCTGGCCATCGCGCGGGCCATAGAGATGCAATGTGATCTGATGGCCGCGAATCGTGATCGTGTCCGTGGTCTGCGCGGATGCGGCCGGCGCAGCAACGTGGCCAAGGGCGGCCATCGCGGCGAGCGCCGCCATCGAGCGTTGCCGTCTGGTCATGAGGTCCTCCGGGACGTCGCGTACGAGGCGAGCACCCACTGCACGGCCTCGTGCAGCGCCGCGTCGAAGGCGGCGGTGCCGCCCGCGAAGCGGTGGTTCTTCGCCTCGACCGCGAGGAACCGGCGATCGGAACGGTCGGGCCCGAACCGGGCCCGTGCTGCCGCCGCCGGAAAGTAGTCGTCGTGCGTTGCCTGGATCACGGCGACGGGCACGGGCACGCGTGTGATCTGCCGGTAGGGGTCGAAAGCGCGCGCGGTCGCCGCGACGGACGGCGCGGCGGTGTCGCCGTCGTCCGACTCGTCGGCCGGGCCATCGATGGCGAGGTCCTCGTCGCCGGCGAGGCCGATGGCGATCACGCCCGCCAGCGCCGGCACCGTCTGCCGTTCCGCGGCCGCCAGCACCGAGAACGCGGCGCCCCGTGACCATCCGGCCAGGATCACCGGCGCATCGGCCGGCAGGCGAAGGACGTCGCGCAGCCGCGTGACCACGTCGCGATACTCGCCGGCGAGCCGCGCGGGATCGAGTGGCTGGCCGTGCGGCCGGTCGAGTTTCAGGAAGGCCCGCGCGCTGAACCCCGCGGCGATGACGCCGTCGTGCGACAGCAGCCGCCACATGTCGATGGCCGTGCCGAACCAGCCGCCGTCGCCGCTGGCGTAGAGCACCAGCGCCGGCGAGGTCGGGGCCGCACTGGCGAGATGGATGTGGAAGTCGGCGCCGTGCAGCGGCACCGTGACCGTCGACTCCGGCCTGGCGGGCGACGCGGCGATGCGTGGCGTCACCCCCGCACACGCGGGTGCCACGACCACCAACAACAGGATGAGCAGGCGCCGCGCGCGAGGCGCCGCGCCTGCCCGGTACGGCGGCGCGGCCAGATGGTCGAGGGTGGCCATCGGCCGCGTCTCCTGGATGTGCTGAGGCCGGTCGCTACGACGCGTGCGGCAGTGCCACGAACGCGTCGGCGCCCTGTCGCGACACGAGCACCAGCGCCGGACGATCGCTGCGCGCGCGCAGCGCCGAGCGCAGCTCGGACACGGAGTCGACGGCCGTGCCGTTCACCGTCTTGATGAGGTCGCCGGGGCGCAGGCCCGCGGACGCCGCGAGGCCCGACGGGTCGACATCGGTGATCACCAGGCCCTCGGCGCCGCGCGGCAGCTCGAGTTCCTGCGCGATCCGTGGCGTGACAGGCGCGACGGTCATGCCGACGCCCGCTTCGCTGTGATCGTCGTCGCCCGAGGCCGGCCGCGCGTCCGCGCGCTGGCTCTCCCGTTCGACCAGCGTCGCCGTCAGGGTCTGCTTCCTGCCGTCGCGCAGCACGTCGAGGGTCACGCCGGTGCCGGGCGCCGTGCCGGCGATGCGGTTGCGCAGCGTGTTGGCGTCATTGACCACCGCCCCGTTGATGGCGGTGACCACGTCGCCCTGCTTCACGCCGGCCTTGGCTGCGGGGCTGCCGGGCTCGACGCCGCTGATGAGCGCGCCGTGCGACTCGCTGAGGCCGAGACTCGACGCCAGCTCGGGCGAGATGCCTTGCACCGTGACGCCGAGCATGCTGCGACGCACCGTGCCCGAGGCCGCGAGCTGATCGCTCACCGCCTTGGCCATCGACGAGGGGATCGCGAAGCCGAGGCCGATGTTGCCGCCCGACGGCGACATGATCTGTGCGTTGATGCCGACGAGCTCGCCGTGCAGGTTGACCAGCGCGCCGCCCGAGTTGCCCTGGTTGATCGGCGCGTCGGTCTGCAGGAAGTCCTCGTACGAGCCGTCGCTGATGCCGGTGGCGCGGCCCTTGGCGCTGACGATGCCCATCGTCACCGTCTGGCCCACGCCGAGCGGATTGCCGAGCGCCAGCACGACGTCGCCGACCTTCACGCGATCGGAATCGCCGAAGGGCACCGTGGGCAGGTCCGCGGCCTTGATGCGCAGCAGCGCGAGATCGCTCGGCTGATCGGCGCCCACCAACGTGGCCGGGAACGTGCGGCCGTCGGCCAGATCGACGCGAATGGTCTCGGCCTTGTCGATCACGTGGTGGTTGGTGAGGATCAGGCCGTCGTTCTTGATCACGACGCCCGACCCGAGGCCGCCCTGGCGCTCGCGCGGCTGGCGCCGCGGGTCGATGCCGAAGAACTCACGAAACGGCGCCGGCATGTCGGTGGGCGTGGCTTCGGCGCGACGCTCGATGCGGATGGTCACGACGGCGGGCGCGACCTTGTCGACGACGGGACTGTAGGACGCCACCGGTGTGGGCAGCGCGACGGTCGCGGGGCTGGGCGCGGCGGCAGCCGGCGCCGGGGCGGACGACGGCGCCGTGGCCGACAGCGTCGCCACGACACCGGAGACACCGGCCCCGAACAGGGCCGCCGCCAGCGCGATGGCCGCGATGCGAACCGGCCGGGCGGGACTCGACGTGTGCGTTGGGGTCATCTCTGGTTCTCTCCTCGGCGCGTCACGATTGCGCGCCGTCATCTCGTAAGACGTCGGCGCGGGTTGCATCGTCGTGTCCGCAAGATGACAGGTGTGACAGGAAGGGCTGACAGCGATGTCACCGCCCCGACAGTTCGGCGTCATGCGGCGTCATATACGGTTGAGCCACGACGCGCCGCTGTCGGCCGTCGGCCAGTGCCTGGGAGTCGTCGTCATGCTGTCGTTGCCGTGGATCGCCGTCGTCTCCCTGCTGGCGCTGGGCGGCGCCGCGGCCGATGAGCCCGACGAGCCCATGCAGTGGACGTGGGTGGAGGGACAACTCACGCAGGTGGATTCCGACCGCCACACGGTCGTGATCCACAACGGCCGGCGCGAGCTGGCCTTCACGCTGGATCCGCGCGCCGAGATCGTGGACCGGTCGCACGCTGTCTCTGCCGGCGCGCTGCACGGCGATGTGGGCCGCGCGGTGTTCGTGCGCTACTGCGTCACGCCCACGGGACGCGTCGCCGATTTCGTGGAGATCGTGAGCGGCGGGCCGTCGGTGGCGTCACCGATGGCGGATGAAGAGGCGTCAGGCGCGGCGGGACCGCGGCTGCCACTCTACCGGCAGTGAGACCGAGAACTCGCTGCCACGGCCCGGCTCCGATGTGACCGCCACGCTGCCGGCGTGGGCCTCGACGATGGCCTTCACGAGCGAGAGGCCGAGGCCGACACCGCGCGCCGATCGGCTGGCGTCGGCGCGGAACAGCCGGTCCCACACCATCGGCAGATCCGACACGGCGATGCCCATGCCGGTGTCGCGCACCGCCATCGTGATCGCGCGCTCGTCGGCGCGGGCGTCGACGGTGATGCGGCCGCCGGCCGGCGTGTACTTCACCGCATTCTCGATCAGGTTGGCGAGCACCTGACGCAGGCGCGTGCGGTCGGCGGTGAGGATCAGGCCGGCCGGCACCACCGAGGTCAGTGCCAGCTCCTTGTCCTCGGCTTCGTCGGCATAGAGATCGATGGCCTCGCGGGCGACGTCGGCGGCCTGGAACGTCGACGGCGTCAGCGCCATCGTGCCGGTCTCGGCCTCGGAGATGTCCATCAGCGCAGTCAGCGTCGAGCGCACGCGATCGGCTTCCTCGAGGGCGCGGCCGAGCCCGTCACGCAGGGCCGCCGGATCGTCCGACAGCAGCGCCGCCTCGGCCACGGTGCGGAATCGCGTCAGCGGCGTGCGCAGGTCGTGCGCGACGTTGTCGAGCGCGCCACGCATGCCGGCGACGAGCGTCTGGATGCGGCCGAGCATCTCGTTGACGAGGCCGCCCAGTTCGTCGAGCGGATCGGAAGTGCCCCGGGTGTCGACGCGGGCATCGAACTGGCCGGTCGTGACGATGCCACGGACGGTGGCGTCGAGGGCCCGCAGCGGCCGCAGCGCCTGGTCGGTGAGCAGCACGCCGCCGGCGACGCCGATGACCAGGATGAGGGCCAGCACTTCCAGCGCGCGCGCCCGGTACCGCACCAGGAGCTGGTCGCGCACGCGCGAACTGCGCCCCACCTGCACGGTCACGCCGTCGGTGGCCACGGTGCTGCCCACTTCGAGCACGCTGCGGTCGGCAGGGTGGCTGATGGTGGTCCAGCCGGCGCGCGCCGGACGTTCGTCGAGCGACGCGAGATCCAGCGCGTTCCATCCCGGCTCGGCGAAGTAGACCACCTCGGTGCTGCGGCCGATGACGCGCACCATCAGGCCCTCGTGACGGCCGGCGCCGGCATCGGCCTCGATCACCCGGCGCAGGCCCAGCAGGCCGGCGCGCTCGTACTCGCGCGCGTAGCGCGTGAGCATCGAGTCGAGCACATCGTGATCCTGCGCGGCCAGAGCGCGGGCCAGCAGTGCATACGTGCCGAAGGCCAGCGCCGCGGCGCTGACGGCGAAGACGACGGCGTACCAGAGCCCGATGCGGAACGCGAACGCCCCGCTCAGGGAGCTACGCCACTTTGAGGACATAGCCCACGCCCCGCACCGTGTGCAGGAGCTTCGGCTCGAAGTCGCGGTCGATCTTCTCGCGCAGGCGATGCACGAGGACGTCGACCGCGTTCGTGCCCGTGTCGAAGCTGTAGTCCCACACGTGCGAGACGATCATGGTCTTCGAGACGACGCGCCCGGCATTGCGCATCAGGTACTCGAGCAGCGCGTACTCGCGCGGGCGCAGCTCGATCGGCGTGCCGTTGCGATGCGCGCGCCGCGTCAGACGGTCGAGGTGCAGGTCGCCCACCGTCAGCTCGGTCGGCTCCACGGGCAACTGGCCGCGACGGGTCAGCGCCTGTACGCGCGCCGACAGCTCGGCGAACGCGAACGGCTTGGTCAGGTAGTCGTCGCCGCCCGACTGCAGGCCTTTCACCCGATCGTCGACCGTGTGCTTGGCGCTGAGGAACAGCACCGGCGTGGCGATGTTGGCGCGGCGCAGCGCCCCCACCAGACTCAGGCCGTCGAGCCGCGGCAGCATGACGTCGACGACCGCGGCGTCGTAGCTGTCGGCCCGGGCGCGTTCCAGGCCATCGACGCCGTTGTCGGCGACGTCCACGGCGTGCCCTTCCTGGCGCAGCCCGGCGGCGACGAACTCGGCGATGCTGCGGTCGTCTTCGACGACGAGGATACGCACGGCGTGATCGTGGTTCGGACGTTGGAGGTCGGTCAAGGTGTCAGCTCCTGTCTTCGATGGTAGGAAGACAGGGCTGACCCACGGGCAACCCGGGGGTTACATCCGTGACAGGCCGGCGGGCACCGGCGGGCGTCCTGCCCGCTAGTGCAGCGCCAGCACGGCGAAGGCCGTGGCCAGGTCGGACATGAACATCCGCCGCCACGGCTCGCCCTTCTCGCCGCCATGCTCACGGTCGAAGTTGAGCGAATGGGCCTGCCACGGCGCCCAGGCCACGTCTGCGGCGCGCTCCGGCTGCTGCTGCGTCCGCAGCCAGGCGCGGCCCTTCGACACGGCCGGGCTCGTCACCGGTTGCCCGCTGACCTTCAGCGCGTAGACCACGAGCCCGGTGGCGTAGCCGTCGCTCTTCGCGAGCAGCGCGGCGTCGGTCGTGCCCGGCGCGGCGGCCCCCTCGCCCGACTTGCTCCAGTGCCAGGCGCCGAGCTCGGCGAGCGACCAGCCGCCGTCGGCATGCTGCGCCGTGATGAGATCGTCGATCACTACCTGCCGTTCTGCGGGCGTGAGCATGTTGGGCAGATACGCCGCCGCCAGCAGCGCCCAGGTCTTGTTGAAGCGGCTCTGGGCCGCGAGCCCATCGTGGAGGAAGGTGCGCAGCTTCGCGGTGCCGGCAGTGCCGGCGGCATCGGTGCTGGCGTTGCGTCCGGGCGACGTGCCGGCGGCCATCGCCGCGAGCGTGGCCCCCTGATAGACCGCGTCAGTCGTCTCGTACGGCTCGAGGCCGAAGTCGAGCCAGTCCCACGCGCCGTCGGCGCGCTGCACGGCCCACAGGCGCGCCATCGCCTTCCTCGTCACGTCGCTCGGCTGTGACGACCGTCCCTGCGAGTCGTGCTGCGTCAGCACGAACGCGTTGAGCACCGCCTCGACGCCGCGCGACTCGACCTTCTTCGCCTCGGTGTGTTCGTAGAACGGCGCGCTGTCGTCGGTGTGCGCGACGCGCAGGCGCACCGTGTCGATTACCCGCGTCTCGTGCGCCGTGGGCTCGGCGACGCCCATGCCGAAGCGCAGCAGCGGACGCGCCATGGCATAGGGAATCGCCGTGTGGCACGACAGGCACTTCGCCTGGCCGCTGCCGGTGCGCAGGGTCTTGGCCTTCGCCCACCACTGGTCCATCCGGGCGTCGAGATACCGCGCCGCAGCCGCACGATCCCAGCCCGGGTCCGCGGGCGCCTGCGCGGCCGAGGACGTGAGCAGAGCCGTCGAGCTGAGGGCGGACGTGATGAGGACGGCGGCGCGAAGGCGTGCGGACATGCGCGGATCTCACCACCGCCGGGCCGCCGGGTCAACGGCCGTGATGGCCGGGCCGGGACCGCCGGGTGGCGGCTGCAGCCCCGGCGGCGGCGGCCGATTACCGGTCGGAACCGGCGATTCCCCGCTCGCCGCGTCGTGGTGCACACATGATGATCAGCGGCATCTCCCGGACGGTCTCGCTCTCGGTCTACCGCCTGGACGTGGTGGCCACCGCGTCGACGGGCTCGGCGTCGCCAGCCGCCGGGCCGGCGTCGCCGGTCGATCGCGTGACGCTCTCAACCGCCGCCACGAGCGGCGCGGGCGCGGCGGACGAGCCCGCAGACGACGGGACGCCCGCCTCGCCGGCGACGCCGGCGTCGAGCCGCGCCAACGCCTTGTTCACGGCGCTGGACGCCGACGAAGACGGCGCCATCAGCGAGGACGAGTTCACGGAGGGCGCGCGCCGGTTGCTGAGGCGCGGGCATCGACACGCGCACGGGCACGACCGCGAACGCGAGCGCGACGGCGACCGCGTCGACGGCCGCGGCCACGGGCACCATGGCCGGCACGGACGTCTCGAGAAGCGTCTCGAGCGGCTCTTCGATCGCGTCGACGGCAACGGCGATGGCACGATCGATCGCGACGAGCTCACCTCGGCGCTGACGCCGCGCCAGCCGCAGCCAGTTGACGGCAGCGGCACGGAGGCGGTGGCTGTAGGCGTGACGGTGGCCGTGAGCTTCACCGTCGTGTCGGTGGCGATGGCCGTGCACCGGTATGCATCGGCGCAGGGCGCGGCGCCGGAGTCCGGGACACCGACGGCAACGCCCGCGGATCGACCCGCCAGTGAACCGGACGGCGTGCAGAAGCCGACGCCGGCGTCGACCGAGCCGCGCGACCGCGCGCAGGCCGCGTAGCAGCGGCGTCGGCTCGTCACCGCGCGCGCCCGGTGCGCGCTGAACCCGTCGGACCGGCATGCTACAGTTCGGGCCATGCCCGACCTGATTCCCGTGCTCACGGCCGAAGGCGTGATCAAGGCCATGCGTGAGCTGCGCATGAACCAGCGCGTCAACTTCTGGGCCTTCTATTCCAGTCAGCTCGGCGGCATCGTCACCGATCCGGCGCTCATGCTGATCGCCTTCGACGATCACATGGTGCATCGCGGCCACGCCGTGTTCGACACCGCGGGCCTGGTCGACGGCAAGATCTACGACCTCGAGGCGCACCTCGATCGCTTCATCGCCTCGGCGGAGCGCGCCAGGCTGGCGCTGCCCGGCACGCGCGAGGAGATGCGCAAGATCATCATGGAGACGACGATCGTCGCCGGGCACAGCGACGGCGCGATTCGCTACTGGCTGTCGTCGGGCCCCGGCAGTCTCGAGCTGAGTCCCGCCAAAGGCGCCAAGCCCGGCTTCTTCGTCATGGTCTTCGGCGGCCTGATCTACCCGGAGCACTGGTACACCGAGGGGATGAAGGTGATGACCACCACCTATCCCATCAAGCCGAAGCTCTACGCCATCACCAAGACCACGAACTACCTGCCCAACGTGCTGATGCAGATGGAGGCCAAGGAACAGGGCCTCGACAACGGCGTCTTCCTCGACGCCGACGGCAACGTGGGCGAGAGCTCGAACATGAACGTCGCGTTCGTGACGCGCGACAACGTGCTGCGCCACCCGAAGTTCGATCACATCCTGTCGGGATGCACGTCGCAGCGGCTGCTGAAGCTGGCCCCGCAGCTCGTCTCGCGTGGATTGATTGCCGGCGTCGAGGTCAGCGCCATCCCGGCCGACGAGGCGCGTGCCGCGAAGGAGATGCTGCTCATCGGCAGCTCGATCAAGGTCGCGCCGATCGTCGAGTGGGATCGCAAGCCGATCGGCGACGGACGTCCCGGGCCGGTGGCGAAGGCGCTGCTCGAGCTGCTCGAGCAGGACATGACCGCGAGCGAGCGCGTCGTCGAGCCCCTGATTCTGTGACGCACCGGGCGCGCGCCGGCGCGTCCGTCAGTGCGGCGACGGGCTAGGGGGTCTTCGGCGCCGCGCCGGCCTGCGCCGTCAGGAACGGCAGCGCATCGGCCAGCGGCACGTCGCTCTTGCCGAAGCTGTCGGTGTAGCTGGCGCCGCTCATCGCCTTGAACGTCACCTTGGTGCCGGCCAGCTTGCCTTCGTAGGCCTTCACGTTCTCCATGCCCGACGTGTCGGCCGCGCCCACGAGCCACAGCGTCGGCACCTTGATCTCCGACGGCTCGAGCGGCGGATAGTCGAGCATCGCGCCGAGCGACATCGCCGAGATGGCGATGCCGTTGTCCCACGCGGTGCGATCGCTGAGCGGCAGGGCGTCGACCTTGAGCGTGCCGGCCTTCTGCTGATCGACCAGCGGTTGCCACTTGGCGCGCATGCCGGTCACGGCGTCCTTGACGGTGCCGCTGAGCGCGGGGCCGAACTCGTTGGCGACGAGCACGGCCGAGAGCACGCGATCGCTGCGGGCGGCCAGATAGCGGCCGATGGTGGCCCCGTGGCCGAACCCCCAGAGGTGGAACTGCTTCGCGCCGGCGGCGTCGGCCACGGTGAGGACATCGGCGATCAGCGTGTCGAGCGCGTAGGCCTCGAGCGTCGCCGGCTTGCCGCTTTCGCCCGAGCCGCGGGCGTCGGGCGTGACCAGCGTGAACTTGTCCTTCAGCTTGGTGACGTAGTCGCGATCGGCCCACGAACGGGCCGCCTGGCCGCCGCCGTGCAGCATCACCAGGAACGGGCCGGTGCCGGTCATGTCATAGACCAGCCGCGTGCCGTCCTTCGCCGTGGCCGTGCGGCGGGTGGTGGCGGGGGGCTTCTGGGTCCCGGCCGCGGTCGAGGCGGCGGCCGGTGCGCCGGTCGCTGCGGGTGCGGTGGGGGTCTGAGGACTGCCCGAGGGCCTGGACGTGGCGCACGCGCTCGCGGCGAGGGCGAGAAGGATGCTGACGATCTTCAGGCGGCGGACGGTCGCGACATCTCTACATCTCATGTCGGACTCCGGTCGAAGGAACCGGCCGATTGTGTCACGGTTTCCGCGCCGGCGCGTAGTTGACGTGCACGATCGTCCAGGCGCCGTTGCGCTTGAACAGCACGTCGGTCTCCTGGTTGTCCTCGGTCGACACCTCGCCCTTGGCGCTGCGGAACGTGACGCGCAGGATGTAGGTGGCCACGGCTGTGTCGGCCGACGGCCCGACCTGCACGCGTAGATCACGCACCTCGACCTTGTCGTTGCGGTTCCCGGACTGGATCGTCTTCGTCCACGACGCGCGATACGACGGCAGGTCCACGCGTCCCGAAGGGAACCACTGCGTGAGATCGGGCGCAAACGCCTTGAAGTAGGTGTCGAGGTCGTTGCGCTCGTAGGCGGCGTTGTAGTCGGCGATGACCTTGCGCACCTCGGCCTCGGCGGCCGTCGCGGGGCCCTGCGCGGCCGCAGACGACGCGACGCCCAATCCTGCGGCGATCGCCATGGCCAGCGCGGCCTTCCACATGAGCGTACGCATCGCGCGTCTCCTTCCGAATCAGCCCAGCGAGTCGGGCAGGACGTGGCGCCCGTCGGCGCCCAGCCGCAGCGGCGTCACGGTCCGCACCGCGCCCAGTGGCAGGTCGCCGTAGACGTGGGGAAACAGCGCCCCACCGCGCGACGGCTCCCAGCGCAGCCACGGCTCGACGTCGGCGGTGGACACCGCGACCAGCAGCAGGTCCGCGACGCCGGAAAAATGCCTGGCCGCCGTGTCGGCGACCTGCGCTGCGGTGGAGAGGTGGATGTAGCCGTCGGCGAGATCGACGGGCGAGCCCGTGAACCGGCCCAGCTCCTCGGCTTCGCGCCACGCGGAGCGCGGCACGATCTTGAAGATGAGGCCGTGGCTGTGGTCCACGGTCACACGCCCTTCCGCGCGTAGACGGCGGCGACGCCGCTGAGGCCGATGATCCCGACCATGTTCGGGAAGACCTGCAGCACGTTCATCAGGTCGCCCCACGCCCACACGAAGTCCGGCCGCATCGTCGCGCCGAGCGGAATCAGCAGGCAGTAGGCGTAGCGGTACGGCAGCGTGATGCGGCGCCCGAACAGGTACTCGAGGCACTGCTCGCCGTAGAACGACCAGCCGATCAGCGTGGTGTAGCCGAAGAGGAACGCGCAGAACGCCACGACCCAGCCGCCCACCGTCGGCACGGCGGCGTTGAACGCGGCCGCGACCGCCGCGGTGCTCGTGAGATAACCCGCCTGGCCGGCGTGCGCCGCCGCAATCGACGTTTCCGCCACACCGGTCACCAGGATCGTCAACGCGCTGATCGTGCCGGTGACGAACGACACGATGAACACTTCCATCACGGCCTGCAGGCCCTGCTGCGACGGCCGATCCGACTGCGCGGTGCCGTAGGCCAGCGCCGCCGTGCCGTAGCCGGCCTCGTTGGCGTAGACGCCGCGGGCGATGCCGTAGCGCATGGCGATGAACCAGCCGAAGCCCATCATCGACTGTGTCGTCAGCGCCTCGCGGAACACCATCGAGAACACGTACGGCAGGCGATGCGCGTACATCGCGATCACGGTGAGGCCGCCGGCGAGATACAGGCCGACCTTCAGCGGCGACAGCTTCTCGGCGGCGCGGCCGATCGACTTGATGCCGCGGATGATCACCGCCCACACCAGCACCGCGATGACGACGCCGGCGACGATCGTCGGCACGCCGAACACGCTCTCGAAGACGACGGCGATCGAGTTGGGCTGCGTGAACGGCGTCGTGGTCAGCGCGCCGATGCCAGCGACCAGCGCGAAGGTGCGCGCCAGCCCCGGCGAGCCGAAGCCATCGCGCAGGTACGCCATCGGGCCGGCCTGCACGTCGTCGCCGACGGTCTTGCGGTACTTCACGCCCAGCACGGCCTCGGTGAACTTGATGGCGGTGGCCACCAGGCCGTAGACCCAGATCCAGAAGAGCGCGCCCGGTCCGCCGGAGATGATCGCCGACGCCACGCCGGCGATGTTGCCGGTGCCGATGGTGGCGCCGAGCGCCGTCATGAACGACTGGAACGGCGTGAGCACGCCGCCGGCGGCCGTGGACTGGTGCTGCGCCAGCATGGCGCGGAAGGCCTCGGGCAGCCGCCGGAACTGCACGAAGCCGAGCCGCACCGTGAAGAACACGCCGGCGCCCAGCAGCATCCAGACGACGACGTACTGGAAGAGCGCCGTGGTGAGCGTGTCGATGAACGAGGCCACGATACGCTCGGGGGTTGCGCTGGCGGTTATTTGCGGACGTCGAACTTGCGGCTGCCGACGGACACGCCGTCGACGAAGACTTCCACGCTGTAGTCGCCCTCGGGGAAGCCCGTGGCGCTCGAGATGTTGAACTCGGTGGCGCCGGAGCCGGCGAACTTCACCGTCTTCTCGCGCTCGCTGAGCATCTGCGTGCCCATCATCCAGCGCACCTTGACCACGCCGTCGCCGCGGGCGTTGTTGAGGGCCGAGACGTAGACCGTCTCGTTCGGCTTGAAGGTGGTGGTCTGGCTGGCGATGCTCTGGTCGGCGTTGAGGCTGCGACCGAGCTGGATGGTCTCGACCGTGAGCGGCTGCGAGCAGGCCGCGGTGAGGCCCGCCGCCAGCGCCAGCGCCGCGAGTCGCGCGGTGCGGATCATGGGCTTAGTGTATGCCGGTCAGAGGATCTTCCGGTACTGGACGAAGCCGCTCTTCGCGGCGATGCGGTCGTAGAGCACCATGGCGTCGGTGTTCGACTCGTGGGTGAGCCACCAGACGCGGGAACAGCCCCGCGCCGCGGCCTCCGCGTAGACGTGCTCGATCAGCCGCCGGCCCAGGCCGCCGCCCCTGACCTCGGGCGAGACGAACAGGTCCTGCAGGTACATGTAGTTCCCCTCGGTCCAGCAGCTCCGGTGCTCGATGTAGTGGACCAGGCCGGCGACCACGCCGTCGCGCTCGGCCAGGGCCACGTGCATCGGCTCGCCGGGCGACAGCAGGCGCTGCCAGGTGGTGAGGGTGGTGGCGTGCGGGATGTCGGTCTTGTAGAAGGTCTGGTAGCCGCGCCACAGGGGCAGCCAGGCGTCGAAATCGGCGGCGGTCGCCGGGCGGATGGTGACGGTGGACATCCGGGCATTGTCGCCGAGGCGCAGGCGGCCTGTGCCATCCCTGGAATCCTCGGGGGCGCGCCCGTCGTCCAAAGGATCAGCACGGTCCGGCTTGGGGCGGTACAATCCTGTTACTGCCCGATCCGGACCCCGGACGGCGCGTCCGGGCGACCCTGAGCACCCTTGAGCCACGACCAACCGACCGACGCCAACGGCGACTCCCCCATCGCGCCTCCCGTGCAGGAAGTAGCACAGGCCACACTGCCGACCGAACACGGCCGCTTCCGCATTCACGTGTTCGAAAGCCGTCTCGACGACGCCACCCACCTGGCGCTCGTCTGCGGTGACCTCGGCGACGGGGAACGTGTGCTCGCCCGCGTCCACTCGTCGTGCGTCACGGGCGACATCTTCCACTCGTCGCGGTGCGACTGCGGCGAGCAGCTCGACATGGCGCTGAGCCGGGTGGCCGCCGAGGGCCGCGGCGTGGTGCTCTACCTGTTCCAGGAAGGCCGGGGCATCGGCCTCGCGAACAAGATTCGCGCGTACGCGCTGCAGGAGCAGGGCCGCGACACGGTCGAGGCCAACGAGCAGCTCGGGTTCGAAGCCGACCTGCGCGACTACGCCTCGGCGGTGCACATCTTCCGGCTGCTGGGCGTGAAGTCGCTGCGGCTGATGAGCAACAACCCGAAGAAACTCGAGGGCGTGGCCGATGGCGGCGAGTTGAAGATCGTCGAACGCGTCCCGCTCGAAGTGGAGCCGGGCGTGGCCAATCGGCGGTATCTGAAGACCAAGAAGGACAAGCTGGGGCACAAGCTGTCGTCGGTGTAGCGAGCGGGACTGGCGCCATCGAGTAGATCGCGATGCCTGTCCCCTCAATGCCCGTGCGACGGCTGACGTCAGCTCTCGCCGCAGTCGCGATCGCGGCGTCGACCGCGGGGTGTGAACAGGTCCTCAACGAGTGCGAGGAGCTGGTGATCGGGGACACGGTGTTCATGGGCAAGCGACATCGGGTCCTCGGCGCCACGACGTACTTCCGCGAGCTCTACTCGCCTGGCGCGAGTGAAGTGCCGCCGCTGCGCTTCATCCGCGTCGGTCAGCACACGACGTCGATCCACGGCGTCACACCGGCGTCCCTCAGAGAGCGTGGCTTCCCCGAACTGACGTCACCGAGCTCGTCGCGTCGCCACTTCGGCGTGAACTGCAATGATGACGCGCACGAAGCGAATCTCGGGGTGTCGTTCACGGGCGACGCGCTGGCGCACGTCGGCGGCGTGAGCTTCGGGACCACGGCCTGTGACTTCGCGATCGGATGGAACGAGTCCGCGATGTTCGCGCTGCCCATCGACGGTCAGCAGCTGCGGGAGTTGTCGCCAGCGCCTGGCGTGCTGCGTGAGTGCCGCCCGCCCTTCTGAGCCTGGACGCACGCCACACCGCCCGACGGGACGCCGGGTTCTCTCCCGTGGTAGACGCGGTTACACGTGCCGGCGACGCGCCAGCCCCTGGACATCCACGGCGAACGACCACGTCAGCAGCACGAGGCCGGCCCCGGCGATGACCGCACTCCACGGCAGCGGGACGATCGGCGCGATGGCGGCAATCAGCGTCGCGATCTGCACGACGCACGTGAACTTGCGGCGCCAGCTCTCGGGCAGGTCGGCAGCGAGCCACGGCCAGACGCGCGCGGCGGCGACGAACAGGTAACGCAGCGCGCCGGCCAGGATGATCCACGCGCCGGCTTTGTCGAGACGCCACGCCAGCGCCGACAGGACGAGGATCAGCAGCGCGTCGGTCTCCATGTCGAAGCGCGCGCCGAAGCGGCTCGCCATCCCGGACCGCCGGGCGAGCGCGCCGTCCACGCCGTCGAGCGCGGCGCCGAGGCCCGCGAGCCCCACGAACGTCCAGGTCAGCGCGTCCGACGGGATCTGCCAGAGGCCGCCGGCGATGGTGGCGACGATCGCCAGGCGCCCCACGGTGATCAGGTTCGCCGGGCCGAGGTGGGCGAACGGGTGATCGTGGAGGTGGTTGACGACCATCCAGTAGGCGAACAGCCCGGCGACCAGCGGTGCGTTGGTGGACCACCCGCCGCCGTCGACCGTCTGCCGCACCACGAAGTCGAGGGCCGCGGTGCCCAGTGCCGTCCAGACGCTGATGCGCCAGCGGCGGGAATCCGCGGCCGCCTCGGCCAGAGTCAGGCCGGTCATGGCTCCGGGCCGGCGCTATGCTGGAGCAGATGGCTGCCACTGCCCGCGCGTTCTGGACCGTCGCCCCCGGACGGGGCGAATTGCGCGACGAGGCGCTGGCCGCCCCCGGCGACGGCGAGGTCGAGGTGGAGACCGTGTTCAGCGGCATCAGCCGCGGCACCGAGTCGACGGTCTTCCATGGGCGGGTCCCGCCCGAAGAATACCAGCGGATGCGCGCGCCGTTTCAGGCCGGCGACTTCCCCGGGCCGCTGAAGTACGGCTACTCCAGCGTCGGCCGCGTCGTTGCCGGCGCGCCCGAGCTCACCGGCAAGACCGTGTTCGCGCTCTATCCGCACCAGACGCGCTACGTGGTCCCGGTCTCGGCGGTGCACGTCGTGCCCGACGGCGTGCCGGCGGCGCGTGCGGTGCTCGCCGCCAACATGGAGACCGCGCTCAACGGCGCGTGGGACGCCGGCGTGGCCGCCGGCGATCGCGTCACCGTCGTCGGCGCCGGCACGATCGGCTGCCTCGTGGCGTGGCTCTGCAGCCGCATGCCGGGCTGCGAGGTGGAACTCGTCGACGTGGCCGAAGCGCGGGCAGCGACGGCGCAGTCCCTGGGCGTCGCCTTCAAGCGGGCGGATCAGGCGTCGCGCGACCGCGACATCGTGGTGCACGCGAGCGGCACCTCCGAGGGGCTCGACATGGCGCTCGGACTCGGCGGCTTCGAAGCCCGCATCGTCGAGCTGAGCTGGTACGGCGACCGGCCAGTGCACGCCTCGCTGGGCAAGGCGTTCCATGCGCAGCGGCTCACGCTGATGTCGTCGCAGGTGGGCCATCTGCCGGCGCATCGGCGCGCCCGCTGGACCAACGCCCGGCGGCTCGCCAAGGCGCTGTCGTTGCTCTCGGACCCGACCCTCGACGTGATGATCACGGGCGAGTCGGCGTTCGAGGATCTGCCGCGCACCATGTGGATCGTGGCCGGCGATGCCGGCGGCACGCTGACCCACCGCGTGCGTTATCCTGCGGCAGGCGCCGTCACGGCCTGACGCCGTCGCGCCCGGCCCCGAGTCTGCCCGCCATGTACAGCGTCTCCGTCCGCGACCACTTCATGATCGCCCACAGCTTCCGCGGTGCCGTGTTCGGCCCCGCGCAGGCGCTGCACGGCGCCACCTACGTCGTGGATGTCGAGTTCCGCCGCGCCGCGCTCGATCCCGACGGCATCGTCGTCGACATCGGGCGCGCCATCGACGAGCTGAAGGCGACGCTGGGCGCGCTGAACTTCAAGAATCTCGACGAGGTGCCGGAGTTCGCCGGGAAGAACACCACCACCGAGTTCCTCGCGAAGGTGATCTTCGATCGCATCGCCGCGGCGGCGCGCGACGGCCGGCTCGGTCCCCATGCAGGCGGTATCGAGTCGGTGAAGATCACCCTGGCCGAGTCGCACGTCGCGTCGGGCAGTTACGAAGGCCGGATCGGCGGAGCCTGACGGATGCCGTCGGTCGTGCTGCTGGTGCCGGGCGATCTGCAGACTCGGACGGGCGGCTACGGATACGACCGCGAGATCGTCGCCGGGCTCCGCGATCGCGGGTGGACGGTGGACGTGCTGTCGCTGGATCGCAGCTTCCCGACGCCGACGCCGGCGGCCCGCGCGCACGCCGTCGCCGCCCTGGCGGCCTTGCCCGAACACACGCCGGTGCTGGCCGACGGCCTCGCGTTCGGCGCCATGGCCGATGAAGCAGAGCGCGAGGGGGCGCGTCTGCGGTTCGTGGGCCTCGTGCACCACCCGCTCGCCCTCGAGACCGGCGTGTCCGGAGAGGACGCGGACCGGTTGTTCGAGAGCGAACGGCGCGCGCTCGCCACGACCCGGGGCGTGGTCGTGACCAGCGCGGCCACCGTGGCGTCGGTGCTGCCGTACGGCGTGCCGGTCGATCGCATCGCGGTGGTGCGGCCGGGCACCGCGCCCGCGGCCGTCGCCACCGGCACGCGCGACGCCGGCGGTCCCGACACGCCGGTGGAGCTTCTGGCGGTGGCCACGCTGACGGAGCGCAAGGGCTACGACGTATTGCTCGACGCGCTCGCCCCGATCGCGCGCCTGCCGTGGCGGCTGACGTGCGCTGGCGGCGACACGCTGCATCCGCCCACCACGCAGGCGCTGTCGGCGCAGGTCGCGCGTCTGGGGTTGGCAGATCGCGTGGCGTTCTCCGGGAGCCTCGACGCCGCCGCACTCGACGCGGCTTACGACCGCGCCGATGTCTTCGTGCTGCCGACGCGTCACGAAGGCTACGGCATGGCGATCGCCGAAGCCGTCGCGCGTGGACTGCCGGTGGTCAGCACGCCCACCGGAGCGATTCCCGAGCTGGTGGACGACACGTCGGGTGCCCTCGTGCCGATCGACGACGTGGCGGCGCTGACGGCCGCGCTCACGCGCGTCGTCGGCGACGACGCCGAACGCCGACGCCTGGCGGCCGGCGCCCGGGCCCGGCGCGCCACCCTGCCGACGTGGACGGACGCCGCTCGGCAGATGGCCGACGCGCTCACGAGGTTCGCCGGCTGATGGAGAGCTTCAGCGCCGACTGGTTGTCGTTGCGCGAGTCCGCCGATCACGCCGCCCGCGCGCACGCCCTGGCCGACGGCCTCGCCGGCCATCTGGCGCGGCGTCGTGATCCTGCGCTGCGAGCCGTGGACCTGGCCGCCGGCACCGGTTCGAACGTCCGCTACCTGCTGTCGCGCCTGCCGGCCATCGCGCACTGGACGCTCGTCGATCACGACGCCGCTCTGCTGGCGCAGGCCTGGCGAACGTTGACGCCGCTCGTCCTGCCGACCGGGCGCGCGTTCGACGTGCGCCAGGGCGACCTGAACGACGTCGGCTCACTGCCGCTCGATGGCTGCGCGCTCGTCACCGCCTCGGCGCTACTGGACCTGGTCTCGGCCGACTGGCTGCGCGTGTTCGCCGGCACGTGCAGAACCGCGGGCACAGACGTGCTCTGCGCGCTCAGCTACTGCGGACGGATCGAGTGCGAGCCGGCGCATCCCTACGACGCCCGCGTGCGCGAGCTGGTCAACGCGCATCAACGCACCGACAAGGGCTTCGGGCCGGCGCTGGGTCCTGACGCCGCAGACGTGGCCGCGGCGACCTTCCGCGCCGAAGGCTACGACGTGTCGACCGCGACCAGCGACTGGGTGCTCGACGCGTCACTGAAGGAGCTGCAGCGGCAGCTCGTTCAAGGCTGGGCCGGTGCCGCCCGCGAGATCGCGCAAGACGAGCACCGCGACATCGACGCGTGGCTGGCGCAGCGACGGGCGTGGATCGACGCCGGCGTATCAGTCGGGCGCGTCGGGCATGTGGATCTGCTCGCGCTCGTCTGACCTCGCGCTACTGCGGCACGCTCACGCACTCGGTCACGGCGCCGGTGGTCGTGCACCGGGCCCCGCGGCGCGCCATTGCTGGATCGAGCGGCGGCACACCGGAGGCGCCGTCTGCATCCGGCATCGTGGCCATGACCATCACGTTGCTGTCGATCGCAGCGCCGGCGGCGTCGAGTGTGCGGACGCGCACGTTGAGCGCCGTCAGTTGCGCACCGATGCTGTTCGTGGTCACCGTCTCCACGACGGCGGAGACGGCCGCGGCCGGCGTGTGGCCCGGCGTGGCGACGACCACCGGGAACTGGCCGACGAAGGGCACGTTCAACGCCGACACGTTGAAGGCGAAGGTGTAGTCGCCGGGGTTCGTGCGCGTCACGGTGTACGGACCGCTGTAGAGCCGATTGCCGTCGGCATACGCGCCGCCCTTCCACACCTTGTCGCCAACGAACGCCGTCCGCACCGTGTTGGTCAGGGCGGTGGTCACGGTGTCGACGTAGCCCTTGGTCGCGGCGTCGGTCGCGGCCGCCGGCGTCGCCACGTTCGTGATCGCGCCGCCGCCCATCGAGACCCCGCCGGCGAACGTCGGTTGCGGCGCCGGTCGCGGGTTGAACGGCGCCGGCGGGCCGAACGACAACACCCAGTTGCCGGAGGCGCCGGTGCTGTCACGCCACGTGCCGCTGGCCGACGGCAGCGCGATCGTCGCGTCGATGTGCAGCGGCAGGCCGCCTGGCGTGGTCACCACCGAGAGGCCGAGGCCGATGGTGCCGTTGGCGTTGAAGAAGGCGGTGCCGACGACGGCGGCGGCCGTGGCCGCGCCGCACTGGTTGTCGGTGCCGTCCACGGTGAAGTTCGCGCCGCTCTGCACGATGTTCACCGTAATCAGGTTGCAGTACGGCGCCTGCTGCCACATGAACGTGCCCAGCGACTGCGCGCCGGCGTTGCCCGACGCCACGACCACGAGACAGAGTGCAGCCATTCCTACGACGAGACGACGCATCATCGACACACCTCAGCCGGTCATGGGGCCGGTCGTGCCGGTCCCGGTCTTCCTGTGAAGGACGCGGCTCACGCGTGCAGGAACGGCGTGGCCGCGGCGGCAAACGGCGCGAGCACGTGCGCGCCCGGACCTCGAAGTCGGTCGGGGTGCGCCGCGTGGTCCTCACGCATGCCCTCCAGCTCGAACTGCTTCAGTGTCTCGGTCGCTTCGGGCGGCAGCGTGAGGCCCTGCCGCACCTGGACCAGCACGGGGCGGGTGTCGCGGAACGACCGGCGGCCGTCGGCGAGCTGGCGGGCCACCAGCCAGAGGACCGCGTAAGCCACCGGCAGCGGCGGGCGCTCGGGTCCCGGTGTGAGCAGCGCGTTGGCGCGGCAGAACGCCGCCTGGTCGGCGATCGCCGGCGGCATCACAGCACGCGTGCGATGGCGCCGTCGTCCGCGCCGTCCGCCGACGCACGCAGGTCGCAGTCGAACAGCATGTCGCCGCCCATGCGGTAGACGCGGTACGCGGGACGGGCGCATTCGCGCAGCAGGTCGGCGGCCGGTAGCCGGAAGGCCGGACGTCCGCCGCCGATGAAGAGCGGCGCCACCGCGACCTGCACGCGATCGAGCAACCCGGCGGCGAGGAACGCGGAGACGGTGACGCCGCCGCCCTCCACGAAGATGCGCGCGCAGCCGCGGTCGCGCAGGTGCGTGACGAGAGCCGCGAGATCGACGCCATTCGGGCCGTCGCCGACGGCGAGCACCTCGGCCCGGCCGGGTGCCGGCGCGTGACCCGTCACGTAGCGCCGCACGTAGACGTAGAGTGTCGGCGCCTCGCCGTCCTGGAACACGTGGTAGTCGCCGGCCAGCCGCGCCATCGGATCGATGACCACGCGCAGCGGATTCGGCCCGGGCACGTGGCGCGTGGTGAGGCGCGGATCATCGGCCGCCACCGTGCCGGCGCCGACGATCACCGCGTCGCACAACGCCCGCAGGCGGTGCATGTGGCGCAGGTTCTCTTCGCCGGTGACGAACTGCGAATCACCGGAGTGCGTGGCGATGAAGCCGTCGAGGCTCTGCCCGAGGTGCCCCAGCGTGATCGGGCGCGTCGGCGTGGCACTGCAGATCGGCAGGTACAGATCGACGAGCGACGCCAGCGCGGGATCGACGCCTGCCGTCAACCGCCATCCGCCACCCTGCTGCCATTCGGCCAC
This sequence comes from uncultured Acidobacteriota bacterium, assembly GCA_902826065.1. GTDB lineage: Bacteria > Acidobacteriota > Vicinamibacteria > Vicinamibacterales > UBA2999 > CADEFD01. Next base: position 86,806 of record CADEDM010000001.1, on the reverse strand, counting down.
GGCGGTCGCGTCGCCGGGCGCCACGGGGATCAGGGCGCCGGCGTCGTTCAACGCGAACGCCTGAGGAGCGGCGGCGGTCAGCGTGGCGGCGTGATCGGACAGCGCCCGCACCAGGTCCCAGGCCGCCGCGGCGCGGCCCTCGTGCGCCGCTGCCAGCGAGGAAGGCTCGTGCGTCATCGATCCGCTCCAGTATAGTGGCGGGTCGATGCACGTCCCGCCGGCCCGGCCCGTGAACTCGCCGCGACAGATCCTGGTGGCGAGCCTGATGGGCACGGCCATCGAGTTCTTCGACTTCTACATCTACGCCACGGCAGCCGTGCTCGTGTTCCCGCGGCTGTTCTTCCCGGCGTCGGATCCGTCAACGGCCCGGCTCGCGTCCCTCGCGACGTTCGCGATCGCGTTCCTGGCCCGTCCGGTGGGCTCGGCCCTCTTCGGCCACTTCGGCGATCGCGTGGGCCGCAAGACCACGCTCGTCGCCGCGCTCCTGACGATGGGCCTCTCCACCGTGGCCATCGGCCTCGTGCCCACCTACGAGTCGATCGGCCTCGCGGCGCCGGTGCTGCTCGCGCTCTGTCGCTTCGGCCAGGGGCTGGGGCTCGGCGGCGAGTGGGGCGGGGCGATCCTGCTCGCGACCGAGAACGCACCGCCGGGCAAGCGCGCGTGGTACGGGATGTTCCCGCAGCTCGGCGCGCCGATTGGCTTCTTCTGCTCGGGCGGGATCTTCCTGCTGATCTCGCGTCTGCTCACCGACGAGCAATTCTTCGCGTGGGGCTGGCGCGTGCCGTTCCTCTCGAGCGCGGTGCTCGTGGGCGTCGGGCTCTACGTGCGGCTCACGCTGAGCGAGACGCCGGCGTTCCAGAAAGTGCTCGACCTGCACCAGCGCGTGCAGGTGCCGGCGTTCACGGTCTTCACGCGCCATGTGGTCGCGCTGGTCGTCGGCACGGTGATCGCGACGTCGGTGTTCGTCGACTTCTACCTGACCACGGTGTTCTCGCTGTCGTGGGGCACGACGCAGCTCGGCTACACGCGCGAGCAGTTCCTCTTCATCCAGTTGTTCGGGGTGCTGTTCTTCGCCATCGGGGTTCCGTGGTCGGCGAAGATGGCCGAAGGCGGACGGCGCAAGATGCTGATGTGGGCCAACGTCGGCATGGCGCTCTACGCGCTGGCGATGGCGCCGCTGTTCGAGGCCGGCACGATAGGCGTACTCGCGGCGATGGCGATCGGGTTCCTGTTCGTCGGCCTCACCTACGGGCCGATCGGCACGGTGCTCGCGGAACTCTTTCCCGCCGAAGTGCGCTACACGGGCAGTTCGCTGACCTACAACTTCGCGGGCATCGTGGGTGCGTCGCTCGCGCCGTATGCGGCGCAGTGGCTGGCGGAGCGCTATGGGCTCGCGGCCGTCGGCTACTACCTGGCGGGGGCCGCGTTGTTGTCGCTGGCAGGACTGGCCGTGAGCCGCGAGACCAAGGACGCCACGCTCTGAGTCGAACACTGCGTCCCGGCGGGGGGGCCGGGACGGCAGGAACGGTTAGAAGCGGTAGTTGAGGGCGAGCCGCACCGAGTGGACGTCGAACCGGCCGCTGCGACGCAGGTCGGTGCCGGCAGCGTTCACCAGGACGAACGGATTGGTGGCCGGCGCCGGGCCCTGCGAGCGCACGGTGCCGTCCTCCTCGTCGTCGAAGCGCGAGTAGAGGTACTCGCCGCCGAGCGTCCACTGCGACGCCAGCCGCACCTCGAGTCCGCCGCCCGCCTGGTAGCCCCAGGCGTTCTCGGTCCGCACCGCATCCTTCCCCGGCACGAACGTGTTGACGGCGTTGCTGCTCGTGAACACGTGCTCGATGCGGCCCCAGGCGAGGCCGCCGGTGCCGTAGACGAGCGCGCGCGAGGTACCCGCGCCGACCCGGCCACGCAGGCCGCCCATCGCCTTCAACTGGCGCGAGAAGGCGTAGAACGCCGGCGTCGTGCTGAACGCCGAGGCGCCGTCGGTGACGTCGGTGCCCGAGACGTCGACGAGCGCGCCGACGACCAGCATGCCGCTCGACCAGTCGTAGCCCACGCGGCCGCCGATGTCGATGCCGTTCTCGTCCTCGGTGCAACCCGCGGACGGCACGGCGCCCATCGCGATGCCGCCGCAGAAGCCGGGTGAGAAGGCGTTGGCGCCGGCGGCCGTGCGCACGGTGTCGGTGAACGTGCCGTCGAGGTCGGTGTCGAACGTCACCGTCTCGTCGGCATCGTCACGCTGCAGGCCGGCGCCGATGTGCACGCCGACGTAGGGACCGGTCCAGGTGGTCTGGGCGGCGGCCGGCGCCGCCAGGGCGAGGGCGAGCGCCCCCGTCGCGAGTCCGCGCGTGATGTCTGATCGCATCACAGACCTACTTCGGCATCGCCACGGCGTCGATCACGTGGATCACGCCGTTCGACTGGAACACGTCGGCGATCGTGATCGTCGACATGCCGCCCTTCTCGTCCTTCAGCGCCAGCGCCATGCCCTGCATCGATACGGTGAGCGTGCCGCCGCTCACGGTCTTCAGCGTGTGCATGCCGCCGTGCATCTTCGCCATCTCCATGAGCGACTTGGCGTCGTGCTTCCCGGCGACCACGTGATAGGTGAGGATCTTCGTGAGCGTGGCCTTGTTCTCGGGCTTGAGCAGCGTCTCCACCGTGCCGGCGGGCAGCTTGGCAAACGCCGCGTTGGTCGGAGCGAAGACGGTGAACGGGCCTGGCCCCTTCAGCGTGTCGACGAGGCCGGCGGCCTTCACCGCGGCCACGAGAGTGGTGTGATCCTTCGAATTGACGGCGTTGTCGATGATGTCCTTCGACGGGTACATCGCGGCACCGCCGACCATCACGGTCTTGTCCTGGGCGACGGCCGTCGAGATGGCGGCCGCCGAGAGTACACACGCCATCGCGGCGCGGGTCATGAATCGCAACATGCTGTCCTCCTGCGCGCTCGTGGCGAGCGCTCATCGGGACTACGCAGAGGGCGGGTGGACGGATGTGCGGCGCCGGCGCCGCGGCCGAGCTAGTGACGAGTCCCTAGTTGGCCGGCACGCCGAGCAGCACCTTGTCGCCGGTGGGCGCGGGCACGCCGCCGGCGGGCTCGATGGTGACGGCGATGGCATCGACCGGCCCGGGCGGCGCCTGGCCGAGCACTTGGGCGCGGCCGTCGGCCTCGAGACCGAACACGCCGTGACTCACCGGCTGACCGGCGACGATCGTCCACAGCTGGTAGGTGCGACCCGCGGGCAGCGGCGGCAGGCCTTCGGCGGCGAAGAACACGCCGCGTGAGGCGCTCACGTAGACGCGGCCACGTGCGGCCGTGGCCGGCGCCACGCCGGCGAGCGGCGCCGAGTGGACGTCGCTGGCGTTGAGAATCGCGACGGCCCGCTCACGCTCGGTGCGCTCGCGATCGAACTCCGCGCGCACGTTCAGCAGCGCCGCGGCATTGGCCTGCAGGCCGGCAATCGTGGCCTGCAGCCGGCCGATCTCGCCGCGCGCCGACATCCAGCCGAGCGACGTGACCACGGCAATCAGCGCGGCGGCGGCCGCGACCAGCCACGGCCAGCGGCTCGCGGGCTGACGCACCGGCAGCGTCGCCTGTGAACGATCAGGGAACGGCACCGTGCGCGATGGCGCCGCGGACGCGGGCGGAGCGGCGTCGGCGTCGCGCGGGAGAATCGGCTCGCGCGTGGCGGCGTCGAGGACGCGCGCGCGCAGGCTCGCCGGCGGCGCCACCTGCGGCACCGCGCGCCCGAGGGCGTCGAGCACCTGCGGATCGTCGCGGTGCTCACTCATGGCTGGTCCCCGGTTGCAGCGCCTGGCCGGCGACGGCCGCGCGCAACGTCTGTAGCGCCGTACGCACCCGTGTCTTCACCGTGCCCAGCGGCGTGCTGATCCGTGCCGCGATCTCGGTCTGCGTCAGCCCGTCGTAGTAGGCCAGTTCCACGGCGACCCGTTGATCCTCCGGCAACGCCTCGATCGCGGCCCGCACCCGGTCCACCTGCTCGCGCGTCGCCACTACGTACTCTACGCTCGGGTCGGTGTCGGGGATTGCGCTGAGCACGTCGTCGTCGGAGGTGCCGGCGCGCGCCGGGTTGCGACGGCGCAGGAAATCGAGGGCGCGGCTGCGGGCGATCATCAGCAGCCAGGCCGCCACCACACCGCGCGACGCGTCGTAGCGTGCCGACGACTGCCAGGCCTGCGTGAACACCTGCTGGGTCACGTCCTCGGCATCTTCCGGGCGGCGCACGATGCGCAGCGCCAGGGAATAGACGGGGGTGGCGTGACGGTCGTAGAGCGCGGCCAGCGCCGACTGGTCGCCGCCCGCCATGCGATCGACGGCCTGGCGATCTGCGGCGGCCTCGGGGTCGTTCGCGAGCGACTGCGCTCTGAGCGGCGGACCTGGGCTCGACACCTGTCCTGCAGTCTATCCCAGCCGCTGAACGGTCACTCGATGCGGTCGGCCGGCAGCTGCTTCTCCACCACCTTGCCGTCGACGACGCTCACGTGGAAGACGTCGGCATCGGCCCGCGTCGCCACCACGCGCTTGACGGTGTTGTCCTCGAAGTAGATGCCGGCGTCGTTGTCGCACGCGTAGCCGGGCTTCATCTGCCCCGAGCCGATCAGCTTGTGGTACAGCGGACGGCGGCCCGGCTCCGCGTCGTAGTGCGGGCAATGGCTGCCCTTCAGCAAGCCGAGGCACTGCACCGTGGACAGCTCCTTGGGCCGCGAGTCGGTGGTGCCTTCCTCGAACCAGCACAGTGAGCCGGCCGAGGCCCCGCCCAGCACGATGCCGCGGTCCCACGCCTGGCGGAGGATGGCGTCGATGCCGTGCGCCTTCCAGATAACCTGCTGGTTCAGGGTGTTGCCACCCGAGCAGACGATGCCGTCGACGGCCAGCAGCACCTCGTCCCAGCCGCGCGACTGCTGGGTGCTGGCGATGAAGCTGATCTGATGGCCGGCCTCGACGTTCAGGGGGGCGCAGGCGCGATACCAGCTGATGATGCCCTGGGCCGAGTCGCCATTGGCGGTGGGCAGGTAGAGCAGCCTGGGCCGCGGCTTGCCGGTGAGTTGCGCCAGGTAGCGGATGAAGGCGGTGCCGAACCCGCCGCCGGCGATCAGGATCTTGCGGGCGGAGGCCGGGGCCTGCCCGGCTGCGGCATCCAGCTCTGCCTTTGGAGCGGCCACCAGCCCCGCCCCTACCGCTCCGGCCACCGACGACGAGAGGAACTCGCGACGCTTCATGCTGCCTCCGGGGCCCCGCGCCACGGGGCCGGCCGGGATTCTATCGTGCCGCCCGTCTACGGGCCTCGCCGTGGTGTGCAACGGCGCCAGGGAATTCGGCGTATCCCCTGTCACGCCCGACAGATGCGCCCCGGGCATGGCCGCAAAATAACCGATGCGCCAGCCCCCGGGATCGGTTAACTTCTCTGGATTCGGCCGATTTGCCGCGGAGGACTTCATCAATGGACGCCAGGCACCCGTTTTCTCGTCGTCGATTCTTCGGAGGAGTGGCGGCTGCCGTGGGCACGCTCGGCCTGAAGCCGACCGTCTCGTTCGGGCAGGTCCGCACGGAGCAGTTCACCGGCGGCGAAGAGCAGTACGACAACTACATCAAGCTGGCCAGCAACGAGAACAACTGGGGCCCGCCGCAGTCCGTGATGGACGCGATGACCCACGGGTTCAAGTACGCCAACCGCTACGGCAACCCTGACGGCAACATCATGCAGGCGATCGCCGAGCACCACGGCGTGAAGCGCGAGAACGTCCTGCTCACGGCCGGCTCGGGCGAAGTGCTGGACGTCGTCGGCACCACCTACCTGCAGAACGGCAAGGTCGTGCTCGGCGCCGACCCGTCCTACGGTTCGGTCTACCAGCACGCCACCACGATCAAGTCCGACGCGATCAAGCTGCCGCTCCTGAAGGACTTCCGTCAGGACATCCCGGCCATGATCGCCACCGCGAACCGCAACGCGCGCGACATCGGCTTCTTCTATCTCTGCAACCCCAACAACCCGACGGGCGTCGTCGTCTCGGCCAAGGAAGTCCGGCAGGTCGTCGAAGGGCTCCCGAAGGACATGCCCATCCTGATCGACGAGGCCTACCACCACTTCGTGGATGACCCGGCCTACGGCACCGCGGTGCCCTACGTGCTCGAGGGCCGTCCGGTCATCGTGGCCCGCACGTTCTCGAAGATCGCGGCCCTGGCGGCGATGCGCATCGGCTACGCCATCGCGCCGGCCGAGATCGTCCAGCGCATGCGCGCCTACTCGATCAACAGCGTGAACGTGGCCGCCAAGTTCGGCGCCGCGGCGTCGCTGAAGGACACCGCGGGTCAGGCCGAAGTGCGCCGCAAGGTCATCGCGCTGCGCACCAGCACCTCGAAGGAACTCGAGGCGTGGGGCTACCCGGTGATCCCGTCGCAGACCAACTTCTTCATGGTCAGCCTGCACGACAAGACGGTGCAGCCGACGATTCAGGCGTTCCGCGAGAAGAACATCCTCGTCGGCCGTCCGTTCCCGCCGATGCTGAACCACCTGCGCGTGTCGATCGGCCGCGACGAGGACATGCAGAAGTTCCTCGTGGCGTTCAAGGAGATCTTCCCGAAGCGCGCGCCGGTCACGTCGACGGCGGCGGGCCAGCGCTAAGCGCGGGCACGGGTTGATTGCGAAGGGCCGGCGGGCAACCGCCGGCCCTTTCGTGTGTACAGCCGCGGACCGCAGGCCGCCGCTACTCGAGCGCGAAGGTGCCGCTGGCCGTGCGGGCGCGGTTCATCAGCGGGAAGCGCGGCACCCGCGACACCGTGACGGCGACGTCACGGGCGCGCACTCGCGGCCAGTCGAGCCGTTGGCCGGCCGCATTCAGGCATGCGGCGACGTTCACCGCCGTCGTGGAGCCAGGGGGCATCGCGTCGGAGGCCGGCCGGGCGCGCGGGTCGCAGGCGAACTCGCCGTTGATGGTCAGGCGCAGGTTCTGCCACGCGTAGTCACCCGTGTTCACGAGCCGCACGAACCCGTCCTGCATCGTCACCCGCGCGACCAGCGGCTTGGCGCGCATGTCGTCGGCCGCCAGCCACGTGCCGTAGACCATGGTGGTCGAGACGACGAGCAGACCCACGACGACCAGCGTCTTCCGCGACATCGGCTATCGCCCGAAGACGATGTGCTCGCGCGTCATCGCGCGGGCAGTGAGGGCCACCAGGGCAACCGCGCAGATCAATGCGGCGACGCCGGAGATGAGGTAGCCGGCGGCCCCGGGCGGCTGTCCGCCCAGCACGTCGGACGCGAGCGCGTATTGCCCGAGGATCGGCACCGGCGCCAGCCACGGCCGTCGCGACAGGGGATACATCGTGGCCAGCATGCCGGGCAGCATCGGCACCAGCATCAGCATGCCCATGTAGCCCTGTGCTTCCTTGAAGCTGCGCGCGAAGGTCGACGCGAACAGCACCACCGCCGCCAGCAGCATCGCCAGCGGCAGCAGGAGCAGCAGCAGGCTGAAGAGCTCGCCGTCGGTGACCCGGAAGCGGATGCCCATGTCGTGCCACGGGATGCGCCTGAGCACGCTGACGGTGATGACCAGCGAGAACAGCACCGAGGCGCAGCCGAGCGCCGACGCCGCCAGCCACTTCCCCCCGGCGATCACCCAGCGCGGCACCGGGTTCAGCAGCAGCGGCTCGAGCGAGCCGCGCTCGCGTTCGCCGGCGGTGGAGTCGATGGCGATCTGCATCCCGCCGACGAGGCCGGCGATCACGAGCAGCAGCGGCAGGAACGACAGCAGCGCCGCGAGCCGCGCCTGGCTGCTCGACACCTCGACGTCCTCGATGCGGATCGGCGAGGCGATGCCCGGCGCGACGCCGCGGGCGATGAGCCGCAGGCTGGCCAGCTGACCGGCGTAGCCGCCGACCAGCGCCCGCACCCGCGAGATCTTCGGCCGGGCGCGGTCGCGCGAGCTTTCGGCGACCAGCTTCACTTCCGCGGTCTGGGCGCGGCTCATGCGCTCCATGAAGTCGGGCTCGATGATGAGCACCACGTCCTCGACGCGATCGAGCACGGCCTTCTCGGCGTCCGCGGGGCCGGGCACCACGCGCACGCCGGTCTGCTGGCCCAGCCAGTGCACGAATGCCGGCGCGTGTTCGGCGCCCACCACCGGCAACGCGAGGTCCTCGGCGCCGCGCTGGCTGCCGGCCGTGGTCGACAGCAACACGCCCAGCAGCACCGGCGTCAGCACCGTGGAGAACACGAGCGTCACGAGCGATCGACGATCACGCAGCCCGTCGAGAAGCTCCTTGCGCGTCACCGCGCCGAGCAGACGGAACGCGCTCACGCCGGCATCTCCACGTCGAGTCCGACCAGCGACACGAAGGCGTCTTCGAGGTTGTCGCGGCCCGACTTCGCCCGGAGTTCGTCGGCCGTGCCCTCAGCCACGACGGTGCCGGCGGCGATCACCACGATGCGGTCGCAGAGCGCCGACACCTCCTGCATGATGTGACTCGAGAACACCACGCAGCAGCCCTCCTCGCGCAGGCCGCGAATGACCTCGCGCACGGCCCGCGTGCTCATGACGTCGAGGCCGTTGGTGGGCTCGTCGAGGATGACGTTCCTGGGCGCGTGCACCAGAGCGCGGGCCAGCGCCACCTTCGTGCGCTCGCCCTGCGAGAAGCCGGCGACGCGACGGTCGGCCAGCGGCTCGAGCCCCAGGCGCGCCAGCAGCGCCGACACGCGGGCCCTGGTGGCGGCGCGATCGAGACCGTGCAACTGGGCGAAGTACTCGACGTGTTCGCGGGCCGTCAGCCGCGGATAGAGACCACGCGAATCGGGAAGCTGGCCCATCACCCGCTGGGCCCCGACCGGGTCGGCGACCACGTCGGCGTCGTCGACGCGGATCGAGCCGGCGTCGGGACGCATCAGCCCGGAGAGCATCCGCAGCGTCGTGGTCTTGCCGGCGCCGTTCGGGCCGAGCAGCCCGGTCACCGTGCCGTCCACCGCCGTGAAGGTGACCCCGCGGACGGCGTGGACGTCGCCGAAGCGCTTGTGCAGGCCGTCGATGGCGATCATCGCTTCGCCTCGGCGCCGGCGCCGCTGGTGGCCCGCGGCGGACCCGCGGCCGGGCCCGTGGGCGTGACGAAGAACGGCGGGCGCGTCAGCGTGGTGGTGCACGCCGGGTCGAGGCCGTCGACGCTCGCCGCGTCGAGGAAGCGGCCGACGAGCTGCGGCACGCAGCCGCGGGTCAGCGTGATGTGGCCGGCGCCCGGCACGACGATGTGCCGCGAGCGGCTGAGCGTCGGCTTGACGTGCTCACCCCATACCGGCGGCGTCACCGGGTCGTCGGCGCCCGAGAGGATCAGCACCGGCCGATCGGAGACCACCGGCGCGTAGTAGCTTTCGGGCACGTCGCCGCGGGGCCAGAAGGCGCAGCCGCCGTACTGCGCGTCGAACATCGCGGCGCCCAGGAAGCCGGTGCCGCCCACACGCGCCCGGGCCGCGGGCGTGATGCGCGGAAAATCCTCGGCACACACGACCGACAGGTGCATGCCCATGGCGATGTCGCGCTTGTCGCCCTCGGGCGGCGACGAGAAGGCCAGCGCCAGGAGCCCCTGGTACTCGCCGGCCGACGCCTCGGTGAGGACGCGCGGCAGCAGCGACACGGCCTCCGGGATGTAGAGCGCACGGAAGATCACCAGCGCCACGTCACGTCGGGTGAGCGGCAGCTCGAGCGGCGCCCCCGTTCGCGGATGGACGCCGCGCACGGTGGGCCGATCGCGTTCGAGCCGCGAGAACAGCGCCTCGGTGTCGGCCTTCAACGTCGGGAACGCGGCGGCGCAGGCGGACTCGGCGGCGCAGTCGGCGAACATCCGGTCGAGCGCGCGTTGGGCATCGCGGGTCGTGTGCAGCGGCAACTGCATGTCCTGCGGGGCCACGCCGTCGAGGACGATGCTGCGCACGTGCGCGTCGTGCTGGCGCAGGTAAACCAGCGCCGCCCGGGTGCCATACGACCCGCCCCACAGGTTGATCCGGTCGTAGCCGAGGAAGGCGCGGACGTCGTCGAGATCGTCCATCGCGATCGGCGTCGTGTAGAGCCGGGGATCAGCGTCGAGCGCCGCCAGGCACGCCTTCAGGCGGGCCGTGATGCGATCGTCGTCGGTGCGAACGTCGTCGAGTTCCTCGGGCGACGGATCGCAGCCCAGGCGGTTCGACTCGCCGGTGCCGCGCTGATCGACGAAGACCAGGTCGCGGTCCGTGCGGAAGCGGCGGAACATCGGCAGGCGCGCCGACGCCAGCGTGGCGGCGCCGGCGCCGGGCCCGCCCTCGAGGATGAACAGCGGATCGCGCGCGGCCGTGCGCCGCAGCGCCGGCGCGACGACGATCTTCAACGCGATCTGGCGTCCCTGCTTGGTGGCGCGGTTCTCGAAGACCGAGAGCGTGCCGCAGTAGGCGTTGGCGGGCCCTTCGTCGATGCGGCACTCGTGCAGGCGATCGATGGCGCCCAGTGCTTCAGGCGAGGCGCAGGCCGCCGCGCCGGCGGCCAGCACGGCCGCGAGCGCGGCAGTCGTCAGTCGGGCCGTCGGACACCGCCGCATCCGCACCATCAGACCACGGCGGCGCGTGACGGGCAATCGCGCGTCGGCGGCGCGGGGCTTGTCTCCGCCTCCCCCGACCCGGGACACTAGCGCATCATGCAGCTAGTCCGTGCGAACCACGGCCGTGCACCCGAAGGCATCGCCGTGCATCCTGCGCTCGCCTCGCGCCCGCTCGACGATCGGCGCTGGCGGCGCGATGCGGCCGACGATCACTGGCTGGTGGTGCGCGACGCCGTGGCGGTGGCGCGGGCGTCGATCTGGTGGCGGCACGGGCCGGCACTTCCAGGGCAGACGGCCGGGCTGGTCGGGCACTATGCCGCCGCCGATGTCGAGGCCGGTGCGGCTTTACTGCGGCACGCGTGCGATGAGCTGGCGGCGCACGGCATGTCGACCGCCGTCGGCCCGATCGACGGCAGCACGTGGCACGACTACCGGCTCGTGGTCGAGCGCGGCCCGCGGCCGCCGTTCTTCCTCGAGCCCGACACGCCCGACGACTGGCCGGACCACTTCCGCACGGCCGGCTTCGCGACACTCGCCAGCTACACCTCGGCCCTCGTCGAGGCCATCCCTCCGCCGTCGACGGAGATGGATGCGCGCGCCCAGCGGCTGGCCGCGGCCGGCTACCGCGTCCGCCCGATCGACGTGAGCCGCGTCGAGGCCGAACTCGACGCGCTCTACGACGTCTCGATCGCGGCCTTCGCCGAGAACTTCCTCTACACGCCCATCGCGCGCGACGACTTCCACGCGCAGTACGGCGCCGTCCTGCCGCACGTCGACCCTCGCCTGGTGTTGCTGGCCGAGAACGGCGGCGTGGTGGTGGGCTACGTGTTCGTGATGCCGGACCTGCTGGAGATGCGCCGCACCGGGCGCGCCGTGACGGCGATCCTGAAGACGCTGGCGGTGCATCCGGCGCACGGCGGCGTCGGCCTGGGCGGACTGCTGGTGGAGCGCGGCCAGCGCGCGGCCGAGGCCGTCGGCCTGAGCCAGGTGATCCACGCGCTGATGCTCGACACCAACCTGTCGCAGAAGATCAGCCGCCACTACGGCACGACGTTCCGTCGCTACGCCGTGTTCTCACGCCAGCTGCCCTGACCCCATGACGGTGGCGCCGCGGCGACCGCGATCCGCGCCCGGCGTCACTTGCGCAGCACGAACTGGTTGATCACGAGCACGTCGAGGCCGGTGCCGTAGAACACGCGCACGGCGTCGCGCGGGCTGCAGACGATGGGCTCGTGCCAGCCGTTGAAGGACGTGTTGACGACGAAGGGCTGGCCGGACACGGTGGCAAACGCCTCGAGGAGCGTCCGGAACTGCGGCAGATCGGCGTCGCGGCCGACCGTCTGGACGCGGACCGCGGCGGCCGGTGACGGCAGCACCTCCCGCAGCCGCTCGGGTTCGCGCGGCCGGTAGTCGTTGTCCATGTACGGCGATGACGACGGGCCCGCGAAGTGGGCGGCGACGGTCTCTTCGAGACCGCTGAGGGAATAGCCGCGCCAGGCGGCGCGTCGCTTGAGGAAGTGGTTCAGGTTGTCGAGCACGTACGGCGCCTGCGGATTGGCCAGGATGCAGCGGGCGCCGAGCGCACGCGGGCCCCATTCCATGCCGCCGTCGAACCAGCCGACCAGGCGTCCGTCCCGGAGTGCATCCACCGCGATCATGATCGCGTCGTCACTCGACTCGAGGCTGTAGTGGAGCTTGCAGTTGTCGAGGGTCTGCTTGGTCTCTTCGCGTGAGTACGACGGACCGAGGAACGGTGACCGCAGGCGCGGACTCTCCCCGATGACCTGCAGCGCCACGCCAACCGGCCGTCCCGCGTTGCCGGGATCGACGGGCACGAAGACGCTGGAGAACGTCATCGACTGGCGGACCCGGGTGTTGAACGACGAATTCCGGAACAGGCTGCCCCCGAGGCAGAGGTCGGAGCGTCCGACGGCGGCGCGCACCTGGCGCAGGAAGTCGAGCAGCACGTCGCCCATGCGCGCCTGCAACGCCGCCGCGCACGCCGACCAGGCGCCGATGTCTCGTCCCGCGCCGGCCCGATCCGCGACGATCGCCTCGAGCTGCGGGTCGATCACCAGGCCATCGGCCTCCAGCCACAGCAGGCGCTCGATGGCGTCGTCGCGTGCGTCGGGCGCCAGCCGCGCCAGCGCTTCGGCCTGGGCGGCGGCGGCCACCGTGAACCCGAGGGCCGCGGCGCAGCGCGAGTAGGCACGCGCGAAGCCCGTGCCGCGCCACTGCCATTCCACGGGTCGCACGGCGGTGCCATCGCCGGTCCAGACACTGACCTCCGGCGCGTCGTGATCGCACACCACGATGACGGCACTGGTCGAGGGCGACGTCAGGTAGGCGGTGCAGGCGTGGGCGAAATGGTCGGTGACGCGTTCGAGCGACGCATCCAGCGGCGTCCCGTCGCCCTCGGCCACGACGTACCGGCTGATGGCGGCACGTGACTGCCCGGCGCGCTCGAGCAGCAGATCCAGCGCGTCGTCGGGCAGGCCGCTGCTGCCGCCGCCGGCCCGCCTCACGCGCGTCGCCCGATCCTGGCCGCAGACCCGGAGGTCGTCAGGACCGCTGACGAGTGCGGCCGACGCGTTCGTGTTGCCCGTTCCCAGTGTCGCGATCATGTGTGCTCTGAGAGTTTCGCTCAGACCGGGGGATTGACGAGAATGAACTTCACGTGAACATCGCGGCCCGCCTGGCCGATCGCGCCGTCCGTCAGGGGGAGGCGCCGGCCATCATCGACACCGTGCGCGGCGTGCCACGCGTCACGACGTTCGCCGAACTGGACCGTGCGTCGGCCCGCGGCGCGGCCCTGCTGCAGTCGCTGGGTGCACGGGCCGGCGATGCGGCGGTGGTGCTGCACCCGATGTCGCTGGAGTTGTACGCGGCGCTCATCGCGGTGTTCCGGCTGGGACTGACGGCCGTCGTGCCCGAGCCCTCGGCCAGCCGCGGGCACGTCGCCGCGGCGCTTGGGCCGCTGCCGATCGCCGGCTTCATCGGCAGCCGCAGGGCGCACCTGCTGCGGCTGCTGCACCCGGGGTTCCGGCGCGCGCGCTGGGCGGTGAGCCTCGATGGCTGGCTGCCGGGCGCGACCTCCTGGCAACGCGCCGCTCGTGTCACGCCGCTCGAGACGCTCGCGCCGGTGACCACGGACACGCCGGCGCTCGTGACGTTCACCAGCGGCAGCACCGGCGTGCCGAAAGTGGCCGTGCGCAGCCACGGCTTCCTGCTGGCCCAGCACGACGTGCTCGAACGCAGCCTGCAGCTGCGCCCGGGCGACGTCGATCTCTCGACCCTGCCGGTGTTCGTGCTCGCCAACCTCGCCTCCGGGGTCACCAGCGTGATTCCCGACGCCGACCTGCGCGCGCCCGGCCAGATCGCCCCGGCGCCCGTCGTCGAGCAGGCTCGCCGGCATCACGTCATGCGGACCGCCGCTTCGCCGGGGCTGCTCGGGCGCCTCGTCGACGAGAGCGAGCGGACCCGGACGCATCTGCCGTTCCGCACCATCCACGTCGGCGGCGCGCCGGTCTTCCCGCCGTTCCTCGATCGGCTCGCGGCGGCGGCCCCGGGCGCCGAGGTCGTCTCGGTCTACGGCTCGACCGAGGCCGAGCCGATCGCCGAAATCGAGCGGCGGGCGATCTCGGCGGCGGATCGCGAGCGGATGCGGGCCGGCGGCGGGCTGGTCACCGGCACGCCGGTGCCCGAGATCGCGGTGCGGATTCTGGCCGGCCCGTGGCGCCCGGACTCGATCGGCGCCTTGTCTGGCGCGGCCTTCGCCGCGCGGTGCGCCGGTGCCGGGACACCTGGCGAGATCGTCGTCCACGGCGGTCACGTCCTGCGCGGCTATCTGGGCGGACGCGGCGACGAGGAGACCAAGTTCCGGGTCGACAGCGCGGTCTGGCATCGGACCGGCGATGCCGGCCGGCTCGACCTCGATGGCCGCCTGTGGCTGCTCGGCCGCTGCAACGCCGTGATCGACGACGGCGCCGGCGTGCTCCATCCCTTCGCCGTGGAATGCGCGGCCGTGCATGTGCCGGGGGTCGCCCGGGCCGCATGCACGCAGCACGACGGGCGGCGTCTGCTGCTGGTACAACCGTCGCCCGGAGCCGCTCCGGATCTGGCGGCGGTCGCGGCCACGCTGGCGTGGGCGCGCCTGCACGAGCTGCGCGAGTATCCGGCCATCCCGGTGGATCGCCGTCACAACGCCAAGGTCGACTACACGGCCCTTCCCGGCCTCGTGGCATCGGCGCCGACGCGCCGATTCATCGTTTCTCACCCCTGATCGCACGGCGGCGGCCGTCGGCCGGCCAACGCGACTGTTACGATCACGGCGTGGCCTACGACCTGGGACGCTCACTCCACTGGCTCAAGACCCTGCTGACCGAGGCCTCGCCCGACGCGCTCAAGGCCCGCCTGGCCCCACGGCCGGGCGGCGAGGTGAAGCGGGTGCCTGGCCGGGACGCCCTCGATGCCGAGGCCATCGACGCCCGCTGGGCCCTGTTCCCCGGCGACGCCGCACCGGCCCGGGCGGCGCTGCTCGACGGCGCCGCCAGCGACGACCCCTCGCGCTATCGCCACCACATCGAGCACTTCGTCGGCACGGTGAAGGTGCCGGTGGGCGTGGCCGGGCCGCTGCGCGTCAACGGCGTGCATGCCCGGGGCGACTACTACGTGCCGCTGGCGACGACGGAAGCCGCGCTGG
Organism: uncultured Acidobacteriota bacterium; assembly: GCA_902826065.1. Taxonomy (GTDB): domain Bacteria; phylum Acidobacteriota; class Vicinamibacteria; order Vicinamibacterales; family UBA2999; genus CADEFD01. The sequence continues at coordinate 71,528 of CADEDM010000001.1, read as the reverse complement.
TGGCGTCGTACAGCCGCGGCGCCCTCACGCTCACCGAAGCCGGCGGTTGTGCCGCGGCCGTGTTGAACACGGGCGTGTCGCGCGCGCCGGGGTTCGCGTTCCACACCATCGCCGAGGCCGGACATTTCGTGGGCTGGGTGATGTCGAACGTCGACACGCTGCGGGCGGTCGCGGAGTCGACGACCCGTCACGGCAAGCTGACCGACGTGCAGTGCACCATCGAAGGCAGCTCGGTCTACATGGTGCTCGAGTTCACTACTGGCGACGCCGCCGGTCAGAACATGGTGACGCTCGCCACCGACGCCGTCTGCCGCCACGTGATCGCGCACGCGCCGGTGTCGCCACGCTACTTCTTCCTCGAAGCCAACATGTCGGGCGACAAGAAAGCCAGCCACCAGTCGTTCCTGCACGTGCGCGGACGCAAGGTCACGGCCGAGGCGCTGATTCCTGGCGCACTCGTGGCCGCGCGCCTGCACACGACGCCGGAGGGCTTCGCGCGCTACTGGCAGATGGGCGCCATGGGCGGCGTGCTCAGCGGCACCATCGGGGTGCAGGGCCACTTCGCCAACTGCCTCGCCGCGCTCTACATCGCCTGCGGGCAGGACGCGGCGTGCGTGGCCGAGTCGGCCATCGGCACGACGCGATTCGAAGTGCGCGGCGACGACCTCTACGCCTCGGTCACGCTGCCCAATGTCATCGTCGGCACCGTGGGCGGCGGCACCGCGCTACCCAGTCAGCGCGCGTGCCTCGACTGGCTGGGCCTGGCAGGCCCGGGACACGCAAACGCGCTGGCGGAGGTGGCGGGCGCGATGGCCCTCGCCGGTGAGCTGTCGATCACCGCAGCCCTCATCGCCGGCCACTTCGCGCAGGCGCACGAGGCGCTGGCCCGCGGCACCGCGCCGATGCCGACGACACGCTGACGATGTCCACGCGCTGGTGGACCTACCAACGCGAGCGCTTCCCGCTGGCCGGCCACGGCCCGCTGATCCTCGCGTTCAGCGCCTCGGCGGTGGCGCTGTCGGCGCTGCTGCGAGGCTCGTGGCCGTCGATGCGCGGCGCCGTGGTGGCGTTCGTGAGCGCACTGCTCTTCTTCTTCCAGCTCCGTGTGAGCGACGAGTTCAAGGACGCGGACGAGGATCGGCAGTTCCGGCCCTATCGCCCGGTGCCGCGTGGACTCGTCACACTCGGTGAACTCGCGCGTCTCGGCGTGGCCGCGATGGCCGTGCAGGTCGCGCTGGCCTGGTGGCTCGATGCGCGGCTGCTCGTCGTGCTGGCCCTGGTGTGGGCCTACATGGCGCTGCTCTCGCAGGAGTTCTTCGTCGCCGACTGGCTCAAGGCGCGGCCGTTCACCTACCTGTGGACCCACATGCTGGTCGTGCCGCTCATCGACCTCTACGCCACCGCGTGCGACTGGGTGCCGGCCGGAGCGACGCCGCCGCAGGGCCTGGGCTGGTTCCTGGCGGCGAGCTTCTTCAACGGCGTCGTCGTCGAGGTGGGACGCAAGCTGCGCGCGCCCGAGGACGAGGAGCACGGCGTCGAGACCTACTCCGCGGCCTGGGGGCGTCCGCGCGCGATCGCGAGCTGGGTCGTCGCGCTGGTCCTGGCCGCCGGCAGCGCCGCGCTGGCCGGACGCCTCGTCGGCGTGGGCGCGACGGTGGCCGCGCTTGGCGCCGTCACTATCGCCGTGGCCATCGTCGTGGGCCGGCGGTTCGTGGCCCGGCCCATGGCCGGCGCGGGGAAGACGTTCGAGGTGATGGCCGGCGTCTGGACGCTGGTGATGTATCTCTCGGTCGGCATCCTGCCGCTGGCGCTGGCCTGGTGGAGGCGCGGGTGAGCGACGCCCTGCGCTGGCCAGGCGATGCCGCAGCGGTGTCGGAGGTGGGCGGCAAGGCCGCGGCCCTGGCTCGACTCGCGGCCGCCGGCTTCGATGTGCCGGCGTGGTTCGTCGTGACGTCAGGCGCGGCTGCCGCAGGGACCGCGGCCATCGCGAAGGACGTCGACGCCGCGCTCGCACGGTTGACGCCCGAGGGCAGCCGGGTCGCCGTCCGTTCGTCGGCTGCCGAAGAGGACGGCGCCGGGCATTCCTTCGCCGGCCAGTTCGAGACCTACCTCGACGTCGCGCCCGCCGACGTGCTGGCGCGCATCGCCGACGTGTGGCGGTCGGTCGAGGCGCCGCGCGTGGCGGCCTACCGCCGCGAACGCGGCTTCTGGGGTGAGGCGCCGGCGCCGGCGGTCATCGTGCAGCGGATGCTCGCGCCCGACGCGGCGGGCGTGGCGTTCTCGTCAGACCCGGTGAGCGGCCGCCGCGCACTGGCCGTCGTGGCCGCGGTGCCGGGCCTGGGCGACGCGCTCGTCTCGGGCGAGGCGGATGCCGACAGCTACACCGTGGACCGCGACGGCGCCGTGCAGGTGCGGGCGCTTCGTCAGGGCGGCACCTCGCGAGCGCTGACCGACGCGCAGGTAGCGGCCGTCGCCGACCTGGCCCAGCGGGTCGCGACGTTCGCCGGGCGTCCGCAGGACATCGAGTGGGCGATCGAACGCGGACGGCTGCACCTGCTGCAGGCGCGGCCGATCACGACGCTCGCGGCGCTGCCCGATCCCGATGGCGCGCGCCGCATCTGGGACAACAGCAACATCGCCGAGAGCTACGGCGGCATCACCACGCCGCTGACGTTCTCGTTCGCCCGCGGCGTCTACGCCGAGGTCTACCGCCAGTTCTGCGTGCTGCTCGCCGTGCCGCGTACGCTCGTCGACGACCGTCGCAGCACGTTCGACAACATGCTCGGATCGGTGCGCGGCCGCGTGTACTACAACCTGATCTCCTGGTATCGCGTGCTCGCCATGCTCCCGGGCTTCTCCGTGAACCGCCGGTTCATGGAGCAGATGATGGGCGTCCGCGAGCCGATGCCCGACGAGGTGCTGGCCGGCGAGGCGCCGCCCACGCGTGGCGAACGCTGGCTCGATGGCCTGCGCTTCGCGCGGTCGCTCGCGGGTCTCGTCGCCGCCCTGGTCCGCCTGCCGCGCCAGATCGAGCGCTTCTACGTCCGGCTCGACGCCGCGCTCGGCACGCGGACCGACCTGACGTCGCAGCGCCTCGACGAGCTGGTCGCCCACTACCGCGCGCTCGAGCGACAGCTCCTGACGCGTTGGGACGCGCCCCTCGTCAACGACTTCTTCGCGATGATCTTCTACGGCGTGCTGCGCACCATCTGCACGCGCTGGGCCGGCGACACCGACGGCACGCTGCAGAACGACCTGATTGCCGCCGAGGGCGGCATCGTCAGCGCCGAACCGGCGCTGCGTGTGCAGCGGCTGGCCCGGTTGGCCGCCGGGCACGAGGCGCTCGTCGCCGTGCTGCAGCACGGCACGGTCGACGAGATCCGGCGGGCGCTCGCGACCGGCGGCGACGAGTTCACCCGGGAATACCATGCGTTCCTGGAGAAGTTCAGCGATCGCTGCCTCGACGAGTTGAAGCTCGAGACGCCGACGCTTGCCGACGATCCGCTGGTGTTGTTCCGCGCCATCGGCGGCCTCGCGCACCGCGAACGTGCACGAGGCCTGGGACAGCCCGACCCGGCGAACACGCCGCCAGCCGGCATGCAGGGCGGAAGCGCGTCGCGCGTGGCGGCCGAACAGCGCCTCACCGCCGCCGTGCGATGGCGTCCGCTGCGCCGCGTGATCGCTGGCTGGGTGGTGCGCCAGGCTCGCGCCCGCGTCCGCCATCGCGAGAACCTGCGCTTCGAGCGGACGCGCGTCTTCGGCCGTGTCCGCCGCATCGTCGTCGAGGCGGGGAGGCGCCTTGCCGCCGAGGGCCGGCTCGCGGCCGCCGACGACGTGTTCTACCTGCAGGTCGACGAAGTCCTGGGCGTGGTCGAGGGCACGGTCACGACCGGCAACCTGGCTGACCTCGCCGCGGTACGACGTCGCGAGTACGACACGTATCGCGCGACGCCCGCCCCGGCCGATCGGTTCGAGACCAGGGGCGCGGTGTGGATCGGCAACACCTTCCAGGCCGCGACAGCCGCGCCCGTCGACACGACGGGCGACACGCGCCAGGGCATCGGCTGTTGCCCGGGCATAGTGGAGGGGCGCGCCCGCGTCATTCGTGATCCCCGGCAGGCCACGTTGACGCCCGGCGACATCCTCGTCGCCGAGCGCACCGATCCTGGCTGGATCCTGCTGTTCCCCGCCGCGTCTGCGGTCGTGGTCGAGCGCGGCAGCGTGCTGTCGCACACCGCCATCGTGTCGCGCGAGCTCGGACTGCCCGCCGTCGTGTCGGTGCCTGGGCTGATGGCGTGGGTGCAGGATGGCGACTCTCTGCGCGTCGATGGCTCGACGGGCGTCGTGCGCCGGCTCGACGCGGGCGGCGCGGCGTGAGTTCGCAGGTCGCAGGCACGGCCCGGCCGCCAGTGGCCGACCGCGCCGACTTCACGGGCATTCGCTACGCGCAGTGCTGGGAGGACGCCGATGTCCTGGTCGAGGCCCTGGCGCCGCAGCCGGGTCAGACGCTGGTGTCGATCGCATCTGCGGGCGACAACACTCTGGCCCTGCTCACCGGACGCCCGGCACGAGTCGTCGCCGTGGACCTGTCGCCGGCGCAGCTGGCGTGTCTCGAGCTGCGGTTGGCCGCGTATCGCGCGCTCACCCACGAGGAACTGCTGCAGCTCGTGGGCTCGCGGCCGTCGGCCGACCGGCGCGCGCTCTACGCCCGTTGCCGCAACCAGCTCTCAGCCGACGCGCGGACGTTCTGGGACGGCCACGGTGCCGACATCGACGCCGGCATCGGCAGCGCCGGCAAGTTCGAGCGCTACTTCGCGACGTTCCGCCGCTGGGTCCTGCCGCTCGTGCACGGGCGCAGGACCGTCGAGCGCCTGTTGGCCGGCGGGCCACCGGAGTCGCGCGAGGCGTTCTACGCGCGCTCCTGGGACACGGCAGCGTGGCGGCTCATGTTCCGCGTGTTCTTTTCGCGCGCGGTGATGGGGCGGCTGGGGCGCGACCCCGAGTTCTTCGCGCACGTCGAAGGGTCGGTGGCCGACCGGATCCTCGTGCGCGCGCGTCACGCGATGACGGCGCTGGACCCGGCCGCCAATCCCTACATGCACTGGATCCTCACCGGCCGCCACGGCGCCGCACTGCCGCTGGCGCTGCGCCCTGATCACTTCGAGACGATTCGTGACCACGTCGATCGCGTGGAGTGGCGACGTGCCGATCTGCACGGCGCGCTCGACACGCTCGAGGCCGGCACGGTGCACGGCGCCAACCTGAGCGACATCTTCGAGTACATGTCGCTCGACGAGACCCGTCGCAGCCTCGAACACCTCAGTCGCGTGCTCGCGCCGGGCGGACGTCTGGCCTACTGGAACATGCTGGCGCCGCGCCGCCGCCCCGACGACATGGCCGACCGCCTCCATCCGCTCACGGACCTGGCCGCGCGGCTGCACGCCGCCGACAAGGCGTTCTTCTACAGCGCGTTCGTCGTCGAGGAGCGACGGTGAGGCCGGCAGCGACAGCGCCGGCCTGGCTGTCGGCGCCGGTGCCGTTCGGCCCCTGGACCGGCGTGGCGGTGGTGGCCGCGCTCACGGGCGTGCTGGTCGCCGGCGTGTGGGCGTGGCGGCTGGCAGCGAAGCCCGACCCGGAGCACACGCGGAAGGCCGTGCACATCGGCATGGGCCTGCTGGCGTGCATCCTGCCATGGACGTTCGACCGCGCCTGGCCGGTGCTGGCGCTCTCGGGCGGCATGACTGCGGGCCTGGTCGGCCTGCGCCTCTTCGCCCGCCGGACGGAACTCGGCGCCGCGATGCACGACGTCGGCCGCGCGTCGGGCGGCGACTTCTACTTTGCCTTGAGCGTCGCCGTCCTGTGGCTGCTGGCCGCCGGCGATCGCCTGCTGTTCCTCGTGCCGGCGCTCGTGCTCACGCTCGGCGACGCCATGGCCGCGCTCGTCGGCAAGCAGTACGGCCGGACGTTCTTCGACGATCGCCGCGGCGGCAAGACGCTGGAGGGATCCAGCGCGCTCTTCGTCGTCGCCTTCCTCAGCGTGCTCGCGCCGCTGGTGCTGTCACATCGTCAGCCGCTGGCCGCCGCGGTGCTCATCGCGACCACGATGGCGCTGCTGGTCACGCTGCTGGAGGCGGTGGCATGGCACGGCCTCGACAACGTCCTGGTGCCGGTGGGCGCGTTCCTCGTCCTGCGCGAGAGTCTCGATCTCGACGTCGCAGCGCTGACCTGCCGCCTGGCGGTCGCGGTGAGCTGCGTCGCGGTCGTGGCGCTGGCGCGATCGCGCACGACGCTGAGTGATGCGGCGCTGGCTGGCGCAGCGCTGGTCGGGTATCTGGTGTGGGCCTTGCGCGGCTGGTGGTGGCTCGTGCCGCCGGTGGCCCTGTTCGCTGTCTACACATGGCTGTTCCCACGCTCGAGCGAGGGTGCCGATCGCGAACACGACATCCACGCGGTCGCCGGCGTGACGCTGCCGGCGCTGGCGTGGCTGTTCCTCGGTCAGATCGCCGAACGCGACACCTTCGTGCCCTACGTGGCGACGTTCGTCGCGCAGATGGCGATGATCGGCGTGGTGCACGCCAGCCGCCCGGGCGCGCCGGCCGTGGGCCGGCCGCTGCTGCCGCTGGTGCTGGGCGGCGCGCTGGTGATGCTGCCGGTGGTGATGCTGGTCCGCCCGTGGGCGCTCGTCCCCATCGCCTGTGTCGCGTCCCTCGCGGGCGCGACGATGGCCGGCGTGGCCATCAATCGCGGCCGGGCCCGCGTCGCCGCGGATCTGCACCTCGAGCCGCAATGGGATCGGCAGGCGCGCTGGGCGTTGGCGGCGTCGCTCGTCGTCGCCCCGCTGCTCGCGTGGTGACGCGCACGGGCTAGTGGGCGTGCGGCGCCATCCGCAGGCCGTGGCGCAGGCGCAGCGTCAGGCTGGGCAGCGGCGCCACGACGTGCCCTGGCGCCAGTTCCAGGCGGAACCGCTGCAGCACCCTCGCCACGATCAGGCGCGCCTCGAGCATCGCGAACTCGTGTCCGATGCAGTAGCGCGGCCCGGCGCCGAACGGCAGGTAGGCCGGCGGCGCCTTCACGCCGTCGAATCGCGCTGGATCGAAGCGGTCGGCCTCGCGCCAGAACGCCGGATGGCGGTGCAGCACGAACGGGCTGACGATCACGCTCGAGCCCGCCGGAATCGCGAAGCCGCCGATCTCGTCGTCGTGCACGGCCCGCCGCTCGATCGCCCAGATCGGCGGGTAGAGCCGCATCGCCTCCTGGATCGCTGACGTCGTCGCGGTGAGCTTCACCAGGTCGTCGAGTGCGGGCCGCCGTCCACCGAGCACCGACCGCACCTCGGCGCTGACGCGCGCTTCTGCATCCGGATGCTGCGCCAGCAAGGCGAATGTCCACGCCACGGCCGACGCCGTCGTCTCGTGGCCGGCCAGCAGCATGGTGAGCGTCTCGTGGCGCAGCTCGGCGTCGGTGAACGCGGCGCCGGTCTCGGCGTCGCGCGCGGCCATCAGCATCGACAGCAGGGAGTCGCGGGAGGCGTCGGCGCGGTGCTCCGCGATGATCCGCGCAACCACCCGGTCGACGGCGGCGAGGTCGCGGGCGAACCGCCGGTTCGACGGGGTGGGCAGCCAGCGCGGCACCGGCAGCGGCTGCCCCCAGCGCTCGAAGACATGCGCCAGCAGACGGCCGACCTCGGACTCGACCGCCGGCGCGTCGCCGCTGACGTCCGCTCCCAGCACCGTGCGCCCGACGATGGCGAACGTCACGCCCATCATCTCGGAGGCCACGTCGAGCACGGTGCCCGGACGCCAGCGGGCCAGCCGCGCGTCGATGCAGTCGGTCATCGTGCCGGCCAGATGAGCGAGGCGGGCGCGATGGAACGACGGCTGGATCAGCCGCCGACGCGATTCCCACGCGGGACCGGTGGCGGTGAGCAGGCTCTCGGCACAGATTGCCGCGATCGCGGCGGTGCTGCGCGTCTGCTTGTCGTAGACGCGCGCCCGCGCCTGCAGGACGTGGCTCACGTGCTCCGGGTGGTTCACCAGATGCGTGACGAGCGGGCCGACGCGGAAACGGACGATGTCGCCGTGGTCGCGCGCGGCGCCTGTCAGCAACCCGAGGACGTCGTGGCGGAACGCCCGCAAGTGGCCGAACCACCGATCCCCTGGCGGGCCAGGCGCGCGATCAGGCACGGTAGCCCCAGACCTCGAAGCTGCGTCGCCACTCTTGGGCGACGCGCGCCCGGTCGTCGGGCGCCAACGGGGCGAACGCGTTCTTCTCGTAGTCGCGCAAGGTCGCCAGGTACGCCGTGAGCCGCGGGGCGGCCCGGTCGAAGCCGGCGAGGCCGAGGCGCGCATACGTCTCGCGCATCTGGCCGAGCGGGTCGCGCTCGAGGTCCTCGTAGCGCAGCTCGTGGAAGCGGCCCTCGGGCACGAGCGCGCGGTCGGCGAAGAGAGCGTCGTGCATCTCGGTGTAGCGCGCGAGGATGCGCGCGTCGATGACCTCGAGATCCGGCCGCTGCAGGTAGGTGTACCACATGGCCGTGTCGTAGTAGTGGCGGAACGACTGGAAGACCTCGTACGGATGGCGGTGCACGTGGACGAACCGCGCATCGGGAAACAGCTCGAGCAGCAGGCGCACGCGGGCAGTGTGCGTGGGCGACTTCAGCACGATGGCACGGCCATGCTTCAACGTCAGCTTCTTCACGAACCACAGGAACGCCGCTTTCCATGCCGCCACTTCTTCGGGCGAGGCGTCGTGGAAGGTCAGGAAGCGTTCATAGGCGGCGTCGTGCCGGGGGAAGGTCACGCCCATGTACGGTGACAGGCCGGTCATCAGGCAGGGCGCGAACTCGTCCTCCTGCGGGGTCCGGAAGCTCAGCGCCATGTTGTCCATGGGCCGCGTCTTCGGAACGAGGCCCGCGAACAGTCGCGAGTTGAGGTCCTCAGTGGCGAGGAACGTGTGCGGGTTGATGACCTGATAGGTGTTGGCGTACGCGAACTGGTCGACGTCCTGTGCGAACAGGTTGTGCAGGTGCGTCGTGCCGCTGCGCCAGTGGCCCAGCACGAACAGCGGCGGGCCGGCCAGGGCCGTCGCGGCGATGTCGGCATCCCAGCGACGCTCGCGCCACCGGTGGACCGAGTTCACGAGGCTCAGGGCCGTGACCACTGCCGCGCGATGCCAGTACGGCGCGTCGACGTCGAAGCGGTTCGCCGCGAGCAGCCGCCACCAGTCGCCGAGGGTGATGCCGGCGAGGTAATTGTGCCCGACGCTCCAGCGATGCTTGAGTTGGATGCCCGAGGTCGGCAATGCTTACTCCGCTGCGAGGCGCGTCGCCGCGTCGCGCGCCATCATCGGAGACCCCATGAGCCTGTCACGTGCGGCCGCATTCGCGTGCATTCTGACACTGTCCCTGACCGTGCCCGCCTTCGCTCAGGCCGAAGATCCGGCCCACGCGGAACTGCGCGCGTTGCGGCAGGAGCTGCTCGCCGCCATCACCGCGCAGGACATCGAGAAGGTGCTCCCGGCCCTGCACCCGGACGTCGTCGTGACCTGGCAGAACGGCGAGGTGAACCGCGGCCGCGAGGGCGTGCGGACCTTCTTCGAGCGCATGGGCCGGCAGTCGTTCGGTGGCTACAAGGTGCCGCCCACGCCCGACGACCTCACCCTCCTCTACAACGGCGGCACGAGCGGCGTGTCGTTCGGCCGCTCGGTGGGCCAGTTCAACGTGCTGGGCGCCTCGTTCGAGTTCGAGAACCGCTGGACGGCGACGATGGTGAAGCAGGACGGCCGCTGGCTGCTCACCAGCTACCACGTGTCGTGGAACGCGCTCGACAACCCGCTGCTGAACGCCGCCACGCGCAACCTCTATGTCGTCGGCGCCATCGCCCTCGTCGTCGGCGCGGCCCTCGGCGCGTTCGTGATGCGCCGGCGGATGGCGCGCTAGCCAGGCGCCAGCGGCCGGCCGGCGAGCGTCACAGCTCTCAGTCGCCGTTGGTCTTCGCGAGCGGCGGCACCGCTGTGTCGGGGGTGATCGGCGGCCGTTTGGTGTGCCACTCCGTGGCCTGCTCGAACGCCTTCGCCAGCGCCAGCACCCGGCCCTCACTGAAGCGCGGGCCGGCGATCATCAGACCCACGGGCATCCCGGTTGACGTGAAGCCGCACGGCACCGAGATCGCCGGCACGCCATAGACGTTGAACTGCCCGGTGTTCTCGAGCTCGGGATTGCGCGGCACATCGGTCTCCTCGCGCTGCAGCGCGGCGTCGACGGTGCGCGGCGTGTGCCGGCGGGTCGGCAGCACCACGACGTCGACGTCCTTGAAGGCGTCGTCGATGGTGCGGCGCATCAGCTCGAGGGCCCAGCGGCCGCGCACGTAGTCGGCGGCCTTGGCGTTGGCGCCGTTCTGCAGGTTGCGCCGCGTCGGGATCTGGTAGCGGCCGGACATCTTCGCGAAGAGCGCCTCGTGGTAGGCGTACATCTCGCCGCCGAGGCTGATGTCATTCGTCGACGGCAGCACCACGTCGCGCTGGCTCGCGGTGAGCGAGGCGAGGGTCCGGAGCGCCGCCTCGAACGTGCTGGCGACGTCGTCGTCGAGGTGATCGACGAACGGCACGCGGGCGATGCCCACGCGCAGGCCTTTCACCGGTTGTGCCAGGGCGCCGACGTAGTTCTCCGGCGCGTGCTCGACGCTGGCGATGTCGAGACGGTCGTAGCCGGCCATCGCCTGCAGCATCAGCGCGGCATCCGACACGGTGCGCGTGAGCGGGCCGCAATGATCGAGCGAGACGACCAGCGGGATGATGCCGCGAATCGACACCAGCCCGTAGGTCGGCTTCAGGCCGACGACACTGCAGAACGACGCCGGCGTGCGAATCGACCCTCCGGTATCGGTGCCGAGGGCGCCGTAGCAGAGCGCGGCCGACACCGCGGCCGCGGATCCGCCGGACGACCCGCCGGGATTGCGATCCAGCGCCCACGGATTGCGCACCGGGCCGAAGTAGCTGGTGGCCGACGTGCCGCCGTTGGCGAACTCGTGGAGGTTGAGCTTCCCCACTACCACGGCGCCGGCCGCGGTGAGCCGGCGCACGACCTCGGCGTCCTCGGCCGGCACGCGGTCGTCGTAGACGCTGCTCGCCGCCGTGGTTCTCACGCCGGCGGTGTCGATGTTGTCCTTCAGCGCGATCGGGACGCCGTGCAACGGGCCGCGCGGGGCGCTGGCCGGCATGGCGTCGAGCGCCTTGGCACGGGCCAGTGCCGCCTCGCCGGTGACGGTGATGAACGCGTTCACCTTGGGGTTGTAGATCCGGATGCGATCGAGGCACGCGGCGACGAGTTCAGCCGACGACACCTTCCGTGCCTTCACCAGGTCCGCAGCCTCCGTGAGCGACAGCCAGGCGAGGTCGGTGGGCGTGGCTGGCCGTGCCGCGCCCTGGCGTGAGACGGCGCGCAGGCGTGGCCGACCGACGACGGTGGTGGCGACGAGCGAGGTGGCAAACGCGCGGCGGCTCAGCGACATCGCGATACCTTACACCGCTCTGCACGCGACTGCGATCCGCATCGCCCGGTCACGCACCGCGACGACGGAACACCCGGGACGCGCGTCAGATCGTGCACACCTGCGTGCCTCGCGCCGTTGCCGATCCGGCAACACACGATTTTGGCGCAGTGGCTGAAACACCGCTCGGACACGACTCAGTGTTTGTCTGATGGGCGCGCTCGGAACAGCGGCCGCAGGCCGGCGCGTGCAGCACGTTCTGGCACTGCGCGTGTATCGATCGGCGTCTCGAGCCCGGTCAAAAGTTCATCACGACCACTGCATTTCGCTGTGATTCGCGCGATGGACACGAATTTCGGTCCCCCGTACCAGAAGTGAAATGCCAGCGCGCGCCGGGGTCGGCGACCGGGGTCGTACGCGATCGTCGCGCATCGCTTTAAGTGCGAGGCATCGCAGCGAGTTAGCCGCATCGACGTGATCGCGCCACGTGAGTGGCACGGTTCTCGATATAGGGCCTTCCCGATGATGTCGAAGCGCACGAACCGAGCCCGGGCCACGAGGCTGGCTCGAATCTTGGTTCGCGGCGTCGCGGGTTTCCTCCCCACCCGCGCTGCCCACCACCCCCAGGGCTTCGAACCAACGCTCTCGGATAAACGCCTCCGCGGATGGAGGCAGTGGTGACGCTCGTGGGGATTTCCGTGTTCGCTCGTTCGTTCGGTCGCGGCGGCAGCGCCGTGCGCACTCTTGGTCAGTGGCTGGTGGGGACGTTCACGGCGCTGGCGCTGGTGCTCGGCTTCGCGCCGGCGGCACACGCCCAGACGTCGACGGTCACTGCGGCGTGGGACGCCAATAGCGACGGCATGACGACGGGCTACATCGTCTACTACGGCACGTCGTCCGGGTCGTATCAGTGGAGTCACGACGCCGGCAATCAAACGAGCGATCAGCTCTCGCTGAACCGCGGTGCCACGTACTACTTCACGGTACGCGCCTACAACGCCTCGGCGCAACTGGGAGCGGCGTCGAACGAAGCGACGATCACGCTGCCCGGCGACTCCGCGCCCACGGCCAGCATCACCGCCACGTTGAGTGGCAGCAACGCGATCGTGACGTGGTCGACCAGCAGCGCGACGAGCGTCGTCATCAACGGCGCGGCCGTGGCGACCAGCGGCAGTGCGACGGTCGCTATTTCGGCCACGACCACCTTCACCCTGGTCGCGACCGGCGCCAGCGGCCTCACGACGACGAAGAGCGCCACGGTCTCCATCAGCGCGCCACCGGCGCCGACGGCCACGATTTCGGCCTCGCGTAGCGGCAGCAACGCCGTAGTGACGTGGTCGACGGCCAACGCCACCAGCGTGAAGATCAACGGCGCCACGGTGGCCGCGAGCGGCTCGGCTACCGTCGCGATCTCGGCGACGACGACGTTCACGCTCGTGGCTACCAACGCGGCCGGCGCGTCGGTCACGAAGAGCGCCACCGTCACCATCAATGCGCCGCCGGCGCCCACGGCAACGCTCACCGCGACGCGCAGCGGCAACAACGCCGTGGTGACATGGTCGACGACCAACGCCACCAGCGTGAAGATCAACGGCGCCACGGTGGCCGCGAGCGGCTCGGCTACCGTCGCGATCTCGGCGACGACGACGTTCACGCTCGTGGCTACCAACGCGGCCGGCGCGTCGGTCACGAAGAGCGCGACCGTCACGGTGACGGCGCCGGCGGCTGCGCCGACGGCCACGGTCACGGCGGTGATGCAGAGTTCCAACCGCGCGCTGGTGTCATGGCAGACCACCAATGCCGTGCGCGTGACGCTCGATGGCGAGCCGATGTCGTCGGTGAACGGCTCGGTCACCGACACGGTCAACTCGACGACGACCTTCACGATCGTCGCGACGAACTCCGCGGGCGTGTCGGTGACGAAGACGGCCACCGTGAGCCCGGCGTCGACCCCGGCGCCGACTGCGCCCGGAGCGCCCTCGGGCATGATGGCGTCGGTTTCCGGGGCCCGCGTCACCTTCTCGTGGCGCGCGCCCTCAGGTGCCGCGCCCACGCGCTACCTGATCGACGTCGGCTACAACGGCTCGACGCAGACGCTGGTCAGCGGCTACCCGGTGGGCAACGTGCTCAGCATCGCCGCCGACCTGCCGCGTGGCCGCTACTGGACCCGGATCCGCGCCGAAAACGCCATCGGGGTCAGCGGCTACTCCAACCTGGCGACGTTCACGGTCGGCCGGAGCCTCACGACGCCGCAGGGCTTCAAGGTGCGCTGGGTAGGCTCGACGGCGGTGCTGTCGTGGAGCCCAGGGGCGGCTGACGGCGGCGTGGAAGACGTGCCCACGACGTTCCTCCTCGAGGCGGGCACCGGCGCGGGCCTCTCGGACATCGGCACGGTGAACCTGGGCAACGTGACCTCGTTCAGCGTCCCGATTCCGCCGGGCACCTACTTCGTGCGGGTCCGCGCGGCCAACGACTACGGCGACTCGGAGCCGACAGCGGACCTGATGCTGAGCGTCGCTGGCGGCGGTCTCCGCGCCCCGACCGGATTCCAGGTGAGCCGCGCGGGCGGCAACGCCGTGCTGCGCTGGGATGCGCCGGCGGGTCCCGCGGCGACGAGTTACGTCATCGAGGTGGGCACCGCGCCAGGCGTCATGAACATCGGCGCCTTCGAGGTTGGCAACGTCACCCAGTTCTCCGCCCCTGCGCCCCCTGGGCCCTTCTACGTGCGAGTGCGCGCCAAGAACGCGTCTGGCATCAGCGCCCCATCGAACGAAGCGGTTCTGCAGTAGACGGTCCTCGCCGACAGCTTTGTGCGGCGACTTACGTTCTTACACTCAGGCTTGGTCCGTCGTGTTCAATATCCAGACACAGTCGGGCCGGCCGACATGTGGAAATACGTGAGAGTGTGAGAAATCGCCGACAGTTCAGGTTCTGGCTCGACTTTTGTATCGGCGCGGCCCCGACGTGTTCTTCCTAACCTCGACTACGCTGCCGTCTCGCGCCCTTCCCCGGGTTTCCAACCTTCGCTCCGGGATGATCGCGTTGACGATAGCGCTGGTCGGCACGCTGTGGCCGGCCGCCGCTCAGGCGCTGACCGTGGCGTGGGATCCCAGCAACGACGGCGTCACCGTGGGCTACTACGTCACGGTGGGCCTGACACCTGGAGCGCCCCTGGCCGCATTCGACGTCGGCGGCGTCACCCAAGTGGCGCTGCCGCTGCCCGTCGGCGGCCGCTACTACGTCGCGGTCAACGGCTACTCGGCGAGTCGGCTGCTCGGGCCGGGGTCGATCGAACTGGAGATCGACCTTGCTACGCCACCGGGCCGTCCCGAGAGCCTCTCGGCGTCGGTTTCCGGCGCGAACGTCGCGCTCGCCTGGGCCCCGCCGAACTCCGGCGGCGTCCCTGTGGGCTACCTGATCTCGGCTGGCACCGCGCCGGGCGCGGCCAACCTGCTCAACGGCCTGCCGATCGGCTTGGCGACGTCTGCGGGCGGCGCGCTCCCGCCGGGCACTTATTACGCCCGGGTCTACGCGGCCAACGTCGTCGGCATCGGGCCATCGTCGAACGAAGTGATGTTCCAGGTCGCCGGGCCGGCGCCGGTGGGACGACCGACCTCGCTGCGCGTCACCTGGACCGGCCGTCGCGCCCGCTTCACGTGGGCGGCGCCATCCGGCGGAGGCGCGGCCTCGTACGTGATCGAGGCCGGCACGGCGGCTGGCATCTCGAACATCGGCGCGTTCAACGTCGGCAACGTGACCTCGTTCACGATCGATGTGCCGCCGGGCACCTACTACGTGCGAGTGCGCGCGGTCGGCGCCGCAGGTCTCTCCGACCCCTCCAACGAACTGACCATTCGCTGAGCTGCGGGCACCCGCGTCCGACTGCGGGGTCGTGGGCTGGCAGTGCCCTGAGGCACCTCTGCCGGTCCTCTTCTCGCATCCGGTCGGTGCCAAGAAGTGCAATCGGATCAACCGGTTGAGCGCGCATTCCCGATCGCGCCCACGCTTGTCTTCGACAACCGTGTATGCGATAAGAGACTGTGGAGTCAAAGTCGGTGCGGGCGCCTGTGGCCGCGTCGCGCGCGCACGACGCCGACACGCCGCGCGAGGTGCGCCGGACGGAGATCGAACCGCCGGTGGCTCAGGACGGCGGCCCGCTGCGCCAGCCCCTCTACGGCGCGTACTACGGACTCTCAGCAGCGCCGTTTGACCTCACGCCCAACCCGCGATACGTCTTCCTGACCGGCCGGCAACGCGAGGCGCTGAGCAATCTCAAGTACGCGCTGGTCTCGTCGAAGGGCTTCACCCTGATCCTGGGAGAAGCCGGCACCGGCAAGACCACCCTGGTGCGCACGGCGCTCGCCAGCCTGACCGACACGCCCAGCCGGTATGTGCTGCTGGCCAATCCCACGCTGAATCGCGTCGAGTTCTACGAGTTCCTGGCGAGTGCATTCAACCTCTCGGCCGAGGCGGCGCGCTCGAAGACCCGCTTCCTCGCTGAGCTCCAGAACGACGTCGAGACCCGGCATCGCGCCGGCGGCATCACCGGGCTGATCGTCGACGAGGCACAGAGCCTCCCCCACGAGCTGCTCGAGGAAATCCGCCTGCTCGGGAACATCGAGACGCCGACGACGAAACTGCTGAGCGTGGTGCTCTCGGGACAACCGGAACTCGCCGATCGCCTGAACGACCCGTCGCTGCGTCAGCTCAAGCAGCGCGTGTCCCTGCGCTGCGAGCTCGGTCCGCTCTCGCTCTCCGAGACCGCGTCGTACATCGCAGGACGCCTGCGCATCGCGGGCGGCGTGCCGGCGGAGATCTTCGAGCCGCACGCAGTGGCGACCATCTTCGAAGCCTCGACCGGCATCCCGCGCACGATCAACGTCGTGTGCGACAACTCGCTCATCGGCGGCTTCGCCGCCCAGGTCAAGCCGGTGACTGCAGCGATCGTCGCCGACGTCTGTGCCGATTTCGATCTGAAGCTGCGGCGCGCCGCGCCCGCCGGCAACGCGCCGTCGAGCGACGAACCGCGGCCGAGTACGACCGAGGTGCCCACGGCCCGGAAGCGACGATTTACCTTCTTCACCTGAAGCTCCCATGACGTCCATACTCCTCGCTGGATTCGTGTCCCTTCTCCTGGCGCCGCAAGCGAAGCCGCAGGCGCCGCCGCCTGCCCCGCCACCCAAGACGCCGCCGGCGGCCGCGCAACCGGCGGCCGCGGTGCCCGACGACTACGTAATCGGCCCGCAGGACGTCCTGGGCGTGGTGTTCTGGAGGGAGCCGGAACTGAGCGGCGACGTGACCGTGCGGCCCGACGGCAAGATCTCGCTGCCGGTGATCGGACCGATGGACGCCGCCGGCAAGCGGCCCGAGGAACTGCAGCAGATGTTGCAGAAGGCCGCCACGAAATACATCACCGATCCGAACGTCGCGGTCGTGGTGCGATCGATCAACAGCCGCCGGGTGTTTGTCACCGGCGCAGTGCTGGCGCCGGGAGCGCAGCCGCTGGTCGGCCCGCTCACCGTGTTGCAGGCGCTGGCACTCGCCGGCGGGCTGAGCGAGTTCGCGGACGCGAAGAACATCACGATTCTTCGCATCGAGGGCGATCGCACGTCGACGCTGCGCTTCAACTACAACGACGTCCGCCGCGGCAAGAAGCTCGAACAGAACATCGTGCTGCGTCCGGGCGACACCATCGTCGTTCCCTGAGGACCTCACCCGTGCGCCGATTCCTGCTGTGTTCGGCGGTACTGGCTTGCGTCGCTGGCAGCGTGCGCGGTTCCGCGCAAACGACCACGCCTGCTCAGGCGACGCCTCCACAGACCACGCCGCCCCAGACCACTCCTCCTGCACCGACGCCCCGCCCGCCGGCGCGCCAGCAGCCGCAGACGGGGAGCGGCCGGGGGACGAAGTCACTGTCGCTCAGTTTCGACGTCGCACGCGGCCGCGACGACAACTCCGTGCCGGACGCCGCGCCCGGTGGAGATCCGATAGGCCCGTTCGGCCCGCTCGACAGCGGCACCATCACATCGGTCAACGCCGGCGCCAATTTCGCGGCGACGAAGGGCCGGAAGTCGGTTGAAGCCTCGGCGTTGGCGTTCACGAGCCAGTCGAGCGCGATCGACGACAACCTGACCACACTGGCCGCAAACCTCCAGGCCGGCACCAGCCTCGGCCGCCGCCTCAACGCCTCCGTGGGCGGCAACGTCCTGTCGCAGCCCACGGTATTCTTCAATCCGATGGCCGTCTCCGCCGACGGCGCCGCCCTGTCGCCCGGCCCGATGCAGGGGTTGACGTCGCAGCGCATGATCTCGGGCGGCCCCACAGCGTCGATGACCTATCAGTGGTCATTGCGGCACTCGACCAGCGCCAACGGATCGCTGTTCCGGCAGAAGCCGCAAACGGGAAGCGGGCTTGAATCACAGGCGTACGGGTTCTCGCTCAATCACGCCTGGCGGACGTCGCGACGCCTCACGACGAACGTGACCTACGACTTCAACGACACGACACAGGATGTGTCCACGACTCTCGATCAGGTGGTCAGGACACACACCGGGCGTCTCGTGCTGCGCTACGAGCGCGCGCTGTCGGCGCGCCGGAACGTGGGCATCGAAGTGGGCGGCGGCATCACCCGCGGCGACACCAGCGGGTTCGACGGCGTGAGCGAGTTCACCGAGCCGTCGGGCCGCGTCACGGGTCACATCGACCTGGGCCGATCATGGTCGGCGAATGCCGGCATCGGCCGCACAGTCGTGGTCCTTCCGGGCATCACGACCGATCCGTTCCTGTCGACTGCGACCGACCTCGGCCTCTCGGGCAACCCGCTCCGGCGATGCCAGGTCCTGCTGAGCGCATCGCGGGCCGACGGCAGCCCCAAGCTGCTTCAATCAAATTCCTTCGAGACCACCACGGCCTCGGGGCGAATCGAGGTGAACGTGTTCCGGGCGCTATCGCTGTTCGGCAGCTATGCAATCTACGAGCACAAGCTGGTGGGTTCCGGCATCGTCGCCGCCGGTGTCCCGGGGCGCTATCGTCGCGATTCCGTTCGCTTCGGCCTGTCGACGTCCTGGCAGGTGTGGGGAGCGCGCCGCAGACGCTGAAGCACCGGTTCGTCACGCGCGATCAGAATCGAAACGCGGCGACGAAGTTTGTTCACAGCTCCACCGCGACCCAGCACGGCCGATCCTCGCCCCGGGGCACCATCGGTCGCTGGACGTCTGGTCTAAGTATCATGGAATCAGCGACTTACGCTTGGAGTTTCCAGTCAAGTCGCGGCCTACCCGATTCGGCTCAAAAGTTGCTTACGGAAGCGCGGAGAGTTTTGAATGCTGGCACGGAACCTTCGCTTTGTTTGCACGCTCGGAGCTGCTCTCGCGCTCCTGTCCCTGGCTCAACCTCAGGCGGCTCCCGGATTGGCGGTTTCGGGCCTCAGCGGCTCGCCCAACCGCGGTGAAATCCTGAACATTTCCGGCAACGGCTTCGGGACCAAGCCGGTGGCCGCGCCGCTCAAATTCGACTCGTTCGAGACCGGCGCCAACAACGTCGACATCGGCAACGGGTGGTCGACGAGTGGCGGGAACAAGCCGCGCTATTCATCGACGGTCCGCCGATCGAATTCGCAGATGAGCGTTCGCGCGCGATTCGACGGCGGTGCCTACGGCTCGAGCTTCGGCGTCTCCGGCACGCCGCTGTCGCAGATCTACCTTGACGCGTGGTACTACCTCGACGCAGCGGCGCCGTTCTCGCGCAACCACAAGATCTTCCGGCTGCACGCCAACATCGACCTGTCGCCGAACCTGTACTACAACCTCTATTGTGCGGGCATCGGATCGAGCCACTTGTCGCAGGACGGCGTCAACGGCAACTTCCACACGTGGCTCGGCCAGACGGCGCAGACGTTCAGCCGCAAGTGGTCGCACATCCAGGCCTACTTCAAGGCGTCGAGCGCCGGTGTCGATGACGGCACGAGCGAGATGTGGATCGACGGCGAGAAGGTCGTGGACATGCGCGGGTCGTTCCGCACGCGTGAGAGCGGCCAGGGGCTGTGGGACACGCTGTGGCTCGGCAACTACTTCAGCCACGAGGCCGACGGCAGCTGCCCCTCCACCTACGGCGATGCCTACACCTACTGGGACGACGTCTACGTCGACACCTCGCGCGCTCGCGTGGAGATTGGCGACAGCAGCTCGTACAACGGCGCCCGTCACCGCGAGATCCAGAACATCCAGAGCTGGTCGAACAACAGCGTGTCCATCGTCTACAACCCTGGCACGTTCACGTCGACCAACGGTCTCTACCTCTTCGTGATCGACGACCAGGGCAACGTGAGCCCCGGCTACGCGCTGGGAGCAGCCTCGACGACGACACCGGCGACGCCGCGCAACCTGCGCGTCCTTCCCGGCGAGTAAGGACTGGTGGGGCCGGCCTAGCGCCGGCCCGCCACGGCGTTCTTCAGCAGTCCCAGGTACGGTCTGGGCGACCACGGCTTCATCCGAAGCGCCATCCGGAAATAAGCGTCGGAGCGCGAGCGGTCGACGCCGCGCAACGCACGGCCGCGCGAGCACGCGTTGTAGAACTCCACGGCCTGCAGTTCCTGCGTTGAGAAGGCGCCGGGGTGCCGCGATACGAACGTGCGGAAGATGTGCTCCGACGCGTCGATGCGGCCACTGAGGTTGCGCGACATCTGGTGGCCGTGCACGCGATAGGCGAACAGCGGATCGGGCACGAAGTCGAAGTCCGTGACCAGCGACAGCCGCAGCCACAGGTCCCAGTCGATCCCCATTCCCAGCGTCGTGTCGAAGCCGCGGTTCTCCACGAGCAGCGCCCGCCGCACCGCCGACGACGAGAAGGGCACGATGTTCTCGAAGCCGAGCCACGGCGTGATCCGCCCGCGCCTGAACGTCAGGTAACCGCGACGCCCGAACGTCGCGAGCGGACGCCCCTCGGCGTCGATCGATCGCTGGCCGGTGAACGTCACGCCCACCGCCGGATCATCGAACAGCGGCACCTGTCGCGCGAGCTTCTCGGGCATCCATAGATCGTCGGCGTCGAGGAACGCCACGATGTCGCCGCGCGAATGCCGGATGCCGAGGTTCTTGGCGGTCGCCTGGCCGCTGTTCGCCTGCTGATGGAAGTGCACCCGGCCGTCGCCCAGGTACGGCGCGACCACCGCTGCCGTGTCGTCCGTTGAGCCGTCGTCGACGACCACGATCTCGAACGCCGGCCGCGTCTGCGCCAGCACCGAATCGAGGCACGCCGGCAGGTACGCGCCGTAGTTGTAGCACGGCACGACCACGGACACGGTCAGGGGGGGAGACATCACGGCCTCGGACCTCGCGGAGCGGATCGCCTCATTCGAACGCGCGTTCCCTCCGCGCGAGCGCGTCGCGCCGTCGACTCGCCCGGGCTCCGGCCTGAGTTCGCGTCGACACCTGCTGACCGTCGATGAACGCGGCCAAACTCTCCACCGTGGTGTACTTGAAGAGATCGGTCAGCGCAAGCGGCTTCTTGACTCGCTTGCGGAGCTCAGCCAGAACCTGGACGACGAGCAGCGAGTGCCCGCCGAGATCGAAGAAGTTGTCCTGGCGGCCACGCACCGGCACACCGAGCGCGTGTTCCCAGACTTCGGTCACGAGCGGCTCCGAGACGCCCGTCGACAGCGTCGCAGCGCTCGCGGACGCCGCGGGCGCCGCGGGCGCCGTCACCGAGTCCGGTGCGGGCAACGCGCGACGGTCGAGCTTGCCGTTCGGTGTCCGCGGCATCTGGTCGAGCACGACGACCATCGACGGCACCATGTACTCGGGCAGGCGCTCGGCGGCATGGCGGCGAACGTCGTCAGGTGCCGGTCGCTGGCTCGGGGCCGGGCGCACGTAGGCGACCAGACGCTGGTCGCCCGGACGATCCTCGCGCAGCATCACGGCCGCTTCGGCGATGCCGGCATGTTCGCACAGCCGCGCCTCGATCTCGCCGGGCTCGACGCGGTAGCCGCGGATCTTGACCTGCTGGTCGAGCCGCCCGAGACACTCGAACTGCCCATCCGGCCGCACGCGCCCACGATCGCCGGTGCGATACATCCGCGCTGCGGGACGTGGCGACAGAGTGTCCGCCACGAAACGCTCACGCGTGCTGGCGTCGAGGTTCCAGTAGCCGCGCGTGACTCCCATGCCGCCGATGACGAGCTCGCCAGGTACGCCAGGCGGCAGCGGCCGGCCCACGCTATCGAGCACGTAGAGCTGCTGGTTCAGCAACGGCGTGCCGATCGGCACCGCGCCGCCGCCAGGACTGACGCGGCTGGCCGCCGACCAGACGGTCGTCTCGGTCGGGCCATAGACGTTGGTCACGCGCCCCGGCGCCGCCGTCGCGAGGGCGTCGGCGACGTCGGGGGGCAACGCTTCCCCTCCGACTAGGACCTCGCGGAGCTCGCCAAGAGCCACGGTCGCGGCCGGCTCTGCGAGCACCATCCGCGCCATCGACGGCGTGCACTGGAAGTGTGTGATGACGCCGCTGCCGAGCAGGCCGGCGAGGGAGTGGCGGCGATCGTCGCCACGCGCCTGCACCGACTCGCGCAGAGCGTTCAGGTACGGCAGATGCTCGAGCACGACGTCGGTGTCGATGCCGTAGTCGATCAGGCACGCGATCTCGTCGATGTCGGCCCCGTCGACGCGCCCCACCATCGCCTGGCACTCCTCGACGGTGCCGAACAGACCGCTCGTGCGGAAGTAGCGCTGGAATGCGAACTCCAGCAGGGCATCCATGTCGTCCTCGGCGATCGTGTTGAAGAAATCGTCGAGGGTCTTGCCCTGTTCGTCCGACAGGCGCTTGAACGTCGGGAACTGCCAGGCGGCGGCCTTGACCAGGTTGGCGGCGCTGCGCAGATACTCCTTCATCGGTCCGCGCACGATGCGCTCGACCTCGTCAGGGTCGGGGCCCACGAACGTGTGGAGCATCAGCGTCACGATGCCACGCCCCGCGTGCCCGGCGTCGCGCCAAGCCGCGCGGTAGGCGGCGACCTTCTCCGCCACTTCCTCGACGGTCTGGCCGAGCAGGTGGGTCAGCAGGTTGGCGCCCATGCGGCCTGCCGACACGAAGGTCTCGACGTTGCCCGCGGTCGTCACCCAGACGGGGAGCTCTTTCTGGAGCGGCCGCGGCAGGGTGCGCACCTGCACCGGCCCCTTCGGTCCCGGGAACTCCACGGTCTCGCCGCGCCAGAGCCGCTTCACGATCGCCGTGTTCTCGAACAGCAGGCGCTTCGACCCTTCGAAGGCCTCGGGGCGAATCGCGAAATCTGGCGTGGCCCAGCCCGACGCCACCGACATGCCGACGCGGCCGCCCGAGAGGTTGTCGACGACCGCCCATTCCTCGGCGATCCGGATCGGGTGATGCAGCGGCACGACGCAACTGCCGGCGCGCAGGGCCACGCGGCTCGTGACCATGGCGAGCGCCGCTGACGTGACAGCCGGATTCGGGTAGAGACCGCCGAATGACGCGAAGTGGCGCTCCGGCGTCCACACGGCGGTGAAGCCGTTCGCGTCGGCGTATTTCGCGCTCTCGAGCAGCAGCCGGTATTTCTCCTGCGCGTGGTCGCTGTCGGGTGAGGCGACGTTCCAGTAGAACAGCCCGAACTCGATGCCCTTGGCGCGCGCCGCCTGCGGCACGACGAGCGAGGCGCTCGCGGGCCCATCGGCATGCAGGACGACGGTGAAGCCCCTGGCCAGCGTCCAGAACAGCTCGAGCACCGAGATGTCGAACGAGATGCTGGTCACGGCGAGCCACGTGCCTGGCGTGCGGTCGATCCGCCGGTCCATTCCAGCGAAGAAGTTCACCACGTTGCGGTGCTCGACCATCACGCCCTTCGGAGTGCCCGACGAGCCGGAGGTGTAAATGACGTAGGCGAGATCGTCGGGCGTGGCCAGGGCGCCAAGGTTGTCTGGCGCCAGTTCGGCGAGCCGCGGCCACACGTCCTCGAGGACGACCTGCGGGATGGCGGCGTCGACGCCGGAAGTGGCCACACGCACGACGAGACAACGGACGTCGGCGCCGGCGAGCACCAACCCGAGACGCTCCGACGGGTACTTCGGGTCGAGCGGCACGTAGGCCGCGCCGGCCTTGTGCACCGCGTAGAGCACGACCACCATCTCCAGCGACCGGTCGACCATGACGCCGACGCGGTCACCGGTGCCGACGCCCGAGGTGCGCAGGTGGCGGGCGAGGCGGTTGGCCGCCTGGTTCAGATCCGCGTAGGTCAGCTCCTGGCCGCGGCAGACGCAGGCCACATGGCCGGGCGAGCGGGCGACCTGGGCCTCGAACAGCTCGTGGACGCAGACGTCGGGAAGCGGCGCGACGCCGTCGGGCGCGTCACCCCTCGCCCACTCCATCAGGCGCTCGCGCTGATCGCGCGTGAGCAGGTCGACGTCGGCGACGCGTCCGAGGCCGTCCTCGACCACCGGTACGACCTGGCCGATCGACGCGAGAATCTCGCGGGCGATGTCTGGGGACACCAGCCCCGCATCCACCAGCAAGCCCATGCGCCCGTCGTCGGTCACCTGGAACGTCATCACGGCCGCGCCGGCGGCGGCACGCGCCGTATCGGGGAGGAGCCCCGTGGCGCGCACGACGCGGATCGGCGCGCGGTCGGGCGACTCGAGCGCCGCGGCCGCGCCTTCACGAAGCAACAGGTCGCGCGACATGCCCACCGCGGTCTCGGCGTGGGCGGCGGCCGCCGCCACGCGCGCGGCGAGCTCCGCCACCGCGTCTGCATCGGCGCACGCGATCTCGACGGGCACGACGTCGTGCACGTAGGCGCGCAGGTGTCCGTCCAGCACTGCGCGCGACGACGGTACGAAGCCGAACGCCAGCGCCGGCGACTGAGTGATGCGCGCCAGCACCAGGACGATCGCGGCGAGCAACGTGTCCGGTCTGGCGGTGCGGCCGTCCCACTCGTGCCAGGTGCGCACGGTCGATTCGGCGCCGGCCGCCGGCGCCTCGGTGGGCGTGAAGCGCCGCATGAGCGCCCGGAACCGGCCGTCGTGCGGCGCAATCTGAGCGGCGAGGCGGTCGACCGCGTCGAGGCGTGCGTCGTCGGACACCGGCAGGCGACTGCCCACACGCAGCCCTTCCGCCGCGGCCACCGCGCGGACGTCCACGGCGGCGCCGCTCATGTCGGTGAGGTCGCTCAACGCCAGGGCGCCCTGCGCGCAGGCCACGACGAGACGCCGTTCGCCAACTTCTTTGATCGTCCCTGGCGTAGCCGCGTCGCCCGTTTCGAGTACCTGGCTCCGGCGTGCCACCAGGAGCCGCGAGCCGACCCACACCTTGGGCACGGCCAGTGGATTGCGATACGGCCCGAAGTCGAGCGCACGCACGACCCGGTCGAGATGCGCGGCGGGCTGCCGCCAGTCGAGGGTGGCCAGGCCGCGCGGCCGCTCCGCCCGGGCGAAATACGTGCGCAGCGACAGGTCCTGCGGCGCGCCGGCGGCCGACCGTGAGGCCAGGCGGGGCACGAGCTCCGCGAACGACTGGATGCCGACCTCGTAGCAGCGCGCATTCAGCGTGAACGAGGTGTCATCGTCGTCGACGGCCACGGCGCGCTCGAGCAGCACGTCGCCGGCATCGACCTCGTCGGTCATCACGTGCCAGGTGATGCCGTGCTGCTGCTCACCGGCCATGAGCGCCCACGCCGGCGCGTTGAGACCGGCGTAGCGCGGCAGCGGGCCGTCGTGGAAGTTGACGGCGCCGAACCGCGCACGGCTGACCAGCGCCGGCGGCAGCAGCTTCAGGTTGGCGATCGACAGCAGGTAGTCGAACGCCGCGGCGGATGGGCTGTCGAGGGCGGTCTGCGCGTCGGGCAGGGCCGCCACGCCGCGCTCCTCGGACCAGCGGCGGACGCGGGCGTCACCGGTCACGACCGCGGTGATGGTGTGCCCGGCAGCGCGCAGGATCTCGCTGCATTCGATCGTCAGCGATTGATCGCCAACGACCAGGACCGTGAGCGCAGAGGACATCGGCGGTGTCTCGGACGTCATCGCGCACCGCCCATGGCCACGCGCGCGGCCCAGTCGGCGACGCCGTCGATGATGCGGCCCTGCAGGACGGGCTGCGTCACGATGTGATTCGCGTCACCGTAGTAGTTGACCTCGACCAGGCCGCGGAAGTCGACGTCGCGAAAGCTGTCGACGAACTGCGACCGGTGGTTGTACAGCGGTCCGCGCGGGAAGTTCGCCTGCACGTGCACGCCGCGCTGCACGAGCGCCGCCAGGCCGGCGGCAATCGACTCCCGCGATGGGAAGACGCGGACGTAGCTGGGCAACTCCACGAACTCCGACTCGACCGTCGTCTGCGGCGCGGTCTCTCGGCCGAACAGGGTCTTCAGTGCGCGCGTCGCCACGCTGCGCCACCGGCGCGGATCACGCGCCGCCTGCAGGTAGTACCGCAGGTAGTAACGGGGGGTCACGTAGCAGTACGGGTCGAACTGGCTGATCCCCACGACGCGTGGATCGCGCAGCGCGGTGTTGTACGAGCCGTCGGCGCCGGAGCAGAGGCCGTAGAGGATGAACGACTGCACGCCGCGTGTGCGCTGCAGCAGGTCCATCACCTCCGTGGACTCGGTCACCGACACTTCTTCGAAGCTCGGCGTCGCCAGGCGCGGCTCGCTGTCGCCGAGGCCCGAGAAGTCGAAGCGCACGGCGAGCAGGCCGCGTTCCGCCAGCCGGCGCGCCAGCCGTACCGACATCCGGCACGACCCGATGTGGTGCAGCACTCCCGAGTTCAGGATCAGCACGGCCGGCTTCGACGCGTCGAAGGCGTCGGGCTCGGTGGCGACGCTGGCCAGGGGCGTCGGCCGCCCGATGCGAAGCACGCGTTCTCTCATCGCTCGCTCACTCGCTCATCCACTCGACGATCGCCTGAATCGCCGGCTGCGGCAGCAGAATCCCGCCGAACTCGTCGACGAAGTTCCAGTCGTGCGGAGCCGGCGTGAACTGATACCGGTAGGCGGGATGCGCGCGCCAAGCATCGCGCAACCGCAGGAACGCCGGGACCTCGTGCGAGACGAGTTGCAGCACGCGCCGCGCCGACGCGGGCACGGTCGCGTCCAGCCGCAGGCGTGACAGCTCACCGGCCAGGCGTGCGGGGATCTCGAACCCGTTGTAGTGGATCGTGCCGTCGGCGAACACCCGGCTGCCCGACGGCGGGCTGTAGCTGGTCGGCACCTCGGCGGCGACTTCCCCGCGAATCTCCTCGAGGTAGGCGGCGCCGTCGACGATCGGATCCCAGACGACGAGCCGGTCGACGTCGGTGCGCCGCTCGGTGGCCCGGGCCGCGAACCACGCGCCGAGCCGGAGCCCGATCACCGAGACCTGTGACAGGCCGCTCAGTTCGCGCAGCTCGTCGATAGCCGCGCCCGCATCGTCGACCCAGCGCTCGACGCCGGCGTCGTCGATGTCGCCACTCGAGTCGCCGGTGCCGCGGTAGTCGAAGCGGAGCACGTGGAAGCCGCGCCGGGCCAGCAGCAGCGAGAGCTGCCGGCAGGCGCGGTGGGCCCGCATGTACTCCTGGCCGAACGGATAGCACAGCACGACGCCGCCACCGTTGCCCGCGATCTGGGGCGGCTGGTGCACGCCGTAGAGCGGCGAGTCCGCGGGTCCGAAGAAGAGGGGGTTCACTTCGGGCTGTCCTCGGTGCGCCGCTCGATGTCGCGCGCGATCTGCTCGAGCGTGCCCAGCGCCATCGTCGCCTGGTTGAGGCGCACCCCGAACTTGCGATCGAGCTGCACGATGATCCTCGCCGACAGGAGCGAGTGGCCCCCGAGGTCGAAGAAGTTGTCGGTGAGGCCCACGGCATCCACTCCGAGCGCGTCCTGCCACACCCGGGCGACGGCTTTCTCGACGGTGGTGCGGGGCGGGACGATGCGGGTCACCGGCGCCGACGGGTCGTGCAGCGCGCGGCGGTCGACGCCGGTGCCGTTGCGCGGCAGCTCGTCGAGCTCGATGAGTTGCGTCAGGACCTGGCCGGCGGGGAGATGTTCGCGCGCGTAGCGCCGCACCTCGCCCTGCGTCACGAAGTGGTCGTGGTCGGGCACGAAGAAGGCCACGAGACGCCGGGTCGCGCCATCGCCATGGAACGAGCGGACGACCGCCGCCGCGACAGCAGGGCACGCGGTGAGCACGGTCTCGGCCGGCGCAATCGCCGGATCGTCGTCGGGATCGAACGCGATGACCTCTCGTGCTGGCGCCGGCGGGGCCGCCGCCTGCCGCAGTTCGCGGACGAGCACGCGCGGCTCCACCGGCGCCACTGCGACTTGCGCGCTCGTGACGCCGGCCAGCACCGTCGCGAGCACACGTGCCCCTTCCCCCGGGTCGATGCCGAGTTCGAGCGCGCGCTCGAGCGTCGGGGCGATCGCGCGCGACCCCGCCGCCGGCAGCCGCCGCAGCGCGTCTGTGCCGGGCAGGCGGCGCATGGCGAAGTGGTCGATCTCGAGGAAGACGGTACCGTCGGCGTCGGCGACGCGCACGTCGAAGTGCGCTACCTCTCGCGACTCGCCAGCCGGGCCGGGCTTGTACGTGACGTGGCTGAGACACCGCGACGGGAATCCGGCGGTGGCGCGCAGGCGGCCGAGGCCCACCGGCACGAACACTTCGTCGGTGGGCGTATGGCCTTCGATGATCACCTGGGCCCCGGCGGCGGCCATGTCGAGCAGCGCCGGATGGAGCACGTAGGCGTCGAGATCGGCGCGAAACTCCGGCGCCAGATCCAGATCGATCAGCGCTTCGTGCGTGCCATAGGCCACCGTCTTCAGCGACGCCCAGCGCGGGCCGAACTGGAGGAACGGGTGGTGGTCGGCGTCGTCGAAACGCTGTACGCCACGCGCGCAGCGCTGCCGGATTGCAGCGACATCGAGGCGCGCGGCGAGCGGCGAGGCGTCCCGCACAGTGCCACGGACGTGCTCCGTGCGACCGTCGCCGTCCTCGCTGACCACGACGAACGCGTTCGATGCCGGCGAGAGCTCGACGCCGAGCCAGCGCGGGGCCTGGTCCTGGACGATGAACGGATAGTCGACCGAGGTATCGGCCAGCTCGAACGGTCCCGCCGGACGGCCTTCGAACCATGCGGCCCGAGCCATCTCGAGGAAGCCGAACCCCGGCATGAGCGCCGGGCCGTCCTTGAGACGATGCTCGCGAATCATCCACGAGTCCTCGGCGCTGACCTGCGTCAGGAAGGCACGACGTCCGGCCTCGTCGACCGTGCATCGGCCGAGCATCGGGTGGTCGGTGGGACGCCCGGGTGCCGGGCGCACGGCGGCACCACGGCTGATGGCGGCGGCGAGTCCAGTGCCACGCCACGCCGGCCAGTCGACGGCGACGCAGGGCAGGCCCTGCTCGCGCGCCCAGGCGGCGAAACCGTCGAGGAAGGCGTTGGCGGCGGCGTAGTCGGCCTGGCCCGGCAGCCCGGCGAATGCGCTCGAGGAAGAGTACAGGACGAAGAAGTCCAGCGACGCGGAGGCCAGGGCCCTGGCGAGGGCGGTCGTGCCGGCGACCTTGGGGGCCAGCACCAGATGCGCGTGCGCCAGGTCCTTCGCGATCAGGGGCGCGTCGTCGACGATGCCGGCGGCATGGATGACCCCGTGCAGCGCGCCGCAGGTCTGTCGCGTCCGGGAGACGACGGCCTCGACCGACGTCGCGTCGGCGATGTCCGCAGTTTCGAGGACGACACGGGCACCCTTCTGTTCGAGCGCGAGCAGCGCGTTGAGCGACTCGGCCTCGGGCGCGCCGCGCCGAATCAGCTCGTCCCAGTGCTGGCGGTGCGGCCACGGGCGACGCGACACCAGCACCAGCGTAGCGGGCGCTGCCTGCGCCAGCACGCCGGCGGCCACCAGACCGAGTCCGCCGGTGCCGCCGGTGACGAGATAGACGCCATGGGGCCGCAGCAACACGCTTGGTAGCGCTGCGGGCGCATCCTGCCGCAGCCAGTCGCGCACGAATCGCTGCCGTCCGCGGTGCGCCACCACTGGCTCGTCGACCGTGGCATCCGCCACCTGTGGCATCTCGGCCAGGATCTTGTCGATCGACTCGGCCGCGAGCCGCGGGTTCTCGACGTCGACGACACGGGCGAGCCACGAGGGGAACTCGCGTGGCAAGGTGTTCGTGATGCCCACGGCCAGCGCGCCATAGGGCGACCACGGCGCCTCGCCGCCGACCTGCCAGGCGCGGTGGGAGAGCGCGAGCCAGTGCACGGGCGTGGCATCGCCCGACGCGATCGCCTGGGCCAGGAAGAACTGGCTGTCGAAGCAGCGCCGCACCGCGTCGACGTGATGGCCGGCGTCGATGCCGGTCGCTGCACCCAATCCCAGCGCGTGAATCACGTGACTGGGGGTGGAGCCCGCCGCGCGGCACGCGTCGAGCACGCGCAGATAGTCGTCGGGCACACCGGTGCGCAGTTCGCACGGGCCGGTGCCCTCAACGAGGCACCGGTCGGACGCCAGGACCAGACGCACCGCGGCGCCAGCGCGGACGAGGGCCGTCTCGAAGCTCCGCAGCCGGTCGCGGTCGTCGTCGAGGACGAGGACGCAGGCGCCAGGAGCTTCGAACGACGGGCGCGGCGCGGCCGGACGCCACACCGGCTCGTAGACGCCGGCCTGGCCTCGCGCGTCGCCCGCGCGGCCGGTGGATGCGGTGCTACGGTCGATCCAGTACTCGGCATGGTCGAACGAGTAGGTCGGCAGCGGCTGCTTCTTCCGCTGCTGGCCCTCGTAGAAGCGCGTCCAGTCGGGATCGACGCCATTGACCCACAGGCGGCCGAGCGCGCCCATCATGTGCGACAGGTCGTTGGCCTCTTCGTCAGCCCGCGGCATCGACGTCAGGACCACGTGGTGCGCGGTCTTGTCGGAATGCAGTGACGCCAGGCTCGTGAGGGTACGGCCCGGGCCTACTTCCAGCAGCACCGGCGGCCCGTCGCGCAGTAGCTGGCCGACGCCGTCGGCGAAACGCACGGTCTGCCGGAGGTGGCGCACCCAGTACTCGGGATCTGTCGCTTCGCCCGGCTCAATCCAGCGGCCGGTGACGTTGGAGATGAAGGGCGTCGCGGGAGCCGACAGCGGCAAGGAGCGCAGGTAGGCGCGGAAGTCGGCGAGAATCGGCTCGAGCATCGATGAGTGTGCGGCCACTTCGATGCGGATGCGCTGGCAGCCGATGTTCGCGGCTTCGAGCCGCTCCTGGAGACGACGGACGTCGGCCGCGGGACCGGAGATGACGGTGAGGCCCGGCGCGTTCACGGCCGCGACGTCGAGCCCGGGCGCCAGCCAAGGCCCCAGGGCCGCTTCGTCGAGTTCCACGCTCAGCATCGCTCCGGGCGCCACACGTTCGAAGAGGCGGCCGCGCAAGGCCACGAGGCCGAGCGCATCGTCGAGCTCCATCACGCCGGCGAGACAGGCCGCCGTGTTCTCGCCCATGCTGTGGCCGATGAACGCGTGGGGCTCGATGCCCCACGCGCGCCACAAGGTCGCCTGGGCGTACTGCATCGAGAACAGCGCCGGAAGCGCCCGGCTCGGACGTTCGAGCGCGGCCGCGGCGTGCTGCCGGGCCTCCGCTGTCGCCGGGAAGAGCAGCGGCTTGAGATCGAAGTCGGTGTGGCGCGTGAGTGCGGACAGACATCGGTCGAGAGCGGCGCGGAACGCCGGCTCGTGGGCGTAGAGCTCCTTGCCCATGCCGGGATGCTGCGCGCCGCCACCGGCGAACGTGAACGCCACACGGCGTCCCTGTTCTGCCGTCTCGCCGACGACCACCTGGTCCGATTCGCGCGCCGACAGCAGATCGGCGGCTTCGAGCGGCGCCGCAGCGACCAGGCTCGCGCGGTGCTTGAACGCGCGCCGGCCGGTGGCCAGCGTGTAGGCAATGTCGGCCAGGCGCGGGGCCGAGGCCTCGACACCGTCGAGGCGCGCGGCCAAGGCCTGGCGAGCACGTTCGAGCGAGGGCCTCGAGCGCGCCGACAGCACCAGGAGCTGCCGGTCGCGCGCCGTGCCGTCCGGCGCGGTGGGCGGCGCCTCTTCGACGACGAGATGCGCGTTGGTGCCGCCGACGCCAAGCGAACTGAGTCCGGCGCGCAGGGGCGACGGTCCGGTCCATGGCCGCAGGTGGTCGACCACGCGGAACGAGGTCTGGGCGGGATCGATCGCCGGGTTCAGCGCCGTGTAGTGCAGCGTCGGCGGCAGCGTGCGGTGCTGCAGCGCAAGCGCCAGCTTGATGAGGCCGGCCGTGCCAGCCGCCGTGTCGAGATGGCCGATGTTCGACTTGATCGAGCCGAGGCCGCACGGCGCGGCAGTGGCCGAATCGCGGCCGTAAGCCTGCGACAGCGCAGCCACCTCGATGGGGTCGCCGAGCTGGGTGCCGGTGCCGTGTGCCTCGACGTAGCTCACGCTGTCGGGCTCGACCTCCGCCATCGCCAGTGCCTCGGCGATGGCGTCCGCCTGGCCGTCCACGCTCGGCGCGAGGTAGCTCACCTTGCCGGACCCGTCGTTGTTGACGGCCGACCCCTTGATCAGCGCGTGGATGTGATCGCCGTCCGCGACCGCCTGCGCCGCCTTCTTCAGCACGACGATCGCGACGCCGCTGCCGAAGAGCGTGCCACCGGCGCTGGCATCGAACGGCCGGCAGTGGCCGTCGGGCGAGAGGATCTCACTCGGCCGGTACAGGTAGCCGACGCGATCCGGCAGCTCGATGGTCACCGCTCCGGCGAGCGCCACGTCGCACTCGCCGTTGAGCAGGCTCTGCATCGCCGTGTGCACGGCGACGAGCGACGTCGAGCATGCGGTCTGCAGGTTGATGCTGGGCCCGCGCAGGTCGAAGCAGTAAGAGACGCGGGTGGCGAGGAAATCCTTGTCGTTGCCGGTGTGGCGCAGCAGGAAGCGGCCCACCTGATCGACCAGCGTCTCGTTGGTCAGCAGGTGCTGCGCGTAGTACAGGTGCTGTCCTGAACCGGCGAACACGCCGATCGTGCCCGGCTGGCGGCCCGGGTCGACGCCGGCATCCTCGAAGGCCTCCCAGGCGCACTCGAGGAACTGGCGGTGCTGCGGGTCGAGCACGCGGGCGTCGAGCGGACTGAAGCCGAAGAACCCGGGGTCGAACAGGCGGACGCCGTCGAGGAACATGCCGGCCTTGACGTAGGCCGGATCCGCGAACAGCGCCTCGGGCTCACCGGCCTGGCGCAGCGCCTCGTCGTCGAGGGTCGTCCGGCCTTCGCGGCCCTCGGCCAGCAGGCGCCACATAGCGCCGTAGCTGGGCGCGCCAGGGACGCGGCACGCCATGCCGATGATGGCGATATCTGTGGATGCGACGTGGCGTGACATGCGACCGGCCTCAGTTCACGGCCTCGCGCCGCGCCGCCGCGCCCTGCCGCGTCCGCAGCACGTCGGCGATCGGGGCGAAGGCGAAATCCGCGAGCAGGCGCCGGAGACGGGCTTCGGTCTTGTCGAGGTTTCGATAGTGCCGGAACCGCGACAACGCGCTGCCGTGCATGCGTGGCTGGTCAGGGTCGATCTCCCAGGGGTGCAGGTAGAAGACGGCGGGCTGCTGTTCGCCGTCGTTGAGCGCGCGGATCCCGGCGCGCGTCCACGCATACGGAAACTGGCGGAAGTACCCGCCGCCGCCGATCGGCAGGTTCATCCCGAGACGGCGCACCGTCGACCCCGGCAACTCCCAGAGTTCGCCGCCGTGCCGCTCGAGGCGGTGCGGCAGCCGTTCGAAGTCGGGAATGCCGTAGCGATCGTGGCGAATCGGATAGACGCTCGAGTCGAAGGTGTAGCCCTCGCTCACCAGCACGTCGAACGCCCAGAGCGACGGCTCCGTGATCGAGTAGCTGGGCGCGCGATAGCCGCGTACGGCGACTCCGGCGGCGTCTTCGAGCACGCGTGCGGCCCGCCGCAGGTCGTCGCGAAACTGCTCCGGGGTCAAGTCGTAGACCAGCTCGTGGGCGTAGCTGTGCGACGCGATCTCGTGGCCGCCGGCCTGGATGCGCCGCACCAGCGCGGGAAAGCGTTCCGCCACCCATCCCAGCACGAAGAACGTGCCAGTGACGCCGGCCTCACTGAAGATGTCGAGCAACCGATCGGTGTTCGCGCAGACGCGGCTCTCGAGCGCCTCCCAATGGTGGCGCTTGACGTCGGCGGCGAAGGCCGAGACGTGGAAGTAGTCCTCCACGTCGACGGTGAGAGCGTTCAGGATCGCCATGACTACGACCCGCGGCGCATGAGGACGGTTTTGACCGTCTCGGCGAGGATGAACGCGTCGAACCACAGCGACAGGTGCTTGATGTAGAACAGGTCGTACTGCAGCTTCTCCTGCGCGTCTTCCACCGAGGCGCCGTAGCGATGCCGCACCTGGGCCCAACCCGTCAGGCCGGGGCGCACGACGTGGCGCTGGCCGTAGAACTTGATCTGCTGCGTCAGCCCATCGACGAACTCCGGGCGCTCGGGACGCGGACCGACGAAACTCATCTCGCCGCGCAACACATTCAACAGCTGCGGCAGCTCGTCGAGACGGCTGCGGCGGAGCAGGCGTCCGAGCGGCGTCACGCGCGGGTCGCGAAGCGTTGCCCACACGGCGCCGGTCGCGGCCTCGGCGTCCTCGCGCATCGACCGGAACTTCATGATGGTGAAGAGCTGCCCGTCCTTGCCGACGCGCGACTGACGGTAGAGTACCGGGCCTGGCGACGTGTAGCGCACGGCCATGGCCACCACGGCCATGATCGGCGCGGCCAGGGCCAGCGCCACCGACGAGAGCAGCACGTCGGACGCGCGCTTCGAGAGCGTCAGCAGCTGCGTCTTCCGGAAGCCCTCGGAGAAGATCACCCAGCTCGGTCGAAGGTTCTCGACGGCGATCTTCCCGGTGTACTCCTCGTACACCGACGCCAGGTGATCGAACCGCACGCCCTGGTTCAGCTTCATGAACACCAGTTCGTCCATGTTCAGCTTGCCGCGGGCGTCGGCCAGGCTGACGACGACGCGATCGACCTGGCGCGAGCGGACGATCGACGGAATATCGCTGACCACGCCCAGGACGCCGGTGCCGAGCAGCTGCCGGCCCACCGTCGACGGATCGCTGTCGACGAAGCCGATCGGGTCGATGCCGAGCTCGCTGCGGCGATCGAGCAGCTCGCGGGCCAGGTTCACCGCGGCCGGATTCGTGCCGACGATCAGCAGGCGCTCGGTGGGGCCGCCCCTGGTAGAGAGCCACTGGAAGGCGAGCCGCCAGCCGACGACGGCGGCGATGATCGGCACCGACGCAAGGACGAAGACGGCGCGGCCGATGATCAGGCTCGGCATCCACCAGTAGACGATGGCGAGCAGCGCCGACGTCACGCCCAGCGCGCTCAGCACGCCGGCGAACGCGTTGCGACGGTCGGTGAGCGTGCGGACCTCGTACAGGTCGAAGTAGTGCAGGCTGACCTGCAGCACCGCCGCCACCAGCACGGCACGGGGAACCATGGTCTGCAGCGGCGCTTCGCCAACGCCGGCCAGCGCGGCGGCGCCCAGCTGCGCGGCGACGATGAGGGCGTGCTCGACGGCGACAAGAATGGCCCGACGAGCACTGACGACGCGATTCATGCGAGTTCCAGCCCCGCGGGCTATCGCGTTCCGTAGTAGGGCGTGGCGCTCGCGCCATCCACCCCGTTGAGCACGATGCCCAGCAGGTGATCGCGGCCCAGCGCCTCGATGCCCTTCTGCACGTCATCGAACTGGGTAACGCCCGCGCGCACGACGAAGACGGCGCCGTCGACCAGGGTCGTGAGCACGCGGGGGTCGGTGGTGGGGCCGATCGGGCCGGCGTCCAGGACCACCCAGTCGAAACGCTCGACGGCCTCGCTCATGATCGAGCGCATGCGTGGCGACGTCAGGGCCTCGAGCGAGTTGGGAATGGGCTGGCCGGCAGGCAGCAGCGTGAGGGTCGGCGTCAGCTGAATCAGCGCCAGCGGCGCGTCGTTCTCCGCGCGCAGCGCATCGCTCAGGCCGACCCCATCGGCTATCGGCAGCACCGCCGGAATCGACGGCTTGCGCAGGTCGGCGTCGACCAGCAGCACGCGCGCCCGGTACGACTCGGCGAGCACCAGCGCCAGGTTGACGGAGACGAGCGTCTTGCCGTCGCCGGGGGTCGCACTAGTCACCATGACGCTGCGGAGATTGTTGGCGCGCTGCAGGTGGAATAGCGTGCCGGCCAGCTGTCGGAACTGTTCGAGCAGGGTCGGATCAGCGTTGCGGCCGTCGGCAAGGCGTTCCCGCCAGGCCGATGACAGCGTGACCATGGCGTTGCCGTTGGGCTCGCGCCGGCCCATCGTCTCGAAGTTGCTGGCGCGCGGGCGCGCCGGCTCCGGGGCGACCGCGACGGCGTCGGCGGCGGCGGCGGGCTGGTTCGCCGCGGCGACGCCGACTTCGTCGGGCGACCACGCGGACGTGAACTCCTTCTGCACTGGCGGCGCGAGCGGCGCGCGGCCGCCGCGCAGGTGTCGCTCCAGGGCTTGATCGATTCTGCTCAAGCGTCGGCTCCTACGTCAGGCTGTTCCACAGCTTCAGCGTCCACGTCACGTACGTCATGGCGAGGAACGCGACGACCATGGCCCCGGTCGCCCAGCTGGTGCGACGGTGCCGGCGCTGGCGGTCGGTCACGGATTCGAGCAGGGGCACGCTGGCGAGGACGGGCAGGCTCAGGATCTCCACCACCTCCTCCTGCGAGCGGAACGAGCGATCGCGCAACTCGAGGCCGGCGGCGACCAGCAGGCCCAGCAGGAGACCGATCATGAGCCCGGCGACGTTGATGCGGCCGCGTGTCGACGGCAGCGGGTTCACCGGTACGCGCGCCGGGTCGACGATGCGGAAGGTCTCGCCAATCCGCTGGTCCTCGAGGGCCTTAGACACTCGGGCCGCGCCGCTCTTGCTCAGGAGCTCTTTGTATTCCTGTTGCTGCGTCTCGTAATCGCGGGTCAGCGCCACCCATTCCGACTCGAGGCCGGGCACGGCGTCGAGGCGTGACTGGTAGTCGGTGATGTCGCCGCGCAGCCGCGCCTCGGTCGCCTCCTTGAAGCGGATCTGCTTGTCGAGGCTCTCGATCTCGAGCTGCATCTGGCGCAGGGACTGGCGCACGCGCGGGTCGACCACGGTGCTCAGATCGGCAGAGTTCTTCGCGGTGGCGAGCTTCGCAGCTTCCTGTTCCGCCGCCGCCTTCGGGGCCAGGTCGGCGATGAGCCGCTTGAGACGATTGACGTCCGGATGATCGGGTGTATAGCGCAGTTCGAGGGTGGCGAGCTGGTCCTTCGCGGTCTGCAGCTGCTGCTGCGCCGAGCCGGCGGCCGGGCCGCCCGGCCCCGAGGACTGCGTCGACGGCAGGCTCTGGGGCTCCGAGGCCGAGTCGCGATAGAGCCGCTCGAGGACGTCCCGGCGATCTCGGTCGCGGGCGATGCTCTCGACCGTGGACTGCACCTGCATCTGCAGGCTCTGCAGCGCCTGCAGGTTCGACTGCATCTGCGTCGGCAGCGCCTTGCCGTAGCGCTGACGGAACTCTTCGACCTTCCGCTCCTGGACCTCGAGCCGCTTGCGGGCTTCGACCAGCTGCTCGTCGAGGAAGTCGTTGGCCGCGCCGGCCAGTGACCGCCGTTCCTCGGTGTTCTGCTCCACGAAGAGGTCGCCGAGCTGCTGCGTGACCTTGGTGGCAATATCGGGGTCGGGATGCGTGAACTTCACGTGAAAGGCGGTGGGACCCTCACGGCTCGACTTCTCGACTTCGACGGCGATGTTGTCGCGCATCCGCGTGACGACGTCTTCCATCGGCACCGTCTCGCGTTCCTTCTCGTAAAGCCCGAGCGTGGTGATGGTGCGTTCGAGGTTGGTGCGACTCAGGACCTGCACCGAAATCGCGTTCATCCGCTGTTCGGCGTCGAGGGTGACGATGGTCGAGGCAATCGATCCCGGCACGCGCTGGGGATCGACGGCTATCAGCATGTCGGCCTGGTAGACGTTCCGGATGCCCGACGAATAGACCAGGGCGGCGAAGCCCATGACGAGCGGAGGCAGGACGAGGAGCCAGATCCTCCGCTTCAGGATGGCCGCGACGTCGGTTGGGGTGAGATTCTTGCCAGGAAGCATGGGCGAACTCCGGGGCGGCGCTGTTGACGCCGCGTGCGCGCCGGGTCGAAGAGCGCGAGCGTCGCCGGAATGATTTTAGTCGCAATCGGCCCGGAAGTCAGCGCCGGAGTCGCGAGACGGTAACAAATTTGCATACAGCTCGTCGGTCGCGCTCGACCATCGATCCGCTGCCTTGTGAACCACGAACCTCTCGACTATCGTGTGGAAGCCTTCCCGAACGTGACGTCATGCGCCTCCTCAGGCACACCTGCCGCACCTACTTGGCTGTTCTCGTTATCGGTTTGGTGGCCCTGACGGTTCAGAGCGACGGTCGCGGACTGTCCCCCTCATCCGCTGACGGCGAACCCGACACCCCCGACCCGACCATCGTCGTGGTCCGCCCGGGCAGCCGCCTGGCGTGGGATCAGCCCCAGCGCGAGGTCGACGTCGAGGTCGGACAGCTCGGATTCTGGTTGCTGGTCGACGGCGAGCCGCAGCGGCTGACCGAGGTCGTGTGCGGCGAGCGGAACGAGGACAGCGTCCCCTGTGAGGCGGTGCTGCCGACGCTCGAACCCGGCCTGCGCGCGATCGCCGTGGTCGCGTCGCTGGCCGACGAATTCCACGAGCAACGAGCCGAATCCGACACGTTCACCGTGGTCGTCGGCGACAAGCCCGAAGGCGGGTTGGGCTCGCCACCGCCTCCGCCAACCGACGACCCGCCGCCCGACGGTTCGGGTGGCGACGTGACCACCGTGATGCGCGACCTCGACGATGCCGTCGACCTCGCTCTCCTGCCCGACGGCCACACCGCGCTAGTGGCCGTCCGCGCCGGCATCGTGCACCTCGTGGACCTGCCAACGGCCCGATCCCAGGCGCTGGCGGTGCCGGCACCGGAGATGGTGCGCGGCGATGGGCGGGGCCTGCTATCGATGGCCGTGGCGGGCGACTTCGAACGCAGCGGCCACGTCTTCGTGCTGTATTCCACGGCCGCTGGAGTGGATCTGGCGCGCTTCCGGCTGCTCGACGGCGCGCTCGGCGAGAGGCTGATCGTCGCCAGCGACGTCCCGACCCGGGCCGTCAAGCCCGCTGCGGTCGTGCGCCAAAATTATGACGGCCGACTGCTCGTGGCGGTCGACGATGCCATGGCGCCGGCGCGAGCCGGGGACCTCGGCGACCTCGCCGGCAAGCTGCTCGGGCTCAACGCCGACGGGACGACCCCGCGAGCGCAGACCTCGGTCGTCCTGGCCTGGGGGCTTCAGGCGCCGCGAGCCGTCGTCACCACCGCGAACGGCATGTGGGTCCTCGATCGGTCGGACGCCCTTACGACGGTCCTGCGCCGGACGCCCGTGGGTGGCGCCGGTGCGACGCCCACCGTGATCCTTCCGGGGCAGGTGCGAGCGGCGGTGGCGGTTCCCTCCACCGGTGTCGCGACCGACGACGTCGTGCTCGTAGCCTCGGAGGACGGCTGGTTGCGGCTCGTGCGGCTGGGCGGCGGAAACGACGCCGTTGCCATCGAGGGGCTGCGGCGGACGCCGTTCGGCGACGTCGTCGCCCTCGCCGTCCGGCCCGATGGCGTGGCGTACGGGCTCACGTCGACGACCCTGCTCGGGTTCGGCGGCGTCCGGTGACGGCAACCGCCGTGATCGACTCCCCCGACGCCCGCGCGTTGATGCGGTCGGTCGGCGTGCCGCTGCACTTCGGGCCGGTCGACCGGCGGTTATTCGGCATGCTGCACGAGCCGGCCTCAGGTGGCGACGCCCGCGAGCGCGTGTTGCTGTGTCCGCCGTTCGGCCAGGAGGCGGTGCGCCTGCATCGCTTCTTCCGCGTCCTCGCGGAACGCCTGTCGCGTCAAGGCGCGTTGGTGCTTCGCTTTGACTATTTCGGCACCGGCGACTCGGAGGGCAGCGACGCCGACGGCGACTACGGGGGCTGGATGGCCGACGTGGATGCCGCGCAGGCCGTACTGCAGGAACGCGGTCCGGTGGTTCCGGTCTTGTGGGCCGGCGCCGGCCTCGGCGCGACGATCGCGATGAGCGCCGCGGCGCGGGTGGCCGCGCCCCCGGCGCGCCTGGTGGTGTGGGAGCCAGTCATCGACGGACGCGCCTATCTCGCCTCTCTGCGTGAGCGTCACGTCGAGACGCTCGAGGCCTCGTACAGCTTGTGGGACCCGTCGTGGCGGCGGGCGCTGACGAGGCGTCCCGACGCGTTCACCGCCGAAGCGGTCGGGTTCGCGGTGCCGGTGCCGTTGCGCGAGGCGATCCACGCCATCGAACCGGACGGCGTGGGCCGGGACCTGCCGTGCGACATCGACGTCGTCGCCGATCCGGAGAATGCCCCGGTGCGCGCCTGGGCCGCGCGCCTCGGTGGGCGCGTCCGCCAGGTGACGCCCCTGGCCAACGACTTCGAATGGACGGCCGAGGAGCTGCGCGGCGCCGCGCTGGTGCCAACCGCGGCACTGAAGACCCTCCTCTCGCTGTGCGCGACATGAAGCCCGGGGAACTCGGCGTGCGCTTCGGCCCGTCGCGACGCCTCGCCGGCGTGCTGACGCCGGCGCATGGCGCGCAGCAGCCGGTGGGCTGCGTGCTCTTCAACGCCGGCGTCGTGCATCGGATCGGACCGCACCGCATCAACGTGCAGACGGCCCGCGCGCTGTCGCGGCAGGGCATTGCGACGCTGCGCATGGATCTGTCGGGCATCGGCGACAGCGCGCCGGCGCAGTCGACGCTTGAGCCACGCGCGCAGGCGCTCGCCGACCTGCAGGCCGGCATGTCGCGCTTGCACGAGGTCAGCGGCGTGGACCGCTTCGTGGTGGTCGGCATCTGCTCGGCCGCCGAACACGCCTACGCACTCGCGCTCGAGGACGCGCGCGTTCGTGGCATCCTGATGTTCGACGGATTCGCGTTCCCGACCCCGCTCACGCGGCCGATCTGCCGCTTCCGCCGGCTGCTACGCCTGCGCGTGGCGACGCTGCCGCGCCGCGTGACACAGGCGATCATGGACGGCGACGCAGGCGACGCCGCGAGCCTCTCGACGGTGCTCGTCCACCCGGCGCCCTCGCGCGACGAGTTTCGCGCAGCGCTGGATCAGCTCGTCGATCGCGGTGTCGCGGTGAACATCATGTACTCGGGCAGCGTGCTCGAGCGGCACAGCTATTCGTGGCAGCTGCACCACGCGTTCCGCGGTGCGCGGTTCCTGGACGACGTCGACTACGCCTACCTGCCGGCACTCGACCACACGCTCGTGACCAAGGCCGCCCAGCGCGAGTTCGTCGAGCGGACCGTCGACTGGGCGGTGCGCACCGCGCGGCGGAACGGCACGACGGCGCCGCTCGCGAGCGCGTCGGCGTGACCGATCGAGCGCAGGGACCGACACAGGCGGCCGAGGCAGGCGCAGCGCCGACGTTCCCATGTGCGCAGCTCCTCGGCGTCGTGGCCTTGGCCGCGTGGCTCGTGTTCGGACGCCCGCCCGACCACACGGTGTGGTGGGACGCCGTTTTCGACGTCGGGCACGTCGCCCTCTTCGCTGTTGCGACGGCGCTCGTGCTCGACATGGTGGCGCGCTGGGCGCCTCGGCTCTCGGGGCCTGCGGCGCTCGGCGTCACGATCGCCGTCATCGCCGGATGCGCGGTGCTGTCGGAGCTGGGGCAGATTCCCGACCCGGCGCGCCACGCGTCGGTGGGCGACGTCCTGCGCGACCTCGCCGGCGCCGGGCTGTATCTCGGCGCGCTCGTGGCTACCGCTCGAGTGACCCGGCGACGACTCGCGGCCACCTGGGCGCTGGTGGCCGTCGGCGTCGTGGCGCTCGGCGCCGTGCCGCTCTCGAACACGGCCGGGCTGTACCGCGAACGCGACCGGCTGTTCCCCACGGTGCTCACCTTCGATCGCCTGGGCTGGGCCCGCCAGTTCGTGCTGACAAGCGCGATCGAACCGGCGTCGTGCGCGGCCCGCGCCCAGGCGGAAGGGTGGTGCGTGGACACAACCCCGGTCACGTTCTATCCAGACGTCTTCGCCGGCTACGAGGTGCAGGAGGTCGTGTCGGACTGGTCCGGGTATGACTACCTCACGCTATGTGTCGGCGTGCCGGCCGACGCGGTCAGCGTGCCGCTGGTGTTGCGGCTGCAGGACGAGCGACTGGCGCGCCTCGGCCGGCAGGGGCCGGAGCAGGTGTGGCAGCTGGCGCCGGGCATGCACACGGTCGCCGTTCCCCTTGCGTCGTTCACGACGCCTGGCGGGCCGCCCCTGCGACGGGATCGGATGCGCAGGCTGGCGGTGTTCATCAGGCAGGCGCCGCGACCGCAGCGGCTCTACCTGGGTTCAGTCGGCCTGACCCGTGACCTTGGCGGTCCATGCACGCATGATGTCGACGGCCTCTGAGCCGAACCGCCGGTTCGACCAGGTGTCGCGATGCCAAAGCAGGCGCAGGAGCCGCTGCATCGCGTCGAGGAGCTGCCCGCTGTAGCGCAGGTCCATCACGCGATCGAGCCGGCGCTCCACGAGCGCCGCGCGCGCCGCCTCCATCGACACCGTACCCAACGACATCTCCCGCTCGATCAGGGCTTCGTGCGCACCCAGCACTTCGTCGAGGTCGCTGAGCCGCGTCATGCTCGAGTGGTGCTTGCGGTAGAACATCAGCGGCTCATCGATGGTCGTGAACTCGAAGCTCCGCCCCGCGCGCAGCCACAGCTCCCAGTCGTGCGCAGTCCACATCTCGCGGCTCCAGCCGCCCAGCTCGACGATGTCCTCGATGCGGAACACCGCGGTGTTGAACACGACCATCTCGGTGCGGCTCAGCGAGATGATGCGCGCCATCTTGGCCGGACCGGGCACGAGCATCGGCGGGCGCGTCCCGAATGACCAGAGCTCCGCACCGTTGAGTCCGTCCGAGAACCGCTTCACCCCGGTGAGCGAGATCGTCCGCGGTGGGCTGCTCTCGAGCGCCGCGACCTGACGTTCGAGCTTCGAGGCTGCCCACAGGTCGTCGGCGTCCACCGTCGTGAAGTAGCGCCCCTTCGCCACCGCGATGCCGGAGTTGCGCGCGCCGCCCAGGCCCTGCTGCTTCTGCCGCACCAGGTGCACGCGCGGGTCGCGCTTCACCAGCTCCTCGACGACGTCGGGCGTGTTGTCGGAGGAGCCGTCATCGACGACGATCAGCTCGAGATCGTCGAGCGGCTGCGTGAGGATGTTCTCCGCCGTCTTCAGGACGTACTTCGCCGAGTTGTGCGTCGGGATGACGACCGATACCAGTGGCGCGCCGCTCATGACCTCGGACTCCGTGCGACGCCGAGAGCGTTCGCGACCGGGCGGACCAGTGCCTTCAAGGCCCGGACGGGACCCATTCCGCCCAGACGCACAGCGGCGGTCACATGCGACACCACGTCGCGCCAGGGGCCGCGATCGCGGCCGAGCTGCTCCGCCAGGTCGAGATGATACGTCGCCACGGCTTGCGTCAACAGCTTGCGTTGCGGCTGGCGCGTTTCGCCGGCCAGCAGCTTCGCACGACTCTTGAGCTTGTAGCGCAGGATCTTCGTGGTTTGCCGCGACATGTTGTCGGCGTGGAGGCGGCGCAGGAATCCGACGTGGGTCAGCACGCCGGTCGGGCCTTGGCGGGCGGCGCGATACGCCAGGTCGAAGTCCTCGCTCGCCAGCAGGCCT
Organism: uncultured Acidobacteriota bacterium; assembly: GCA_902826065.1. Classification (GTDB taxonomy): domain Bacteria; phylum Acidobacteriota; class Vicinamibacteria; order Vicinamibacterales; family UBA2999; genus CADEFD01. Next base: position 28,296 of record CADEDM010000001.1, on the reverse strand, counting down.
TCATCGAAGGCCTCGATCGCGTCGAAGAGCGCGCGGCGGTACAGCGGCGAGCCGGCGATCGAGTAGTTCTCGTGGGCGAGGATGCCGGTCGCCTGTTCGGGCGCGAGCGTGCCGTCGAATCGTGGCGACCCCAAGGCGGCCTGCAGGCGCGGGCAGCCCGCGAAATGCGTCCGCGCGTGCGGCCCGTGCTCGTCGAACGGCTGATAGTCGGACGTCACGAGGGCGACGTCCGGATGCGCCTGCAGGAACGCCACCTGGCGTTCGATCTTGTCGGGGACCATCACGTCGTCGGCATCGAAGAACGTGACGAACGCCCCGGTGGCGGCGCGCAGGCCATGATTGCGTGGCGAAGAGCAACCGCCGCTGTTGGGTTGGCCGACCAGGCGCACGCGCGGCGCATACTCGCCGATGACGGTCGCGGTTTCGTCGGTCGAGCCGTCGTCAACGACGACGATCTCGATCGGGCCATAAGTCTGCGCCAGGATGCTGTCGAGGGTCTCGCGGATCCACGCCGCGGCGTTGAACGCCGGGATGACGACCGACACCATGCCGGCCAGGTGAGCCGGCGTGATTGGCGCTGGCGTGACCTCCGTCGTGGGTGCCTGCATGGGCTCAGTTCGCCATCGCGCCGAGGCGCTGGCGCGCCAGCGCATTGACCCAGGCGCGCTCGTCGCGCGACATCGTCAGCAGATAGTGCGCAATCGTGTTCATCAGGCCGGCAGCCACGGCGATGGCTGCCAGCTCCAGGTAGCCGGCGGTACCGAGGACGATCGTGCCGGCCGCAGTCGCCATGGCCAGCGCCACGCCGGTTACGACCGCGGAGGGCGCGGTGGCGGCGTAGTAGGTGGTGAGCGGGACGTTCAGCATGCGGGTCACGTAGTACGGCAGGATGATCATGCGGCTGATGATCATCGGCACGCTCGTGCCGACGGCGACACCGAGGATGCCCATGCGCTGCACGAGGATCAGGCTCAGGGCGGCGTTCGCGGCCGCCTCGATCAGGTTGAGGATCGCGTAGTAGCGCAGGTTCGCGGTCGCGAAGACGACGTTGCCGAGTGGCGTCGCCACGGCTTCCACGAGCTGGCCCGCCAGCAGCACCACCATGACGGCATAGGCATCCAGGTACTCCGGGCCGACCCAGATCTCGATGAAGCGCCTGCCGATCAGGATCACGACGAAGCAGCTCGTCAACGCCAGATAGCTGTTGGCGCGCGTCAACAACAGCAGTCGCCGCACCACGAGGTCGGTAGCGCCGCTGGCGAAGTAGCGCGTGAACAGGGGCATCATGAAGTTCGTCGCGCGATACACCAGGCCGCAACTGATCTCCGCCAGACGGTAGCCGACGTTGTAGCGGGCGACGGACGACGCGCCGAGGGTCGCGCCGATGACCAGCGCGTCGACGCGCAGACGGATCATGTCGGCAAAATGCGACAGCGTGGTCCAGGTGCTGTACGCCAGCAGCTCCGCGGCGAGCTTTCGGTTGAAGCTGGCGCGGCGTACTCTGAGGGTGGGCCAGAGTCGCATCGCGGTGGTGTAGAAATATGCCGTGCCGATCAGGTTGGAGGCGGACACGATCACCGCGTAGCCGATCAGGCCGTAGCCCCGGGACAAGGCGATGTAGATGAGCAGTCCGGAGACCAGCTGCCTGACGATGGTGCTGATCTCGATCAGGTCGTGGCGCATGTGCCCGTAGACGATGCCAGCGTAGGCATGCACCGGAAATCCCAGCGCGACCGTGAATCCGGCCACCATGAGGAGCACGCGCACGACGCCCGCGTCTTCGGGCGACACGAACCTGGAGGCGAGGATCGACGCGGCGACGGTGCAGACGGCGACCGCGGCGCCGAGGCCGAGGAAAATGTAGAACGCGGTGCTGACGGCCTCGTTCACGCCCTGCTCGTCACGGGTGCCCAGGCGCGCCGAGACGTAGCGGCTGGCCGCCATGTTCAATCCCAGGTCGAGGAAATAGTAGTAGCCCTCGAAACTAGCCACGATCACCCAGAGCCCGTAGTCGTGGTCTCCGAGCGTTCGCAGGACGAACGGCATCATCAGGAACGAGACGCCGAGCGTCGCGACGGAGGCGGCGAGTCTCGCCGCTGAGCTTCGGAGGATGCGACTGGTGAAGCTGCTCTCGGAGGGCTCGGTCACGACAACGTGCTTTCTTGTGCAGATTGGGCGGGCCGGCCGTAACGGCAGGCCACGCCCCCGGAGTCAATATCGGTCGCCCGGTGGTTGGGAGTTAGCGCGCTGGCAGGTATCCGCGGCATGCCGCTTGCTATCGACAAGTCGGAACCGCCGGTCGCGTTCGGTGCCGATTCCACGCTAACGTATGCCTTCCATCATGCCCAGCGACACCGAGCCGCTGCCATCAGAATCTTCGCGCGCGGCGCCTAGGACCTCCGCCTGGGTGGCGGGCCTCGTGGGGTTCGTGGCCCTGGGCGTCGCCTTCCGAGTCGTGGTCTACCTGGGCGGCCGGAACCTGTGGGTGGACGAGGCAATGCTGGCGCTGAACATCGTCCGCCGCGGCTTCGCCGAGCTGCTGCAGCCGCTCGACTGGGACCAGGCGGCGCCGGTGGGGTTCCTGCTGGCGACCAAGGCCGCCACGACCGTGCTCGGCACGACCGAGATCGGCCTGCGATTCCTGCCCTTCCTGGCGTCGGTGCTCAGCCTTCCCTTGTTCGCGCGGGTGGCATGGCGGCTGCTGCCGTCGTGGGCGGCCATCGTCGCGGTGGCGCTGTATGCCTGTTCGTCGATCGTGGTGGTCTACTCGGCCGAGTTCAAGCCGTACGGGGTCGACGCCGCGATCACCATCGGCCTGCTGGCGGCGGCGATGGCCCTGCTGGAGGGCCGGAACGAGTGGTGGCGCTGGGCTCTGCTGACGGTCCTCGGCGCCGGCGCGGTCTGGTGCTCTTTCCCCGTGGCCTTCGTGCTCGGCGGGCTCGGGTCCGCGCTGGCCCTCGACGCACTGGTGCGCCGCAACGTGCCGCGGTTCCTGGTCGCGGCCGCCATGTCGGCGGCGTGGCTGGGCAGCTTCGTCGTCAACTACTTCACGTTCGCGAAGCAGGTGCGCGACAGCGACGTGATGCAGGTCGGCTGGAGTCCCGACTTCATGCCGTTCCCACCGCGCTCGCCCGGCGACATCACCTGGCTCTTCGACCACTTCTTCGGCGCGTTCGCGATGCCGGGCGGCATGGGCGGCAGCGACATCCACGCCGGCGGGCTCGCCGCCGCGTTCTTCCTCATCGGACTGGTGGTGCTGGCGAAGGAACGGTGGCCCCTGGCGTGGACCATCGCGGTGCCCTGGCTGCTGGCACTGGCGGCATCGGCACTGGGGGCTTATCCGTTCGTGGGCCGGTTCCTGCTGTACATGGTGCCGCTGATGGCGCTGGGCGTCGCGTATGGTGCGTGGATCGTGCTGCGGGCGACGGCCCGGGAGTACCGCGTCGCCGCGGCCGTCATCACGGCGGTGCTCTTGGGCGGGCCGATGCTCGAGGCCTACCAGCTCGCGCGCAGTCCGCTGCACCGCGAGCAGGTGGCCCCCGTACTCGGGTTCCTGCGCGCGCATTTCGAGAGCGGCGACGTGATCTACGTTTTTCCCTATTCACTGCCAGCTTTCGATTACTACACGCGCGAGCAGGCGTTCCCGGCCGGCGCCGTAGTACGCGGGGAAGCGCCGGACAACGACGACCTCGAGACCTACCGGCGGCAGCTGCTGCGCCTGTCGGGGCATAGGCGAATCTGGGTGCTGCTCAGCCATTCCCGAGAGGACGGTCCCGTGCTCGAGGCCTACGCTCGTGCGATCGGCGACACCCGCTCCGCGTTCGAAGCGCCGGGCGCGCGGGTCTGGCTGGTCGTGCCACGCGGCGCGTCAAGCGAGTGACGGCGACGGCCCTTCGGTGGGCGCGCGCCGCCCGACACGAGCAAGACTGCGGCGGGCTGGCGCTGGAACACCCCGCAGGAGACAGATGACAGACAGGACGGTCCTGGTCGTGGTGCGCCATCCGGTCGGTGGCATCCGCACCTTCCTTCGCTACTTCCACCGGTCGATCGACGTCCCGTCGGTCAAGTTCGTCGTACTGACGGCCGGCTCGGTCGAACTGCAGGCGCTGAAAGAGGATCTGGCGCAGCCCAACGTGCGGGTCGTGGGACTCGAGTCGGGGGCATCGTCGCTGGCGCTGATGCGCGCCACCGCTGCCCTGCTGCGCTCCGAGAACGTGGTCCTGCTGCATGCACACGGGCTCGGCTCGAGCATGATCAGCGCCTGGATCGCGCGCCTCATGGGCACACCGGCCCTGGTCACGCTGCACGACGTGTTCGTCGCCGGGCAGTTCGTCGGCCTGCGCGGCCTCGTCAGGCGCGCCATCATCGCGCTCGGCCTATTCGTGCCTTCAACGATTCACTGCGTCAGTCACGACGCCGCCGTGAACCTGCGCGAGTTCTTCCCTCTGCTCCGGCTGCGCCGCGCGTCCTCGATCGCGGTAGTACTGAACGGCATCCTCTCGCGGCAGTTCGTCAGCCCGGTACGACGCGACTTGGCGCGCGAGTTCGATCTCCCGCCGGACACCTTCGTGATTGGGTTCCTCGGCCGCTTCATGAACCAGAAGGGATTCGTAGAGCTCGTCGGGGCCGTGGAGAAGCTGCGCGCCGACCCCGACCTGCCGCGTCGGTTCGTCGTGCTGTGCTTCAGTCCAGAGGATGGATTCATCCGCGAGGAACGCGCCAACGTCGAGCGGCGCGGACTCTCGTCGGTCATCCGCTTCATGCCGTTCGTGTCCGACGTCGGTCCCACGCTGCGCGGCCTCGACGTCGTCACGATCCCGTCGCGCTGGGAGGCCTGCCCGCTGTTGCCCATGGAAGTGCTGATCACCGGCACGCCACTCATCGCCAGCGATTGCGTCGGCCTGCGTGAGGTCGTGCGGGACACGCCGGCGAGGGTCTTCCCGGCCCGATCCGCGGCCGGCCTCGCCGCCGCGATCAAGGCCGAGATGAGTGCGCCGTCGACAGCGGCGGCGGCGGCATACGCGCCGGCGGCGGCCACGCGATTCGACGTGACGGCGCGGGCCCAGGAACTGCTCGCGCTGGTCAGGCGTACCGCCCGGCACGGGCTCGACGGCTGACGGTCGCCTAGGGCCGCAGGCTTCGCATCGACGCGCCGGGGCCGGCCTCGATGCCGGCCGCCACCGGGCGCATCGCGCGCGGGCGCCAGGTGGACGGCACCGACGATGGGCCGGCCGCCGCTTTCGCCGGAGCCGAGACGTCCGACTGCTCCGAGGCGGTGAGCGTCACCAGCACGTGGGCGAGGCCGGCAGCGAAATACCACTCGTAGCTGGACAGTCCGTAGCTCGCGAAGCTGAAGATCGCATTGAGCCAGAGCCACGACAGCAGCGCGTCCGCGACGGCCCGGAGCAGCGGCGTGGCAGTGGGCGAACGCTGCAGGGCGCGGGCGCTCGATCGCACCGCCACCCAGGTGCGCCAGAGCATCGCCAACAGCAGGCCGAGGCCGATGATGCCCAGTTCCTGCAGGGTCTCGGTGTAGAGGTTGTGCGACCGCTGGTCGTTCAGCCCGAAGTTGGCGCTCGCTTCGAGTGACGTGCCGAGGCCATGTCCGAAGATCGGCCGGCGCATGGCGACGCGCAGGTCGCGTTCCAGCCCGTCGAGCCGCCCTTCCGCGGTCGCCGCGTTCTTTGTGTTCGAGTCGAAGATCGACAAGTAGCGGTCGGTGAGATTCGGGGGCAGCAGTGGAATGGCCACCACCACGACGACCATGGCAGCCGCCGCGAACGTCGCGCGGTGTGAGCTCTTGATCCAGATGGCGCCGTAGACGGCAGCGAGGCCCAGCATGCCCGACCGCGACCCGGTCAGGGCCATGACCCAGAGCAGGATCGGCAGCAACGCGACATAGGCGACGCGGGTCGCGCGTGAGACGGTGCTCAGGTAGTGGAGGAACGGAATCACCGTCAGCGTCACGAGCGCAAGGCCGTTCGGGTTGACGACGTCGTGCGGCGCGCCGGCCAGTCGATCGAGCCGCTCCGTGCCGCCCGACATGAAGGCGGCCGATCCCCAGTAGCCCTCGGTCACATGGAGGTAGAGCGGCTCGACGACACGGAACGTCATCGCTGCGACGAACACGAACAGAAGCTTCCGGAGGCGTTCGGGCGTCGTGATCAGCCGCGCCGTGAAGTAGTAAAAGACGCCCGCCTTGACGAACTCCGGAATGCCGGCGCGCAGCACGGTGCCAGGCCACTGCACCAGCGGGACGGTGACCAGCGCGTAGACCAAGATCGCGGCGATCATCGGACCTGGCGATTTGACCTGACCGGCGGGCCCTGAAGCGCCGCGGCGTGCGTTCTCGCCCAGCGTCACCAGGCCGCCGATGACGAGCAGCAGCAGCAGGTCCATCCGCACCACGCCCAGCGCCGGCACGCGCGACGGCAGATGCAGGAACCAGCTGATGACGAACAGCAGGAACAGACGAAAGGCGGTGGCGTTCATGGTCGCAGGGTGTCCTGGCTCCGCGTCCGTCGTGGTGACGTCAGGTTACCGTCGGGAAGTGATCGTGCCACTTCTGGAACATCAGCAGCGTGAACAACTGCTTGTCGTACGACTCCCGTCGACTCTGGTGATCGTCCAGCATCCTCGCCACGGCCTCGGGCCGGAACAGGCCGTGCCGCGCGAGGCGGGCAGGGGCCAGCGCGTCGCGTACATAGTCGCGCAGATCGGTGCGCAGCCACGCCGCCATCGGCGACGCGAAGCCCTGCTTGCGGTGCGTGAGCACGCTGCGCGGCAGGCGCCGCTCGGCGACCCGCCGGAGGAGGAATTTCTTGGTCATGCCCCGGATCTTCACCCCTGGCGGCAGCGAGTAGCAGAACTCGACGAGGCGATCGTCGAGGAACGGGACGCGCAATTCCAGGCCGCTCCACATGCTGAGCCGGTCGCTCAACGCCAGGACGTCGTCGGGCAGGTAGGTACGGAGGTCGTAGTCGAGTGCGGCGGGCAGCCCTGACAACGCCGGGTTCATCGTGGCGATTTCCGGAGCCGACCGACGGCTGGCGGCGAGCCACGCCTGCGCATCGTCCGACAGGACTTCGGCCTTCAGCCCCTGGTTCAGCACCGACACGTACGAGGCGTAGCGCTGCTCGGGGGGCAGGTGCGAGGCGCGCACGAAGCGCTTCAAGTGATTGACGGTGTAATGGCCGTCGGCGCGCTCTGGCAGCGCGTTGACCAGCGGGGCGATCAAGCCATTCCGCAGCACGCCCGGCACGCGTGCATACGTCGAGCTCAACGCGAACCCGAGGTGCCGCTCGTAGCCGCCGAAGAGCTCGTCGCCGCCGAGGCCGGACAGCGCCACCGTGACGTGCTGCCGGGCCAGCTTGCAGACGTAGTACGACGGGATCACCGAGTCGTCGGCGAACGGCTCGTCGAAGGCGTGGACGACCTCGTCGAGCACGTCGGCCGCCGACGGTGTGACCTCCAGTTCGGTGTGGGCGGTGCCATAGCGCGCGCTGATCTCACGCGCGATCGACCGCTCGTCGAGGAACCCGCCGGTGGCGCCGCCGAAGCCGATGGTGAACGTCCGTACCGGCGACGACGTGGCCTCGGCCATCGCCGAGACCACAAGCCCGGAGTCTACGCCGCCGCTGAGGAATGCCCCCAGCGGCACTTCGCTCATCAGGTGCGAGCGCACCGCCTCGGCGAAACGCTCGTCGAACTGCTGCTCGAGTTCGTCGAGGCTGCCGCGCGCCTCGGCCTGGGCCGGCGCCCAGTACTGCTGCAGGCGCACGCCGTCGTCCTGCAGCACGAGGTAGTGCGCCGGCGGCAGCTTCCGGATCGCCGAGTAAATGCTGTACGGCGACGGCACGTAGCCGAACGTGAGGTACTGGTCGAATCCCTGCGGGTCGAGCCGGCGGTCGACGAGACCCGAGCCGACCAACGCCTTGATCTCGGAGCCGAACACGAACCTTCGAGTCGCCGGCGAGAAGGCGTAGTAGAGCGGCTTGATGCCGAGCCGGTCGCGGCCGACGAACAGGCGGCGATTGCGGCGGTCGAGAATCGCCACCGCGAACATGCCGTGGACCTTCGCGAGGCACTGGTCGCCCTCGTCTTCGTAAAGGTGCAGGATCACCTCGACGTCGCTGTCGGTCTTGAAGCGATGGCCGCGCCGCCGCAGGTCCTCACGCAGCGCGCCGTGGTTGTAGATCTCGCCGTTGCAGACGATCGTGAGCGAGCCGTCCTCGTTGTCGATCGGCTGGTGGCCGCCGGCGACGTCGATGATCGCCAGCCGGGTCATGCCCAACGCGAAACCGTGATCCCAAGTCAGCGCGCCGCGGTCGTCGGGCCCCCGCCGGTGCAGCGCCTCCGTCATGGCGTCCAGGCGAGCGCCGACCTCGCCCGACGACAGTTCCGGTGCCCACAGTCCCGCGATCCCGCACATCAGTTCCGCCCCCGCTGGTCTGGCCGCTCGAACGCGGTGTGACCAGTGTCCGCCCCACCACGCCCCTCACCCGTCCCCCGAGCCGGGGCCCGGCGCGCGACCGCGCGACGGAAGACGCGCAAGTACGCCTCCACCATGGTATCGACGTGAAAGGTGGTGTTCACCAATGTCTTGCCCTGTTCGGCCAGCCGCCGCCGCCGCTCGGGCTCCTGCTCCAGCCGGGTCAGGGCTGCGGCCAGGCCGGCGACGTCACGCGGCGGCACGAGAATGCCGTTCACGCCGTCCTCGATGATCTCGGGCAGGCCGCCGACCCGGCTGGCGACGATCGTGACGCCCAGCGCCATCGCTTCGAGCACCGTGAACGGCAGGCCCTCGTGCAGCGACGGCATGACCAGGGCGTCGAGCGCGGCGATCTCGGGGTAGACGGGCTCGACGAAGCCGCGGAACTCCACGCGGCCGCCCAGTCCGAGCGAATCGGCCAGCCGCCGCAGCGCGTTTTCTTCCGGCCCTTCCCCCAGCACACGGCCGACGAACCTCGGCGGCAGCGCGGCCAGGGCCCGCAGGAAGTCGGTGTGACCCTTGACTGGCACCAGCCGCCCGACGATGCCGAGCACGAACTGCGCGTCGTCGCGCGGTGTGGCGGCGTGACGGCGGACGTCCGCTGGATCGATGCCGTTGTAGATGACGGCGCCGTCGCCCATCCAGCGCGCCAGCGCGGACTTGGTGTCGGCCGACACGTAGACGACGTCGTCGACCCAGCCGCGGGTGGCGACGCAGTCGACCATGGAGTTGCCGAGGAGCTTCGTGAATCCGGGCACGTGGCTCAGGCGCGACGGCCCTTCGAGGCGGCCGTGCTCGGTCTTGACGATGGGCGCGGTGGCCCCGGCCATCCGCGCGACGGCGCCCGCGATGGTGGCGCGATAGCCGTGCGTGTGCACGACGTCGGCGACGACGCGGCGCTGCATGTCGCGAAGGCGAATGCCCTGGCGCAGGCCGTGGGCCGACTCCGACACCACTTCGACGTCGACGCCGGCCTCGCGGAGCATCGACGCCAGCAGGCCGTCGTGGAACAGCGCGGCGCACACCTCCACCTCCCGGCGTTGCAGCCCGGCGACGAACGAGGTCACGAACCGATCGACCCCGCCCCAGGTCTCCCCCGGAGCGCACACCATCACCTTCAATCGGTCCGACGCCGGCGCCGCGACCGTCGTCATATCGACAGCCCGAACCGGCTCGCCAGGAACCGCACGCCGTACAGCGAGTCGCGGAACTCGTCGAATGTCGTGCCACAGCTCAGCCGCGGGATCGCGAACGCGTCGATCGCGCTCGACCTGGTCTCGAGTGCAACGGCGCTGGTGAAGCCGGCCGCCTCGACGGTGCGGCGAACGGCGGCGTCGAATGCGCCGTGCGGATATGCGAAGCTCGTCACCGGCCGGCCCAGTTGCTCCTCGGTACGCGCCTTCGAGCGGCGGATCTCGCACTGCAGCTCGGTCTCGTCGCAGTTCGTCAGCAGCGGATGCGACCACGAGTGGTCGCCGATCTCGATGCCGGCTTCGGCCATCTCACGAAGCTGCCCCCACGACATCGGCCGGTAGGAGTCGGCCGGGGTCGGGCCGAGCGTCACGCCCAGCCCGGTCGCCAGCGCCGCGATCCACGTCTGCAGCGTGGTCGCCGGCAACGACTCCCCATGCGTGGCCAGCACGCGCCACGCCTCGTCGCGTTCGGCGGGCGTACCCAGCGGCAGCGTCCGGCGGACGTCAGGGCTGCGGTACTCCTGCAGCACCGTCGTCTCGAGCACGTGGGCGATCGCATCGGGCCACAGCCAGAGCGCGCGGTCGAGGAAGCCCGCGGTCACGTAGAGCGTGGCCGGCACGCCGTAGTAGCGCAGGATCGGGAACGCGTAGCGATACACGTCCTCGTAGCCGTCGTCGATGGTGACGACGACGGCCTTCCGCAGCCGTCGTCCGGTGGCCATGGCCTCGAGCAGGCCGGACACCGTCATCGGCGTGAATCGCTCGCTGATGAGCTTGACTTCTGCCTCGAACAGCTCGATTCCGAGGTGCCGCGGCGACGAACGCTCTCCGAAGCGGTGGTACAACAACGATCTCGGACGCTCCGCATACGCCCAGGAAATGGCCTCGAGTACGGGAGCGCTGCGAATGACGGGCGACAGGCGTCTCAACATGTTCACGGCATGACCTCGCGGGCGATCGCGGGACGCTGCCGCGATCGCCTCGCACTCCTGACGGGTCGATTCCGACTCACGACGTCGGCCTTGCAGCACCGGGAGGCGACCATGTCCACCCCGCGGTACGGTCCTTCAAGCGCCGGGTCAGCCACACGCGCAGCGGCGGCTCGACCCAGGCGAACAGGGCGGCCACGACGAACGCCAGGAGCGCCGTCGCGGCGACACGAAGGCCGGCAGGCGTGCCTTCGGGAAAGTTACGTAGTACCACGACACCCAGGGTGGCGTGCGTCAGATAGAGCGGATAGGTGAGTTCGCCGAGCCTGGCCGCGAGCGGCGAGGGCGCACGTTCGGTAACGTCCGCGGTGGCGAGCCGCCACAACAGGGCGAGGCCGACGGCGACGACCAGTGGGGCCATCACCGCCGACACCGGGTCGGGCGTGACGAACTCGTGACGCCCGGCCCACGCCTGGTGCAGGCAGAGCAGCGACGCCACGCCGAGCACTATCAGCCGTCGGGGGGTGCGACCGCTGTGGCGGATCAGGCAGAACTGCGTGCCGGCCACGAAGAACGCGCCGTACGGCGCCAGTGTCAGCAGGCTCAGCAGGCGCCCGCCAATCGCCATCTGCCCCACCATCGTCGCCAGCCAGACGGCGATCCAGGTCTCGACGTGACGCATCTGCCGCGCGACGAGCAGCACGAAGACCAGGGCGTAGAAGCGGAGTTCGAGCTCGAGCGTCCAGTACACGTCGTCGATACGTGGTGACCCCAGCATCGTCGGCATCATCGTGGCGTTGGCGGCGACGTGAGGCCATGTCACGACCGACGCCTCATCGAACGTGCCCAGCGCCCAAAACAGCAGCACTGCCAGGGCCAGGGCCGCCCAGAACGACGGGTACAGCCGCGCGAACCGGCCGATCGCGAAGTCCGTGGCGGATCGGCCGATCGAGCTCCAGAGGATGACGAAGCCGCTGATCATGAAGAACAGGTGGACACCCAAATAGCCGTAGCGCGTTCCATGCGAGAGGAACGTCAACAGCGCACTGGGCGGGGCATCGAGACGGGGGGCATAGCTCGAGACGTAATGGTAGAGGAGGACGGCGAACGCCGCCGTGAACCGCAGCTGGTCCAGCCCGTCCAGCCGGGCATGCGCCGCGCCGCCACTGCCGGGTCGTCCGCCGCCGGTCATTGCGGGATTCTCGCATCGCCGGCGAGGCGTTGCAGGTGCGTCACGAGGCTGTTGAATGCGGCATCCCATCCACGCGCCAGCCGTGGACTCATGTCGCGCATCTCGGCGGCGAGGCGGCGCCGGTCACGCAACGCCGTTTGAATCGCCTCTGCCAGGGCCGCCGGCGTGTGCCGCGCGAAGACCGTGCCCTGTGAGAAGTACGCGCGCAGCGCTGCCGTGTCGGACGTCACGAGCGGCTTTTCCAGACCGACCGCCTCGTAGGCGCCGCAGACAAGGCAATTCTCCATCGACGTCAGGTCGACCAGCACGTCTGCGCGCTGCAGCAGGTGCTCGTAGTCCTTCAACGGCAGGAAGCCGCAGATCGTGACGTTGGCCGGCAGATCCGCGGGCAACTGCGCACGCGCCGGGTTCCCCGTGACATAGACGCGCACGGAAGGCGGCAGCAGCCGGGCGGCGTCGAGCACTTCGGCATACGGCTCGTCGGCGGCGTAGGTGCAGATGAAGACAACGCACAGCTCGGCGCTGGAGGCAATAGGCACGCCCGCCTCGAACGTCGGCACGCGATCCGGCAGCAGGACGACCGCCTTCGCCTGGCCCTCCAGCCGGCGCGCCAGCGCCTCGTTGGTCACGACGCACACGGCTGCCCGGCGCCACAGCCAACGCAGGACGGCGTTCGACACCGGGCCCGGGTGATTGAAGGGCTCCACCGCCTCGTTGTGCAGGTCGAGCACCAAGCCATGGCGCAGCCACGGCCGCAGGCACACCGCGAGCACCGCCAGGATCACCGACGGACACTGCACGATCAGCGCCTCGGGGCGCAGGGCGGCGAGTCGCCGGATCGAGCCCAGCGCCAGCGGACCGTATTTCCACGGCCGCTTCCACCCGGACGACACCTCGACGAGCGTCGCCGACAGGGCGTTCGCGATCTCGCGCGTCCGGCGATGGCGTTCCCACGACAGGAACACGATGCGGAGCGCTGCGGCGCCAGCGTGGTTCACGCGGAGTCCCGCGGCGTCGCCGGGACGCGGCAGACCGAGAAGCGGAACTTGCCCGACGGCAGCCGCGCGATCTCTGGCACGCGCGTGATCGTGACCTCGGCCGCTGGACCGAACGTCTCGGCGAACTCGGCGCGGAGCTCGCGTTCGCTCTCGGCCCCGAAGGTGGGCGCGGCGACCAGATTGAGCTGAAACCGATCGATGTCGTCCTGGACGATCTGGAGCTGCCTGATGCCGTCCACCTTGGTCAGCGTGCGCTCGATCATGGAGATGCCCGCGACCTTGGAGCCGTCGCGCCGCATGAGGAAGTCGGCGATGCGCCCGGTGACGCGTTCGAGCAGCGGCAATCCGCGGCCGCACGGGCAGGCACGGTCGGTCGGCGTGCCGAGATCGCCGACGGCATAGCGGATGAGCGGCATGCCGTGATTCATCAGATCGGTCACGACGATCCGGCCTTCGGTGCCGGGCGGCACGGGCGCGCCGTCGTCGTCGAGGATCTCGACGTAGAGGTGATCGATATTCAAGTGCAGCCCGGATCCGCGCTCGCACTCGGACGCGATCAATCCAACTTCCTCACAGCCGTAGCGATCCGTTACGCGCGTGCCGAAGACGCGCTGGATGACGGCGCGCTCGGGCTGGAGCAGCATCATCGAGGTGGTGATGATGGCCGCCGGTGGCGCCGGCTGCAGCCGGTGTTCCTCGAGGAAGCTCGCGTACAGGAACACCGAGTGCGCGTGCCCGTAGAGCACGATCCCGGGTCGCCGCTGCGAGCGCTCGAAGAACGCGCGCATCGTCACCGGCGTCATGTTCATGGTGTCCAGGAAGTCGAGCCGGTCGTAGAACGTGTTGCGCGCCCACGACTTCCACGTGTCGAAGGTCGGCGGATTGCCCCACAACGCGCCCACCGGCAGCCCCGGCCGCCAGCCTGCCCAGCTGTCGCTGCGCATCGCCGCCGCGTTGCGCGCGGCTTGGCAGGCCTCGTCAAAGTAGACCTGCAGCGAAGTGCCCGTGGACCCGCCGGTACGGGCCTCGACCAGACTCGCGCGGGTGCAGCCATCGGCGATGAGCGCGTCGGCGTGCTCGCGCACGTCGTGCTTGGTGAGCTCGGGCAGCGACCGCAGTGCCGCCTCGATGTCGGTGGCAGCGCTCGAGACGCCGGCCGCGGCGAAGCGCGTCCGGTAGAACGCACAGTGCCGTTCGGCGTGGTTCAACATGGCGCGCAAGCGTTCGCGTTGTCGCGCGCGCAGCTCGGGGAGCGGCAACCGTGCCGACTGCTGCAGCTCGTGGAACGCGGCCATCCGCTTGTGCGGATCGCGGCGCTCCATCAGAGGGTAGGCTATGTGCCGGGAGAGCAGGTCGATCACGATGTCCTCCGCGCCTCGACCGCCGCGCGTGGATGCGCGAGCAGCCGATCGTACAGCGCGAGGTGCGCCGCCGCCATCGCCTCGGCGCTGAAGCCGGCGCGGGCGGTCTGCTCGGCGGCACTGCCGAGCGCCCGGGCCCGGTCGGTGTCGGCCAGCAGCGAGGTGAGCGCCGACGCGAGGCCGGCGACGTTGCCGACGTCCAACAGCAGGCCCGACACGTCGTGACGGATCAACTCGGGATTGCCGCCGACGTTCGTGCACACGATCGGCCGCTGGCAGAAGGCGTATTCGAGAAGGGCGTTGCTGAAGCCTTCGGATTCGGAGCACAGCACGGCGACGTCGAAATGCTTCACGAGGGGCACGGCGTCCGTCACACCTTCGACGATGTGCACGGCCTCGGCCACGCCCAGTGACGCGGCCTGCTCCGTGAGGGCCGTATGCTCAGGCCCTGAACCCACGAGAATAACATGCGCGGGCCAGCCGTTGCCGCGCACCCGGGCCACGGCACTGACCAGATCGGCGTGCCGTTTCCGCGCGTTGAGGTTGGCGACCATGCCGATGATGGCATCGTCGACCGGAATGCCTAGACGCTCGCGCAGTCCGGGCGCCGGCGCTGCCGAAAAACGGCCGAGTGCGTGGCCGTTGCCGATGACCGCGATGCGCTCGAGGGGGAACCCTTCGCGCCGATGGACGTTGGCGCGGACGGCATCGCTGTTGGTCACGATCACGTCGACGAAGGCGTTGCCCACGCACAGCGCCTTCAAGATCGGACCCGTGTACCAGAAGCCCATGTCGCGCCGCGAGCCCACGACGCGCGCGCCGGCGAGCCGACAGAACGCCGGCGCCGCGATGGCGGCGTCGTTGAACCACGTGTGGGAGACGGCGGCGTCGAGACGCCGGACGAGACGGGCGAGTCCGACAAGCCGCGGCAGGCTGACCGGCGTCGCGATGCGGGCGATGTCGAGGTGATGAACGGGGCAGGGCACGCCGCCGGACGCGACGAAGTCCGACTGGCGGAACACCGCCAGGTGCGGCTCGAAGCGCGAGCCCGACAGGCCGGCGATCAACCGCAGGAGTTGGCTCTCCGTGCCGGCGCCGGCGGTCACGATCTCGTCCGCGACGAACAGGACGCGGCGCGGCGCAGCGCTCGGATCGGCTGGGCGCGTCATCCGAGGCGAGGGCTCCAGACGCGGAACCGTTCTCCCCGGACGAACTTGATGACGGCCTGCAGGGCCGCGAGGTTCACGAGGGCGAAATAGTACGGCACGAACAGCAGCCGACTGCGATGGCCGCGGCGTTCGGCGACCAGGCCGAGTCCGGCCACCGCGACGAACGCGACGTGCGCCACGAAGGCGAGCTGGTAGATGGCGCCCTGGCGCCACAGCAGCGCGGAGGTCGCGAAGGTCACGGCCATGAACGAGAACGCGAGGTAGCGCAACAGCTTGTGACTGATCAACTGCAGCGCGTAGACGCCGTGGCGGGTCACGTTCAGCAGGCCGGCCATGTCCTTGAGCGTCCACAACGACCGCAGTGCCACGCGGACGCGCATCCGGTATTCGTCAGCGGTATTGGCGTGAGCGCGTTCGCTGAGCAGGGCCT
This sequence comes from uncultured Acidobacteriota bacterium, assembly GCA_902826065.1. GTDB lineage: Bacteria > Acidobacteriota > Vicinamibacteria > Vicinamibacterales > UBA2999 > CADEFD01. The sequence continues at coordinate 12,533 of CADEDM010000001.1, read as the reverse complement.
CGGGGTCATAGACCACGCGATACCCGGCGGCCACGACTCGCAGCGGAAGGACGAGGTCGGGCAGGTCGTCAGGGTGCATCGGCGCGTACAACACGCGGCGAACGGCGTCGATGCCGCCGTTGACGCCTACCACCGACCCGAACCCGGTCTCGAAAGTCCGGATCAGGTTCTCGTATTTCATGTACGTGCTGCAGCCGTCGCCGGTCAGGCTGCCGTCGGGATTCAGGTAGCGGAGCTTGCCCGTCACGTAGCCGACGCTCGGGTCCGAGAAATTGGCGACCAGGTGGCGGAGGGCGCCGGGCTCGTAGATGGAGTTGGCGTCGGCGAACACGACGATGTCGCCCGTGGCGCGCTGCAGCACCTGGTTCAGCGCCGCGGTCTTGCCGTTTCGCGGTTCCTGCCGCAGGCAGCTGACCCGGGCGCCGAGGCTGCGCGCGATGTCGTCCGTGCCGTCGGTGGAGCCGTCGGACACCACGATGACCTCGAGCTTGCCGGCGGGATAGTCGAGGGCCAGCTTGTTCTCGACGGTGGCTCTGATATGCGCGGCCTCGTTGTAGGCCGCGATCGCTACGGTGACACCGGGCTCAGCCGGCTGCTTCGCGACCCGCCGCGGCCTGAGCTTCGACCATGCGAGCGCGGCGAGCGGATAGCCCGCATAGACATAGACCAGCGCGGCGGCAGCGGTCCAGAAAACGACTTCGAGGAGGCGTATGAGGGTCACGGTAGGCGGTCGGCTTTTGACGACCGAAGTACTCCCGATACCGGCAGCAAGGGATGTGCCGGACATTGTCCCACGGCGTTCCAGCCGGGCTGTAAACCGTCTACGGCCGATCTAGTTGCTGCCGGCCCTGCAGTGCGAGACGGCATCTCACGAAAAACTTATCGGGCGACAAGCCCCCAAAAGGTAGCTCCCGAAAGCTAGATTGTCTGGTTATAACTAGACATGTGAAGTCAGGGGTGGTCCAAGAGCCAGCATGGATCTTGCTCTACCGGTACGCGGCCGCTGCGCTCTGGCTGGCAGCGGGCCCGCGAGTCAAACAGCCTTCAGAGGTGTCTGTGTACCGAATCGCTCTCGCTGTCGCACTCGTCCTCAACTCGTTCGCCCTCGCCGCGGCGCAGACGCCGACCGCCGTTCCGGCGACGAACAACGTCGCGCCCGGCGCCAGCGTTTCGGTCACTCTGACCGGGCAGCCTGGCCACTTGTACATCCTGGCTGGCAGCTCGACGAACGCCGGCTTCAGCTACGGCGGCACGAACTTCGCGCTCGGCGCAGACGTGACCGTGCTTGCGCAGGGGCAGTTCAACGGTTCGGGCACCGCCGTCGTGGCTGTCGCGCCGCCGTTCCTCGGCACCATCCTCGACCGCTACTACGTGCAGCTCGTCACGTCGACCAACGCAGCCTACGTACCCCACGCCGTGTCGTCGAGCGTGGTCCTGCGAAACGCCGACCTGATCAGCGGCCTCACCGGTCCGGCCGGTCCGGCCGGTCCGACGGGCCCGGTTGGTCCTGCCGGTCCCGCCGGCACCGCGGGTCCCACCGGTCCGACGGGTCCTCAGGGCGCATCGGGCACCAGCCTCACGCTGGCGGCCGTCGTGAATGCCGACGGCACCGTCGTGTGGAAGTCGGCCGACATCACGGTCGTGAAGGGCGGCGCCGGCATCTACACGATCACCGTCCCGCCCGGGACGTTCACGGCCAACGCCATTCCGATGGTGATGCCGAAGAGCGGCGGCGTCCAGACGCTGACGTCCGACTGGCTCACGACCGCGACGATCACGCTTGAGACCAGCGGCACGCCCACCGATCACGAGTTCCACTTCGTGATGGTGCAGGTCAAGCCCTAGCACTCGCCCGGCGGCCGGGGGCTCACAGGCCCCTGGCCGTCGTGTAGCTCGGCGGGCCGAGCTCGTACTTGGGTTCCTTGACGCGCCGCTTCGCCCATACGTAGCTGACCCGCATCGGCAGGATCGCCGAGAGCAGCAGGCCCATCTGAGCCGCGACCTTGAGGCGGGTGCGGAAGCCAAAGCGCCGCGTCGCACGCGCGCGCAGGCTGCGCGCAATCATCGGCAGGCGATTGGCGTCGACATACCAGAAGTTGACGGCGACGTTGGGCTCTACCGCCGAGTACACCTGGTGCAGGTATCCGGCCGGCACGTAGAGCATTTGTCCCGGCGCCGTCTCGCAGTAGTACGCCGACTGCACGTCCCCGCCCAGCCACGTCCCGTCTTTTGTCAGCATCTCGAGACTCGACAGGATCGAGCCCTGCCCGTCATGTTCCGGGAGCAGCAGGTTCTTCGCTTCCGATCGGGGAAAGAGCAGCCAGCGCTTCCGTCCCACGACCATCCCGTTCAGGTTCTCCTGCTCATCGAAGTGCAGCGGGGTCACCTGGCCACCCTGTCCCATCCAGAGCACGCCCTGGTGCAGCGTCTCGGGATCGATCACGTCGGGCAGCGCGCAGTCGTCGGCGAGCTCTTCGAGGAACGCGGGGAAGCGCTCCCGCGCCAGCAGGCGATTGAAGCCGCGCGCGCGGTAGACGAGCCCCTGAGTCAGGTAGTGAGGCGTGCTCTCGGATGCGAAGACGTCGTCGATCAGTTGTCCGAAGGTGGTCTTGACGTAGTCCTCTGCGTACTTCCGCGACGGGTCGGCACGCTGCCGGCAGTAGACCGGCCGATCGTGCGGAATGCGCCCGGCGAGCCAGCGTGGATCTCGCCAGCCTTCAACCGCGGCCCAGCGTCCCATCTCCTGTTCGAGCACCACGGGCATGCCCGGCGCCTGGAAGCGGCGCCGGAACTCGGCGCGCGACAGGTGGCCGACACGCGGCACCTCCTGCACGCGAAAGGGCAACGCCGCCTGGAAGTCGGTGTCGAAGCCGAAACGGGGCCGGGCGGGCGGGTCGACGGTCATACGCGGCCTCCGGTAGGGGCGGTGGCGCGGCGATCAATCTCGGCGCCGAGCTGACGCACGGTGCGAGCCGACAGCACGGTGCCGACGTCGACGGGCCGGTCGAACTCGCGCTCGAGGCGCGCGGACAGGCGCACCGCGAGCAGCGAGTGTCCGCCGAGATCGAAGAAGTCCTCATCGAGGCCGATCTCGGCGTGGTTGAGCTCCTCGCGCCAGATTCCCAGCAGGCGGCGCTGCGTATCGCTCAATCGCTCGGTCGAGGCGCCGGCCACGGCGAGGGCCACTGGCGTGTCAGGCAGCGCGGATCGATCGAGCTTGCCGTTCAGCGTCGTGGGCAGCGCCGGCAGGAACACGATCTGCGTCGGCACCATGTACGGCGGCAGGCGCCGGGCCAGCGCGTCACGGATGGCCGACGCGGTGACGCGTCCGGGATCGTCGGAGACCACAAACCCCACCAGTTGCAGTGACAGCGTTGCGTCGGGGCGCGCTGCGACGGCCGCGGCCTTCACGCCGGGCACGGCTTCGAGCCCGAGCTCAACCTCGCGCAGTTCGATGCGGAAGCCGCGGATCTTGACCTGATCGTCCGAGCGGCCGAGCAGTTCCAGGCGTCCATCGGGCAGGAGCCTGGCGCGATCGCCGGTGCGATACAGGCGCTCGCCGGACCGCCCGCTGAGACGATCGGGGATGAAGCGCTCGGCGGTGAGCGCGTCCAGCCCGCGGTAGCCGCGGGCCAGGCCGGCGCCGCCGATCACCAGCTCTCCGGGCAGGCCAGGCGGCTGCAGCCGGCCACGATCGTCGAGCACGTAGACGATCGTGTTCGCAATCGGACGGCCGACGCTGACCGGGCCGCTCCCGCTCGTGACGCGCGCGACGGTGGACCAGATCGTCGTCTCCGTAGGCCCGTAAAGGTTCCAGACGACGCGACCGCGCGACAGCAGGCGCTCGGCGAGATCACGCGACAGCGGTTCGCCGCCGCTGAGGATGGCGAGATCGGGCGCGCCCGGCCAGCCGCTGTCGACGAGCATCCGCCACGTCGTCGGCGTCGCCTGCATCATGGTGATACGCCGCCCGCGCACGAGGTGGGCGAGGCGCTGCGGATCGAGCGCATCCTCGCGGGTGGCCAGCACCACCGTGGCACCGGCCATCAACGGCAGGAACAGCTCCAGTGCCGCGATGTCGAACGACAGGGTCGTCAGCGCCAGCAGCCGGTCGGTCGCGGCGATGCCGGGCTCGGCCCGCATGCTGTGCAGCAGGTTCAGCAATGCGCAATGGCCGACCTCGACACCCTTCGGCCGGCCCGTCGATCCCGAGGTGTAGATCACGTAGGCGAGATCGCCAGCGGCCGGACGGCCGGCGAACGGCGCGTGTGTGGCTGGTACGTCGTCGATCGACAGCACCTGCAACCCCTCGGGACGGCGCACGCCGGCAGGCACCTCGCCGATGACGAGCCGCGTGCCCGAGTCCTGCAGCATGTAGGCGACGCGCTCGTTCGGGTAGGAGGGGTCGACAGGCAGATACGCGGCGCCGGCCTTCAGCACGCCGAGGAGCGCGACGAGCAGATCGGGCGTGCGCGGCAGGCACAGCCCCACCAGCGCGCCCGGACCGACGCCCTGCGCGCGCAGGTGCGCGGCCAGCGCCGTAGCGCGTGCGGCGAGCTCCCGGTACGAGTAGGCGCCGCGTTCCGACTCGATCGCGATGTGGTCGGGCACGAGACACGCCTGCGCGTCGAGCACGTCGACGATCGTGGCCGCGCCGTCGTCGGGCGCGACGGGCGTCTCGGGCGGATGGATCAGGGCACGCTCGTCGGGGAGCAGCAGATCGACGTCGTCGAGGTGCAGGTCGGGCTGCTGGACGATGGTACGCAGCAGCTGCAGGTAGCGTGCGATCAGCCGCTCGACGGTCTCGGCATCGAACAGGCTCGAGTCGTAGGCATAGCCGACCTGCTGCAGCACGTCAGTGTCGACCCACACGGTGAGATCGAACTGCGCGGCCTCTCTCGGCAGCGTGAACGGCGTCGCGTGCACGTGCGGCAGCGACGGCAGGCGTACCGGTGCGTTCTGCACGTTGAACAGCACCTGGAACAAGTGGCCGCGGCTGTTGGCGCGTGCCGGCTTCAGGTCGGTGACCAGCCGGTGGAAGGACACGTGCTGGTGCTCGAACGCACTCAGCGCCGTGCCGCGCGTGACGGCCACCAGGTCGCGGAAGGTCTGCACGCCGTCGAGACGCGTGCGGAAGACCAGCGTATTGACGAAGGTGCCGACGATGCCCTTGAGATCGAGGTTGGTGCGGTTCGCGATGGGCGTACCCAGCACGACGTCCATCGTGCCGGTGTAGCGGCTCAGCAAATAGGAGATCGCCGCGGTCAGCACCATGAACGGCGTTGCGGCCATGCCGCCGGCTAGGGCGCGGATGGCCGGCATGAGGTCCTTCGGCAGGTCGACCACTCCGGTGGCGCCGCGGCCGGGGCGAGGCCCTCGCGGGCGATCCGCCGGCAGCTCCGTGACGCGCAGCCCGTCGAGGTGACGGCGCCAGTAGGCCAGGGCCTCGTCGATCACCTGACCCTCGACCCACTCGCGATGGCAGGCCGCGTAATCGGCGTACTGGAACGGCAGCGGCCGGATCTCCGGCTCGCGACGTTCCTCGAACGCCGAGTAGAGCGCCGTCAGTTCGTACGACAGCACGCCGATCGACCACAGGTCGCACACAATGTGGTGGAAGGCGTAGAGCGCGATGTGGCCTCCCGCCGGCAGGCGGTAGAGCGCCAAGCGGTACATCGGACCTCGCTCGAGGTCGAACGGGCGGTCCGCCTCCGCGGTGGCGAGCCGGCGGGCCTCTGCTTCCGCCCGTTCCTGCGACAGGTCGCTCAAGTCATGCACCTGGATGCGGACCGGCGACGGTGGCGACACGTGCTGCTCGGCCCGGCCCTCACTGGTCGGGAACGTCGACCGGAGCACCTCGTGTCGCTGGACGATCACGTCCCAGGCGCGCTGGTAGGCGTCGAGCGACAGCGGCCCATCAAGGCGCAGCGCCACGGCGACGTTGTCCGCGGGCGAGGTCGGGTCGAGCCAGTGCAGGAACCAGAAACGCTCCTGCGCGATCGCGAGTGGCGTGGACGCCTCGCGTGGCACAGGCACGACGCGTAGCGCCGAACGGACGCCGGCCCGCGCCGCCGCGAGGTCGCGCGCGCGCCGCCGCTGAAGAATGCTCTCGACGCGGGCCTCTGCGGACTTCCGGCCGGGTGTAGTGGCGTCGGACACTCGTCAGCCCGCTTGGCGCCGACCCTCGGCCGTCACGAGCTGAACGATGCGATTGGAGAGACTTTGAAGCGTGGGGTATTCGAGGGCGATCGCCGGCGAGAGCAGGAGATCGAATGACTCGGCGAGCATACAGCTGAGTTGGGTCGCCGTCACGGAGTCCATCCCGTGCTCGGTCAGGAGATCGGCGTCGCCGATCGGCTGCGTGGAGGGCGGCAGGACCTGGAAGATCAGTTCGCGGACACGAGCCTCGACAGCGCCCGGACGATGCGCGCTGCCACCTTGGCGTGACATACGGCTACCCACCGCAGTGTACCACTCTGCCTGCGTTCCGGCGCGTCGCATGAGATTCCTCGAGGTCCCCACGCGAAGCCACCGTCGTGCTCCAGCCCAGAATCGGGAACGTACAGGGAATATCGGACGAAGCGCCGCGGTTCGACAGGCTGCACGCCCGTGCAGGACGCGTCACGTTCATGGGCGCGGCCAGGCGTGCTCGGGCGGCACCGGCCGGCCGAACAGGTAGCCCTGCCCGTAGGTGCAGCCCAGGCCGGAGAGCACCGCGATCTGCGCGTCGGTCTCCGTGCCCTCCGCCACCACCTCGAGGCCCAGGGCGCCGGCCAGGCCGACGATGAGCTGCACGATCTCGCCGCGGCCGCCGCTGCCGATCGCCGAGACGAACGAGCGATCGATCTTCAGCACGTCGACCGGCAGCGACTCGAGGTAGCTGAGCGACGAGTAGCCGGTGCCGAAGTCGTCGATGCTCACCTTCACGCCCAGCGCACGCAGCGCCGCGAGCACTTCTCGAGCGCGATCGGCGTCGGTCACCGCCACGCTCTCGGTCACTTCGAGTCTGAGCGCCGCGGGCGGCAGACCGGTGTCGGCCAGCACCTCCGCGATGTGGGACACCAGCGAGGCCTGCGCGAACGACCGGCCCGAGAGGTTGACGCTCACGGTGAGCGCCGCGCCGTCGGCGCTGTCCTGTTGCCAGGCGCGTACCTGCCGGCAGGCCTCGCGCAGCACGAAGGCGTCGATCTGGGTGAGGAGCCCGGTCTCCTCGGCGGCCCCGAGGAACTCGATCGGCGGCAGCACCCCGCGCTCGGGATGCGCCCAGCGCACCAGCGCCTCGAAGCCGGCGACGCGGCGATCGGCCAGCGCGACGATCGGCTGGTAGTAGACGCGGAACTCCTGGCGCTCGATGGCGTTGCGCAGCTCGGTCTCGAGCCGCAGCCGGGCGATGGCGTGGGCGTGCATGGCGGCGTCGAACACCGCGTAGCCGTTGCCGCCGGCGTGCTTGGCGCGATACATCGCCAGGTCGGCGTCGCGAATCAGATCGCCCGCCTCCCGATGCGAGGCGTCGGCGACGGCCACGCCGATGCTGGGCGTGGTGAAGACCTCCTGCCCGTGCACCGTGAAGGCCTGGGTCGACAGTCGCTGGATGCGCTGCGCCACGCGCACCGCGTCCACCGGTCCGCGGATGTCGTCGAGCAGCACCACGAACTCGTCGCCGCCGAAACGGGCCAGCGTGCTGGCGTCGTCGTCGGTGGCCGAGGTGACTCGCGACACGACGTCGTCGCGGCGCACCAGGCCGGCGAGCCGATCGGCGAAGCGCAGCAGCAGCTCGTCGCCGGCGCCGTGGCCGAGGCCGTCGTTGACGTGCTTGAAGCGGTCGAGGTCGATGAACAGCACCGCGAAGGCGTACTGCGGATGCCTGACGCGACGGATCAGCGCGCGCGTGAGGCGCTCCATGAACAGCGCGCGGTTCGGCAGGCGCGTCAGCCCGTCGTGCGTGGCGTCGTGGATCAGCCGGTCCTGCGCCCGGCGCAGGCTCTGGCTCATGTCGTTGAACGCCCGCGCCACGGCCACCGACTCGGTGGGTCCGCGTTCGGGCAACGTGAGCGCGAGGTTGCCGGCGGCAATCTCCGCGGCCGCACTGGCGATGTCGCGCAGCGGCCGGCTGACGCGGCGGCTGAAGAACACGCCGAAGGCAATCGACAGGGCCAACACGGTGAGCCCGGCCGCCGCGAAACGGCCGCGGAGCTCGTCGACGAACGTCTGGGTGGGCCGCCAGTCCGAGAGCAGCAGCAGGCGTCCGGCGCCGCCGCCGAGCGCGGGACCGGCCACGTCGAAGACACCGGCCACGAACTGACGTCCGCCCACCCGTTGCAGGCCGGGCAGCACGGCCTGCGGTGCGGAGAGCGCGGCCGGGACGAGAGGGGCGAGCTCGACGCGACCTCCGGGCAGGCTGGTCGCCGCCACGCGATTGGCGGACAGCAGCACGACCTCGCACTTGGCGAGTTGCGCGAGCTCGTGCGCCAGGGCGTCGGTGAGGCGATAGCCCAGCGTGAGCGTGCCCAGGATCTCGTCGGCGAACCGCGCCGGGACGGCGACGACCAGGTAGAGGCCACCGTCGCTGGCGATGATGCCGGTGGCCTGTTGGCCGGCGAGAGCGCGGCCGACCAGGGCCTGCATCGGGCTGCCGGGCGTCGCCGGCGCCCCCTGCCATCCCGGATGTGCTGCCCAGGCGCCGTCCTGACGCGCGACCACGGCGAACTCGGCGGCGAGTTGCGCGCGGTACTGGTCGGCCATCGCGGCGACGGTGGCGCGGTCGGCGGCGAGCTGCGCGTCGGTGAGATGGGCGCGGAACACCGGCAGCTCGGTGACGAGCGCGGCGGCGCGCGCGGCGGCAGACGCGCGTTCCTGCACCAGGGCATGGAAGGAGCTGCGCGCGACGTCGAGCTCGAGACCGGCGCGCTCACGCGACTGCGACGAGACGACCCGCGTGGTGACGACGAACACGGCCACCAGCGCCAGCGTGACGAGGAGCCCGAGCGCAAGGGCGACGCGGGCCTCGAGTCGCGCGGTCCATGACCGCCCCGCCGATGCGGCCGCGGTGGCGACTACCGGGTGCTGCGCGATCGGTCCTGCCGCAGTACCCACGTCATCCCCACATCGATGGCGGTCCGCCGGCGCTGCGTCTGCTGTCCGGCCTGGTGCGAGACGCCCAGTGACACGGCGGCGCCCTGCCACGTGCGCACCCGCACCGCGGCGATCGCGCGCTTGGTGAACAGCGCGAACGACGACGGCGCCGGGTAGTCGAGCTTCTCCACGCGGCCAAGCGCGGTGACACGGTCCATGCGGCGGGTGTGCACGATGAGGTCGAGGTACCCGCCGGTGGTCGTGCGGCCGGCGAAGGGCTGACCTTCGAGCCACTCGCCGCGCACCTGGACGCCGCCGGTCATGACCCGGACGTCGATGCCGGTGAAGCGCGAACGGCCGCTGGCAAACCGCGCCGGCGCATAGGGCGTCGTGTCGATGCGGCTGACGCCGACGACGGCGGGGCCGGCCACCACCTCGGCCCGGCCGGTGAGCGTGGGGCTGCCGTCGCGGCGAATGGCGGCGCCGACGTCGGCGGGCTTGCTGGCGCTGAGCTCGATCGAGACCCGCGAGACGCCGGCCAAAACGTCGACGCCATGTTCGAGATAGCCGGACGACAGCGCCCAGTAGTTGGCGTAGCGGATGAGCGGCGCCCTCAGGAAACCGATGTAGGCGTGGTCGCTGGCCGACGCGAGTCCGAACGGCGTGCGGTAGCGGCCGCCCCGTACCGCGCGCAGCCCGTTGCCGGTGCGGCCCCATTCGGCGTACGCCTCGATCACGTCGGCCTTGCCGCCATACGGATACGCGGTGCCGAAGACGTCGCCGACGTCTCGCGAGCGATCGGCCCACGACCCTTCGACGACGCCGCGGAGCCCGCGACCGGCGTCCACCAGGCCGCGCACCTGCACCGCCGCCGACGTCACCGATTCGGTCGACGCGCCGACCGACTGCACGATTTCGACGGCGGCACTCTGCGCGAGCGCACCGGCCGGAGCGAGGCACGCAGCCACGACGGCGGGAGCGATCAGGCGTCTCACGGCAGGTCGATCTCGATCGGGTCGGCGGCAAGGGTCAGCGTGCCGGAGGCCTGCGGCGCCCCGGCGCGCCACACGTGGTACGCGTGCGCGCCCGGTGGCACGCCCGGCATCTCGAAGCGGCCCTGGCCGTCGGTCACGGCGAAGAGCGGCGAGTCGACGGAGACGACGTACGCCGCCATCGCGGGATGGATGTTGCAGAAGATCCGGCTCACACCCGGCCGGTCGAACGTCACCGTCTTCGACGTGCCGACGGGATACAGACCGAGGTCGAAGACCTTGCCATCGCGGAACGAGAAGACGTTGTGGAACAGCCGGTCGCTGTTCGGCATGCGCACCGTCGTGCCGACGCGCACGGCCAGCACGCGTGGGGCGAACTGCATGTTGCGCTGGTCGAGCACCGCGGTGGAGCGCCCCGGCGCGGCTGCGGCGGCCGGTGACTCGAGCCACACGACGGCGTCGCGTGCGGGCTGGCCAGCGGCGCGAACGACGCCGCGCAGGGCGTCAGGGGCGGCTGCGCCAGACGGTGTCCACAGGAGGACGGCCGTGACCACCAGTGCGCCGCCGAACGCGAACGAACGATGGCCCGCCGGGCTCGCTCCCACTGCTTAGGGGATATCGGCCCGATCCCGCATGTGTTGCAGCGCGAGCCTGCGAACCCGTCGATGGACGCCGCGCCACGACGCCGCGACGCGGAAGTGCACGGCGGTGCGCGACCTACCGGGCCGGCGGACGTCGGAACAGCCCGACGTAGACCGCCTTGCCGAGGATGTGCCCCTGCATGGCGGCGTAGACCGCGGTGCGCGTGACCCAGGCGTCGGCGCCGGCGGGGACGTCGACCTTCGTGTCGAGCGCGAAGAGCTCGAACGTGTAGTGGTGCAGCGGTCCGGTCGCGGGCGCCCCAGGCCCCCGGTAGACCTCACCGCTGGCGCTGATCTGACGGCTGCCGTCCGGCAGCGTCGGCCCCTTCGGCTGTCCCTCGGCCATCCCGGTGGCTGTGCCTGGGATGCCCCACACCAGCCAGTGCACCTGGTCTTCGGTGGTCTTGTTGCGCGCGACATCGGGGTCGCGCATGTGCAGCACGAAGCTCTGCGTGCCGGCCGGCACGTTGGTCCAGCTCAAGGCCGGCGACACCTGTTCGGCGGCCTGCGTGTACTTCACCGGGATCACACCACCATCGGGAAACGCGGTAGTGGTGAGGGTGAGCGGCGGGACGGGCGGCGCTGCGGCAGGCGTCTGCGAGGCAGACGGCGCCGCGAACAGCACGACGGCGAGCATCGCGAGCGACGGGATTCGCACCAGGGCACCTCTTTCCTTGCTGCACGGCATCAGTGCAATTTCGCAAATCTATTCGATTTCCGGGTCGCGCCGGACCTACAATCCGCGCGGGTCCATTCGGGCGATGTGCCTCGCCCATCCGGCACCAGGCGTGCCGGTCCTGCGTGCGTCCTCCCCGCACCATCACTGGACTCCCGGAGGATCGACACATGACGCGAGCAAGAGTGTGGGTCGCGGCAGCATTGCTTGCCGCCCTCGCCACCAGTCCCGCACAGGCCCAGGTTCAGACGGGTTCGATTCTGGTGCGGGTCACCGACGATCAGGGCGCGGCCGTGCCCGGCGTGGCCGTCACGCTCACGAGCCCGGTGCTCGTGGCCGGCACGCAGACCGGCACGACCGATGGCGCCGGTGTGAATCGCTTCCCCTCGCTGCAGCCGGGGCTCTACACGGTGCGCCTCGAGCTGCAAGGCTTCCGCACGGTGGTGCGTGAGGGCGTGACCGTGCAGGTGGGCGCGACGGTGCCGCTCGACCTGCAGCTGCAGCTGGCGACGGTGGCGGAGACGGTCACCGTGACCGGCGCCTCGCCCGTGGTCGACACGACCAGCGCCAACACCAGCGTGAACCTCGGCGAGCAGCTCCTGCAGGGCACGCCGGGCGGTCGTGACATCTGGTCGCTCGTGGAATACAAGGTGCCGAGCCTGCTCATCACCCGCCCCGATGTCGGCGGCACGTCGGGCGGCCTCCAGGGCGTGTTCAACGCCCGCGGCACGACCAGCGCGCAGAACTCGAGCTACCTGAACGGCATCAACGTGGGCGATCCGGCGGCCATCGGCGCGGCCGGGTTCTACTACGACTTCGACGCCTTCGACGACATCCAGGTCTCGACCGGCGCGCACGACATCACCGTGCCGACCAGCGGCGTGTTCCTGAACATGGTGACGAAGAGCGGCAGCGACACATGGCGCGGCCGCGTCACCGGCGCGTGGCTGGGCGACGCGACGCAGACCCAGAACGTCGACGACGACCTGGCACGCTACGGCTTCCGCGCCGACACCAACAACGTCGACTTCGTTTCCGACGTCAACGTGAGCGTCGGCGGGCCGGTGATCAAGAACAAGCTGCGCATGTTCACGTCATTCCGCGACTGGCGCGTGCACGTCAACGTGCCGGCGGCGTTCTCGACGCTGGTGC